>NZ_CP130058.1:2216991-2533704 GCF_030644365.1 Schaalia sp. HMT-172
CGACGCGCGCTGTGTCGGGGTGGTCGACGGCGCCGAAGCGCAGCTGGTCCATGACGGCGATCGGACGGGCGCCCATGGAGATGATGTCGCGGACGATGCCGCCGACGCCGGTGGCCGCGCCCTGGTAGGGTTCGACGAAGGACGGGTGGTTGTGGGACTCCACCTTGAAAGTAACGGCCCAGCCGCCGCCGATGTCGACGACGCCGGCGTTCTGGCCCATGCCGACGAGGAGGTTCTTCCTCATGGCGTCGGTCGTGCGCGCGCCGAACTGCTCGGCGAGGTGCTTCTTGGAGGACTTGTAGGAGCAGTGCTCGGACCACATGACGGAGTACATGGCGAGCTCAGCGTTCGTGGGTCGGCGCCCGAGGATGTCGCAGATGCGCTGGTATTCGTCCTCTTTGAGGCCGAGTTCCTTCCAGGGCATGTCCTGGCCGGGGGTCGCGGCGGCGTTCTCGACGGTGTCGGGCAGCTCGCGGGTATTTTCGGAGGTCATTCGTGTTTCCATTCGAAAGATCATGGACGAGGCCGGGGCGCCCTCACGGGAGAGGGCGCGGTGGCGTCGTCAGCCGACGAGGGATGCGAGGACGGAGTGGAAGATGCCCAGGCCGTCGATGCCGCCGTGGTGGCTGGCGCCGTCGGGTCCGAGGGAGAGCGGGCCGAAGCCGACCTCGGTCGCGTGCTCGGGGTGGGGCATGAGGCCGACGACGTTGCCCGCTGCGTTGGTGACGCCCGCGATGTCGTTGGCGCTTCCGTTGGGGTTAACGTCGACGTAGCGGAACACGACACGGCCCTCGCCCTCAAGGCGTTCGAGCTCGGCGGGGGAGGCCTGGAAGTTGCCTTCGCCGTTCTTGAGGGGGACGGTGATGGTGTCGCCGGCGCTGTAGGCGCGCGTCCACGCGGTGTCCGCGTTTTCGATGCGCAGCACCTGGTCGCGGCACAGGAACTTCTGGTGGTCGTTGCGGATGAGGGCGCCGGGCAGCAGGTGCGACTCGCACAGGACCTGGAAGCCGTTGCAGATGCCCAGGACGGGCAGGCCTCGTCCGGCCTTGCGCACGATCTCACCCATGACGGGGGCGGTCGCGGCGATCGCGCCGCAGCGCAGGTAGTCGCCGTAGGAGAAGCCTCCGGGGATGACGACCGCGTCGACGCCGTGCAGGTCGGCGTCCTTATGCCACAGGGACACGGCCTCAGCACCGGCGGTCTCAACCGCGCGGGCGGCGTCACGGTCGTCAAGGGTGCCGGGGAAGGTGACGACTCCGACGCGGGTCACTGCGCGCCTCCCGCGTAACGGGCGTCGGCCTCGTCGATGGCCTCGACGCGCACGACGTCCTCGATGATCGGGTTGGACAGGACCTCTTCGGCGGCCTTGCGGGCCTGCTCCAGGAGCTCGTCGGTGACGGGGCCGTCCACGGTCAGGTGGAAGCACTTCCCCTGACGCACGGCCGTAAAGCTCGTGATTCCGAGCCTGGGCAGCGCCGAGCCGACGGCCTTACCCTGGGGATCCAGGATCTCAGGCTTCGGCATCACTTCCACGATGATTCGCCCCACGGCGTTCCTCCTTGTGTTGTTGGTGAGGATCCCGCCGTGCACCTTGCCCGGCGGGCACGTTGGTTACAGGACCGGGTCGACCCCGGTAAGTCGGCGATACGCCTCGACGTAGCGGGCAGCGGTCGCGGCGGCGACGGCGTCGGGCAGCGCGGGCGGATTCTGCCCGGAGGCGCGGTCCCACCCCGACTCCTCCGAGGTCAGCCAGTCGCGCACGTACTGCTTGTCGAAGCTCGGCGTCACCTGGCCTTCAACCCAGCGGTCCGCGGGCCAGAAGCGCGAGGAATCGGGGGTAAGGATCTCGTCCGCGAGCACGATCGCGCCCGTGGACACGTCGATACCGAACTCGAACTTCGTGTCCGCGATGATGATGCCCCTCTCGGCGGCGATATCGCGGGCGGCCCGGTACAGGGCGATCGACAGGTCACGGATCGCGCTCGCGTACTCCTCGCCGATCCGCTCGACGGTCTGCTCGAAGGTAATGTTCTCGTCGTGCTCGCCCAGCTCAGCCTTCGCCGCGGGCGTGAAGATCGGCTCTTCCAGGCGCGAGGCCTCGGTCAGCCCCTCGGGCAGTATGATGCCGCACACGGACCCCGACTGGCGGTACTCCGCCAGGCCGGAGCCCGTCAGGTAGCCGCGCACGACGCACTCGATGGGGATCATGTACAGGCTGCGGCACACGACCGCGCGCGCGTCAACCTCGGCGGGCACCGCGAAGCGAGTGGCCGGCGCACCCTCGAGGGCGCGCGAGGCCTCCGCCGGGACCTTGCTGCCCACGGCCAGCAGGTGGTTTTCGACGAGGTGACGCAGCTTGCCCATCCACCAGATGGCCAGCTGGTTGAGCACCGCACCCTTGCCGCGGATCTCGGTCGGCAGCACGTAGTCGTAGGCGCTGATGCGATCCGACGTCACCATGAGAAGCGCCTCCGGGCCCACCTTCGCGTGACGCGGGCGGCCCTGGGCGGCGGGCGTGTCCGGAGCGGAGCCCACCACGGCCTCGTCGGGAGCGTAGATGTCGCGAACCTTCCCCGAGCTCAGGGGGGTCCAACCGTGCAGGGAGGCGGGCATAATGCTCCTCAGTATCGTGTCGTTAGTCGAGTGTGACGGCCAGGTCGGCGGGCCACGTTGCGATGTCGCTACGGTGGTGCTCGCCCTCGAAGTGGATGAGGTCCACGCCCCGGTAGGCGAGCGCCCGGGCCTCGTCGAGGGTGGCCGCGCGGGCGACGACGTCGAGAACGCGTCCGCCCGAGTTCACGAGCGCGTAGGTCGGCTCGAAGCCGCAGCATCCGGCCGCAACGTCGGCCGGGTCGTCGGTGATCTCCTCGGAGGTGCCGGCGTGGATGACATGGACGCCCTCCAAGGCCTCGGCCGCCTCGATGCCGGTGATGGGGTGCCCGGTGTCCGTGGCGCCCGGGTAGCCGCCCGAGGCCATGACGACCGTGACGGCGGCATCCTCGCTCCACACGGGGGCGGGGACCTTCGCGAGAGTGCCGGTGGCGGCCGCGTACAGGATGGGCGCCAGCGGGGAGTCGAGGCGTTCGAGAACCACCTGGGTCTCCGGGTCGCCGAAACGCACGTTGAATTCGACGACGCGGATGCCCTTCGAGGTCATCGCGAGGCCGCAGTACAGGAGGCCGCGGAAGGGAGTGCCACGCCGGGCCATCTCGGTGACGACGGGCTGGGCGACCTCCTCGACGATGCGCTGCGTGGCTTCCTCGGGCAGCCACGGGAGGGGGCTGTAGGCGCCCATGCCGCCCGTGTTCGGGCCTTCGTTGCCATCGCCCACGCGCTTGAAGTCCTGGGCGGGCTGGAGCGGGACGACGGTCGCGCCGTCGGCGAAGCAGAAGAGGGAGACCTCGGGGCCGTCGAGGTAGTCCTCGATGACGACCGCTCCCCCGTCGCGCGCCAGGCAGGCGCGCGCGTGGTCCGAGGCCTGGGCGCGGTCGGTGGTCACGACGACACCCTTGCCGGCGGCCAGGGCGTCGTCCTTCACGACGTAGGGGGCACCAAGGTCGTCGAAGGCGGCCTCCACCTGATCCATGGTCGTGCAGGTGAAGGAGCGGGCGGTGGCCACGCCGGCGTCCGCCATCACCTGCTTGGCGAAAGACTTGGAGGCCTCCAGGCGGGCCGCATCTTTCGTCGGTCCGAAGACCGGAATCCCGTAGTCGAGGACCGCGTCGGCGACGCCCGCGACGAGCGGGGCCTCGGGACCGACGACCACGAGGTCGACCTTCTCGGATGTCGCGCGTCGCACGACATCCTTCGGGTCCAGCGGATCCATCGTGAGCGAGCGGCCCAGCTGTTCCAGCGCGGGGTTACCGGCCTGGACGACAAGCGACACGGGATGCTCGGGGGTGGACGTTCGTACAAGCGCACGGGCGATCGCGTGTTCGCGACCTCCGTTACCAACGAGAAGAACCTTCACGTTTCAAGCCTATCGGTGTTTGGTGGCCTTCCGGGCCACCGCGGGGTTTTATGGGTGCACGTCACAGCGAAGTTGAGACGCGCGATCACGACTCACCAGGCACCGTTAGGGTTGCCGCTGCGCTTGTCGTCGGTCTGGTCGCGGCGTTCCTTCGCGCGGCCGCTGTTCTGGTCCTCCAGCTTCTGACGCTGTTGCTTTTCGTCGCTGTTCTCGCCCTCGTAGGGGTCGGACGTCGGGCTGTTGGAGGGGGTCGGGCTCGAACTCGGGTTGGGCTTGGGATCCTGGTTATTCTGGGGATCCTGCTTGTTCTGGTTCGGGTCTTCGCCCTGCTGTTCCTTTTCGGTGTCTTCCTTCTTCTTCTGGACGCGGCTCTTGTTCTCATCCGCGGGGTTCTCCGAGGAGCCGCCCGACTGCTGATCGTCGCCGGATTGGCCCTGGCCTCCGGATTGGCTCTGGTTGCCGGATTGGCCCTGGCCTCCGGACTGGCCGGACTGGCCGGACTGGCCGCCGCCTCCGCCGGCGGTCTGGCACGGCGAGATCAGGTCGACGGCCTCCTGGTAGGCGGCGATGGCGTCATCGAGAGATTTGGCCGAGCGCAGGGCGTCCGCCTGGATTTCGATGCCGATGCCGAGGTTGACGCGCACCCGGCACTCGTAGGAGAAGGGTTCCAGTCGCCCGGGCTGCACCTCGGTGGCCTTGGGCACCAGGTCGTAGGCGGTGCGCAGCTCGGCCACGCCCTCGTCGATGGCATCCTGGCGCACCAGCGTGGTGCCGAGGTTGTAGTGGGACACCCAGCGTTCGATGCCGATGGAGGTCCACGTCATCTGCCCCTCGTACCCTGCCTGCGCTGCCGGGTACTCTCCCTTCGTCCAGTGGCCCAGCGACGAGCGCGACCACAGGGTCATGCCGATCAGGTACGCCGAGATCACAAGGGCGATCACGAGGATCGGGATGGAGTACCACAGGGGGCGCAGGGCTCGCGGGGAACGCTGAATCTTCTGCTTGCCCGACGAGGCCTGGGTGAGCTTGGCGCGCACCGCGGGGTCGACGGAGTCAGCCTGGGGGGCGCCGAAGGGCAGGAGGTCATCGTCGCGGGCGGAGTTCTCAGATTGCATGGGAATTCCTCAGCTGTTGGGCGCGCAGCGCCAGGGTTGCACCCTCCCACGCGAGGAGGCCGCCCAGGATGAGGGCGAAGGGCCAGATGATGTAGCGGTAGGTGGACTGCATATTGCGCGACTCGGAGATCGTCGAGGCGTTTTCCAGGAGCGAGCGCGCGTGGGACTCGATGGCCGACTTGTCGGGCGAGTGCACGTAGTCCACGCCGATGCGCGACGCGACGGAGCGCAGGGCGGCCTCGTCGATCTTGGAGATCGCGATGGGGTCGCCGGGCTGGGACTTGTCGTGAATGTACTCGTCCCCGCCGCCACTCTGCGCGCCCGAGTCTCCCAGGCGCAGGACCTTCATCTTGCCGCCCTCCTCGGTGCCGTAGCCGATGACCAGGCCGCCGTCGACGTACTGCTTGACCTCGTCCCAGTCACTCTCGGAGCCGGTGGGAGCGGTCGACCAGTGATCCTGGTTCGAGGTCTCACCGTCGGAGAAGACGAAGACGGCGCGAATATTCTGGGGGTGACGCTCCTTGTTCTTCTTCAGGAGCTTGGCGAGTTCCGCCGCGGGGCGGTTGGGTGAGGAACCCTGCGAGGAGGAGGACAGCTCGCGATCGAAGCTGCCCATGTAGGCGTCGACCGCGGAGGAGTCGGTCGTCAGCGGCATGTCGATGTGCACCTTCGAATCCCACGACAGGATCGAGAAGCGCGAGCCGGTGAGGGATCCCATGAGGAGCGCGACGTCGTTGCGCACGCCGTCGATGCGGGGCTTGGCGCCGTCCCAGTCCTCCGCTGCCATCGAGCCGGTGCGGTCAATGACGAAGTAGACCTCGAGGGTGGAGGTGACCTCGACGGCCTCGCCGGGGATGGAGGGGCCAGCACCCATGACCAGCACCGTGACAACGATGAGCGAACGCCGGATGACGTCCTTCACGTTCTTGCGCACCGCTCGGTGCCACGTGAGGAACACGAAGACGCCCGCGACGACCGTGATGAGGATCAGCAGGAACAGGTTAATGACGGGGTGAAATACCATGTCAGAGCCTCCCGAAGGCGAGCAGACCAAGCAGTGACACGACGCCCACGAGGGTCCATCCCAGGGCCGCCGTCGGACGGTCGGTTTCGAGCATCTTGCCGTTTGAGTCCAGGTCTTCCTTCTGCTCGGCCTCGATCTGCTGGACCACGCTATCGACGGACGCCGGGGAGGAGGCGTCATAGAAGTCGCCGCCCGTGGACTGGACCTGATCGCGCAGGTCGATGGCCTCGGAGGAGAGCATATCCATCGACCCGGGGTACAGGGCGGTCACGGTCACGTTCTGACGCTTGGCGAAGGCGATCGCCTCACTGAGGTTGTAGATGCCCTCGCCCCACACCTCGTTGTCGGTCGCCAGCAGGATCGTACGCGAGCGGGTCTTGTCCTTGTGGTCGAAGCCCATGACGCACGAGGCCAAGCCGTCACCCACGAGGGAGGCACGCTCCTCGTCGTCGTCAGGCAGCGTCGGCTGGAGGTATTCGATGAGCTCCCGCGTCGCCGTGTAGCGCCCGCCGTAGGAGGAGAAGCCCCGATCAATGACGTCCGACATCTCCGTGAGCGTGTCGTCGGCCATCTCGTAGTCGTCGGTGAGCGGGAACATCGTGGTCGAGTAAACGTTCCACAGCTGCAGGGAGATTCGCTCGCCCTCGAAGTGGGAGATGATCTGCTTGAAAGCGTCGCCGATCTTCGAGTCGTAGGGCAGCATCGAGGCCGAGGCGTCCAGGCAGAGCACGATGTCACGGCTCGCGGACTTGTCGTGCTTGACGTAGCGGTCCACGGGAGCCGCCGCGGACACCGACGCCGCGATAACCGCGATGATGAAGCACACGAGGGCCATCGCCAGGGAAGAACGGGTCCTGCGCACCAGCGCCTGGTACTTGGGCAGGCCACGCAGGTAACCGGAGTTCGCCACCCAGCCCTTCTTGCCCGAACGCTGCCCGGCGCGACGAGCGAACCACCAACCGACGCCTGTCGCGGCGGCGACCGCCACCAGGACGAGGGGAATAAGCCACCAAAACCTCATACGTTTACCGCCTCCACGGCCTTGCTCAACACGTTCGTCACAGCCTCGTGCGAGGGCTGGCCGACGGGGATGTTCTCACCCGTGAAGCTGGGGACCTCGCATGCCTCCAGGACGTCTGCCAGTCCCGGCCACACGGGCACGAGCTCGCGGACCTCACGCACGGTCGCGACCTCAAGGTCACGACCGGTACGCTCCGTGCCGAGTGCGCGCATGAGGCCGGCGATCGCCAGGTGCACGCCGCGGGCGTCCAGGTCCGCGTCGGCGTAACGATCCGCGATCTGATCGATGTAGCGCAGGTACTTCTTGCGGCGCGCATCCGTGATCGTCTGGAGCTCCATGACCTCGCCGATGCGCGAGGTCCACCACCGCCACAGGCAGTAGACGATCCACCCGATGACGGCCGCCAGCAGGGTGACCCCCAGGACCCACATCCAGTTCGGATAGATCACCGGATCCTGCAAGTATTCCTTCGTGTCACCGGACATGTGATCCCCTTTCAAGAGCGCGCATGAGCGCGCGAGGGACTTCCTCGCTGGACGACACGTCCACGTGGATGACTCCCCTCCTGTCGAGCATCTGGGTCACGGCGGCGCAGCGCGCGGCCATGACGTTGGCGGCCTCGCCCGCCAGCTGCGAGTCTCGCAGCAGGAAGTCGGGCAGCGGCCCCTCGTTGACGTCGACGACGTCCGTGCCCTTCTCGAGGCTGGTGGGGTCGACGTCGGCGACACACACCTGGATGACCTGGTGGCGCACGGTGAGGGACTTGATAAGGTCATCGGACTCGCGCGAGGGGGTGGGCTGCGTGGAATCGGTGACGATCACGATGAGGCTGCGCCGCCGGGTGACGGTCCTGGCCCGCGCCAGCAGCTTGGGGACGTCCGAGTGGGGCGACCCCAGGGTGATGTCCTCCTCGATGCGGCGCAGCACCGTTTCCGCGTGCGCGTTACCCGAGCGGGCGGGCATGAAACGCACGCGCTCGGAGTCACCCGCGACGAGGCCGATCTGATCTCCTCGGGCGACGGACAGCCAGGCGATCGCCTCGCACGCCGCCAGGGCGATCTCTTCCTTCGTCTCACCCGAGGGGGCGAGGGCGCCCATCTCGCGGCCCGTGTCCACGACGAGCATGACCTGCAGGTTCGCCGTGGCCTCGTGGCGCTTGATGACCGGCGAACCGGTGCGCGCCGTGGCCGCCCAGTCGATTTCACGCACGTCGTCGCCCGGCTGATAGGGAGCCAAGTCCATGAACTCCCATCCGCGACCCTGCCTCAGCGCAGAGTGCTGGCCGTCCATGACGGACAGCAGCTTGCGCATGACGGGCAGCTGGATGCGCGTGGAGAGCGCGTGGATTTCGCGCGAGCGTACAGGCATGACGTTCCTCTAGACAGTCGACGGGCGTGGAAGCGGTATTCGTTACGGAACGGGGACCGCGTTGAAGACGGCGTCGATGAGGCCCTCAATGGACACGTTGTCGGCCAGTGCGTCAAAGGTACGGATGATGCGGTGGCGCAGGATGCCGTAGCGCATCTCCTTGATATCGTCGGGCATGACGTGGTTGCGTCCCGCCATGAGGGCGAGCGACTGGGCGATCTGCATGAGCGCGATGCCACCACGCGGGGAGGCGCCCACGCGCACGTGCTTGCTCCAGCCGGGCAGCGGGTTGGGGCCCGCGCCTCGGGTCGTGTTGATGATGTCCACGATGTAGGCCTTGAGGGTCTCGTGGATGAAGACGCGGCGGCGCGCCTCCTGCAGGGTGCGCACGTCGTCGAGGGTGATCGGGACGGCCGGGGACGGGATCGTCATCTGGCCGGAGTCGATGCGGGACAGAACCTCGAGCTCCTCGACGGGCGTGGGGTAGGTGATGACCTCCTTGAGGAGGAAGCGGTCCATCTGGGCCTCAGGCAGAATGTAGGTGCCTTCTTCCTCGATGGGGTTCTGCGTGGCCATGACCATGAAGGGGCTCGGCAGCTTGTGATTGACACCACCAATGGTGGTCTGGCGTTCCTGCATGGCCTCCAGCATCGCGGACTGGGTCTTCGCGGAGGAACGGTTGATCTCATCCAGGAGGACCATGTTGGCGTGAACCGGGCCCAGCTGGGTGACCATCTCGCCGCGCTCCTGGTTCCAGATCTGAGAGCCAACGATGTCGTTGGGCATCAGGTCGGGGGTGCACTGGATGCGATGGAAGGTGCCGGACACGGCGGAGGCGAGGGTCTGCGCGGCCGTCGTCTTGGCCAGGCCGGGAACAGATTCGACCAGCACGTGGCCGCCCGCGAGCAGCGAGGCGGTCAGCGCGCGGCGCAGGCCTTCCTGGCCGACGACGGTGTGCTGGTAGATGTCGGTCATGCGATCGAGCAGGCCCTTGGCGTGGGCCAGCTCATCATTCGTCAAGTAGTTGGGCACGGGCTCTCCTTGCGTGCGCGGTCGTATGCCCTCCCAGTGTAGCCCGCCGAGACTCACATGACGCAACCCGGTCAGTTTTCGCACACCTCGTGGCGAAGCCTACACGTCGTCAAAAAGGGGCGAGCCCCGGAGTTTCCTCCGGGGCTCGCCCTCAGGTCCGCGTCAATCAGGCCTGCTTCGCGGCGGCAATGCGCGCGCGGAACTTGGCCAGCTGCTCGGTGATGGCGGCGGGGAGCTTGTCGCCGAACTGCGAGAAGTACTCCTCGGTGTCGTCCATCTCGGCGGCCCAGGCGTCGGGATCGATCGCGAAGAGCTTCGCCCACACGGCCTCGTCAATGTCCAGGCCGTCGAGGTTGAAGTCCTCGAACTTCGGGTAGCGGCCGGTCACGCCGTCGATGGCCTCAACCTCGCCGGCGGCGCGGCGAACGATCCAGTCCAGGACGCGGGAGTTGTCGCCGTAGCCGGGCCACATGAAGTTACCGTCTTCATCCTTACGGAACCAGTTGACCTGGTAGACCTTCGGGAAGCCCTCGCCGAGCTTGTCCTGCATCTCCAGCCAGTGGCCCCAGTAGTCGGCCATGTTGTAGCCGCAGAAGGGCAGCATGGCGAAGGGGTCATGACGCAGCGAGCCGGCCTTGACGTCGGTCGCGGCAGCGGTGACCTCGGAGGCCACGGAGGCGCCGATGAACACGCCGTGAGCGGGCTCGTACTGCTCGGCGACCAGCGGGACGTTGGTGGCGCGGCGGCCACCGAAGAGGACGGCGTCAACCGCGACGCCCTCGGGGGCTTCCCAGTCGGGGCAGATGATCGGGCACTGCGAGGCGGGAACGGTGAAGCGGCTGTTCGGGTGAGCAGCCTTCTCGCCGGACTCGGGGGTCCAGTCGTTGCCGTGCCAGTCGATCAGGTGCGCCGGAACGTCACCGTCGATGCCTTCCCACCACACGTCACCGTCGTCGGTCAGGGCGACGTTCGTGAAGATGGAGTTGGCCTTGCCGGTCTCCATGGCCATGGGGTTGGTCTTGTAGGAGGTGCCGGGGGCGACGCCGAAGAAGCCGGCCTCGGGGTTGATGGCGCGCAGGCGGCCATCCGGGCCCGGGCGCATCCACGCGATGTCGTCGCCGACGGTCTCGACCTTGTAGCCGGGGATCGTGGGCTGGAGCATGGCGAGGTTGGTCTTGCCACAGGCGCTCGGGAAGGCGGCGGTGACGTGGAACTGCTGGCCGGTGGACTCGCGGGTCAGGCGCAGGACGAGCATGTGCTCGGCCATCCAGCCGTCGCGGCGGGCCATCGTCGAGGCGATACGCAGGGCGAAGCACTTCTTGCCGAGCAGGGCGTTGCCGCCGTAACCCGAACCGAAGGACCAGATCTCGTTGGTCTCAGGG
This sequence comes from Schaalia sp. HMT-172, assembly GCF_030644365.1. Lineage (NCBI taxonomy): Bacteria > Bacillati > Actinomycetota > Actinomycetes > Actinomycetales > Actinomycetaceae > Schaalia > Schaalia sp. HMT-172. The sequence goes on from NZ_CP130058.1 coordinate 2,227,904, forward strand.
AAGTGAGTGATGTACTTCTCATCATTGCAGGGCCAGCTCGAGTCTTCCTGACCGGGCTCAAGAGGAACGCCGACGGAGTGAACGGCGGGAACCCACACGCGGCCCTCATTGATGAGGTCCATGGCAGCAGCACCCATGCGGGTCATGATGCGCATGTTGACAACGACGTAGGGAGAGTCGGTGATCTCAACACCGAGCTGGGAGATGGGGCCACCAAGGGGACCCATGGAGAAGGGAACCACGTACATGGTGCGACCCTTCATGGCACCCGTGAACTTCTCGTGCAGGGTGGCCTTCATTTCCTTGGGGTCGGCCCAGTGGTTGGTCGGGCCCGCATCCTCTTCCTTCTCACAGCAGATGAAGGTACGGGACTCAACACGCGCAACGTCGGACGGCTTGGAGCGAGCAAGGAAGGAGTTGGGGCGCTTCTCCTCGTTGAGCTTGGTGAACATGCCACTCTCGACCATCTGAGAGGTCAGGCGATCCCACTCTTCCTGGGAGCCGTCGCAGAACTCGATGGCGTCAGGGGTGGTCAGCGCAGCGATTTCAGCAACCCACTTGATGACATCTTCGGGAGCGTTGGCCGGAGCCGCCGCACGAACGTCCTGTTCGGTCACGGACATTTTGCCTCCTGAGGCATTTTGAATTGTCGAGGCCGCGTCTGCGTCCCCGATTGACAGAATCAATCATGCCGGAACCGATGCCCACGCTTGCGGGCGCTTGGTCCCGGTCACACCACAATCGTAGTCGAACCAGTCACAGGCCGCCCGACCGACAGGGACTTTCTGCCCACCCACAAGGCGTTTCGTGTCCGCGCGAGCACGCCCAGGCCTCGTCCATAGGACCGAAGATCAAACCCCGGCCGACCCCGTGAGATAGAACACGATCATTGGTGTAACAAAAGCGCATCTGAACTTGAAGTCTGCCCACCCCATGACGGACGATTACAGATAGCACAACAGTGCCGTTCACCATTGGAAGGACCGAATACACCATGGGATTCCGAAACAAGACCCAAGGCCCTGACTTTTTTGAAGACTTCACCTCCCAGGCCCGCCAGCTCGTGCAGGCCGTCGAGTTCCTGACGCACATCTACGCCGCCTCCCCCGAAGAGCGCATCGCCCTGCGCGACCAGCTCCACGAGGTCGAGCACCGCGGCGACGAACTCAACCACGACATCGTCCAGCGCATCAACTCCTCGTTCATCACCCCCTTCGACCGCGAGGACCTGCAGTCGCTGGCCTCCCACCTGGACGACTGCCTCGACTTCATCGACGAGGCCGGCGACCTCCTCGTCGTCTACGGCATCGCCGACATCCCCTCCTCCCTGGTCTCCCTGCTGAACACGCAGATCGAGGTCATCAAGAACTGCGCGGACCTGACCGCGGAGAACATGCCCAAGCTCAAGTCGCCCATCGACATGCGCGACTACTGGATCGAAATCAACCGCCTCGAGAACGAGGGCGACCTGGCCTACCGCCGCACCCTGACGGCCCTGTTCGACTCGGGCCTCGACCCGGTCACGATCATCAAGCTGAAGGACATCGTCCAGGGCCTCGAATCCTGCGCAGACGCCTTCGAGGAGCTGGCCAACGTCATCGAGTCCCTCGCACTGAAGGAATCCTGAGCCGTGGATCTGAATCTGATCCTCGTCTGCGTCGTCATCGTCGTCGCGCTGTTCTTCAGTTACACGAACGGCTTCCACGACGCGGCGAACGCGATTGCGACCTCCGTGTCGACGCGCGCGTGGACTCCCCGCGCGGCGCTCCTCATGGCGGCGACGATGAACGTCATCGGCGCCATGATGGGCACGGCCGTCGCCAAGACGGTCGGTAAGGGCATCATCTCGATCAGCGACTACGCCGAGTCTCCACTGCCGGAGATGCAGCAAAAGGGCCTGGTCATCATCCTGGCCGCCCTGCTGGGCGCCTGCATCTGGAACCTGATCACCTGGTGGTTCGGACTCCCGTCGTCCTCCTCGCACGCCCTCATCGGTGGCATGGCGGGCGCCGGCCTCATGAGCGGCACGGTCGTTCACTGGTGGGGCATCATGAGCCACGTTGTGATCCCGATGTTCGCCTCCCCCATCATCGGTTTCATCGTCGGCTACATCGTCATGAAGTTCGTTCTATGGCTGCTGCGCAAGGCCCAGTATCACCGCACGATGCGTCGTTTCCGTGCCGCCCAGCGCATCTCCTCGGCTGCGATGGCCCTGGGCCACGGCATCCAGGACGCGCAGAAGACGATGGGCATCATCGTCATGGCGCTCATGGCGGGCGGTTACGGCCAGCACCACAACATCCTCGATCCGATCACGGGCGAGATGAACGTGCCCCTGTGGGTGAAGATTTCGAGCGCTCTGGCAATTTCGCTGGGTACCATGGCCGGTGGTGGGCGCATCATGCGCACCATTGGCCGCAAGATCATCGACCTGGATCCGGCTCGCGGCTTCACCGCCGAGGCCGTGTCCGCCTCGATCCTGTACCTGTGCTCCTACGTCATCCACGCCCCCATCTCGACGACACAGGTCGTGTCGACGGCGATCATGGGCGTGGGTTGCACGAAGCGTTTCTCCGCGGTTCGCTGGGGCGTCGCGGGCAGCATCGTCACCGCGTGGTTCCTCACGCTGCCGGCCGCGGCCGTCGTGTCTGGCATCGTGTACCTCCTCGTGGCGCTGCCTCTGGGGGTCCACTAGTGGCTTCCCGTCGTCTCGTCGGCCTGGTCGCGGCCCTCGCGCTTCTCATTCCGCTCGCCGCGTGCTCGGATTCGTCCGTCATGCACATGCGGGTCGGCCAGTGCATCCTCATGCCCGAGGACAAGACCGCGACCACGGTTGAGACGACCGGCTGCACCCGAGAGCATGACGCCGAGGTCTTCTACGTGACCTCCGCCGACGACGGGGATTTCCCCGGCGAGGAGGAGCTCAACAAGCAGGCCGGCGCCCAGTGCCTCGAGCATTTCAAGGAGTACATCGGATCGAGCTACCTGACGTCCACTCTCGACATGACGTGGATGATTCCGACGAAGGATTCGTGGGCGCACAACGATCGGGCGATTGTGTGCCTAGCGCGTCCCATGGATCGCTCCACACTCACCTCGTCGGTGAAGGATTCGGGCCTGTAGGCCTTCCCTCGTCGGCGCCGTCGGGTGGCACGCGGCCTTTGGGCCGGGTGCCACCCGTTGCATGTACCACCCCTCATCGCTGCTGCTATAGTGTGCGAACGCGACGCCATCCCCGTCGCATGAGCGGCGCGGCTTCCCCGAGGCCATCGCCCCCTCAACACAAGGAAGATCATGTCTCACCTCTCCCGTTCCTGCATGCTTCTCGGCATCGGCGCGGCCCTCATGAGCCTGGGCCTGTCCGCTTGCTTCCCCGTCTCACTGAGTCCCCGCAGCTCCTCCGGGGGCTCGTCCGGCGGTTCTTCCGGGGGCTCTTCCGGGCCCACCAGCTCCGTCCTTGACCTATACGTTGGCCAGTGCATCCAGGACCCGGGCGAGGGCACTGTTTACGACGTCGAGAACGCGGTGTGTACGACGGAGCATTGGGGGGAGGTTTTCCACGTCATGACAATCACCTCCTCGCAGATGCCCTCCGAGGACGATATGAATGCCATGGCCTCGGACACCTGCGTTGACGCCTTCGACGCCTACGTGGGCAGGCCCTACGACGAGTCCGAGCTGGATTTCACATGGTACGTGCCGTCCCAGGAGAGCTGGGCGGAGGGGGATCGCACCATCCAGTGCATCGCGATCCGCACGGACGGCGACCCCCTGTATCAGCCGGTGCGCAATTCGGGCCTTTGAGCAGCCTCCGGCCGTGGCGTGATGTTGCTGTGGCTCGTGAGGCGGCCCGGCATGACCCGGACCACCTCCCCTTTACCGTACGGTATTTGAATTGTTATAGTGACAACAGCATGGCGACGGGCACCACCCTGGGCCCGCGTCGTCGCAGCTGAGCGGTTTCGCCTCCCGCGGTCCGCGATCCCATCTCATCAAGGAGCACTATGTCCCACGCAATGCGTCCCGCCCTGGCTCTCGGCGCCTCCGCCGCGATCCTGGCCCTCGGCCTGTCCGCTTGCTCTGGCCTGCCCTTCGGCGGCCGCACCCCGTCCGATCGTTCCTCCGAGACCTCCTCGTCGCGCTCCTCGGAGAGCCCCTCCCCCGAGGCCACCGGCTCCGACACCTCCGCGTTTGCGATGTACGTCGGCCAGTGCATCAACACCCCCGACGGCGCCGCCGCGACCGTCGAGGAGTTCAACTGCAACCAGCCGCACAACGGCGAGGTCTTTTACATCCACAAGCTGACGGATGCCTCGCGCCCGTCCGAGGACGACATGGAGAAGAAGGCAACGGACGCCTGCCTGGCAGCCTTCTCCCCCTACGTCGGCAAGGACTACGAGGACTCCAACCTGAGCATCGTGTGGATGTACCCCACGGTTCAGACCTGGGCGACGGGCGACCGCGAGATCGTCTGCATCGCGACCACCGATGACGATTCGACGCTGAACCAGTCCATCAAGGGCTCCGGCATGTGATTCGCATCCTGTGCGGCGGCGGTTCGGCTTCGGCCGGGCCGCCGTCGGCGTTTCTGGGCGCTCCCGGGCAGTTCCGATCGTGGGCACCAAGAACCCGGATCGTGCGGTCGCCGCGGCGTTGTATAGTGGAAATAGCACTACGATCAGCAATCAGGCTCGCCGCGCCGCGCTCTTCCATCACGTGTGCGAAGGCGTCGTTGCTCCAAGGAGAATCATGTCTCAACGTTCCTTCGCATCCCGCACCGCGCGCCCCGCGCTGATCCTCGGGGTCTCGGCCACCATCCTGAGTTTGGGCCTGTCCGCCTGTTCCGTGTCAATGTCTGGAACTCGCAAGCCTTCGAATGGCTCCCGCACGCCGGCGGCCTCCGCGACGGTCGATACGCAGACGCAGCAACACATCGGGGAGTGTTTCCAGTTCGGGCCCGATGAGGACAGTGAAGTCACCAGCGTCGACTGCAACCAGCCTCACGATGGGGAATACTTTCATATTTTTGACTTCGCAGGCACGAACCGTCCGTCCGACGACGAGTTTAACGAGGAGAGCGACGAGGTCTGCGGCCTGATCTTCGAGCACTACGTCGGCAAGCCCGTCGCGGACTCCACGTTGGACTACGACTGGATGCTTCCCGTTTCACAAACCTGGGAAAAAGGTGACCACACGGTGCAATGCTACCTCTTCGCCAAGGACGACAGTAAGCTCACCGGTTCCGCGAGGAACTCCAACATGTGACCCTGTTCCTTCGCGCGATCGTGGCGGCTCGGCTAATGCCGGGTCGCCTCAGTGCTTCTTGGAGGCCTTGCGCGGCTGGATTGCGGGGTTCTTCGTGGTCACGCCGTGCGTCTCCAGGGCGACGACGAGGGGCCCGTCGGCCCCCAGCTCGACGTGGGCGACCAGGATCTGGCTGTGCTTGAGGGTGGGGAGGTCGCCGCCCGCGACCGTGTTTGCCCCGTAGGCCCGGAGTTCCTCGACGATGAGGTCTCGTGCGGCTCCGGTCACAGACACGAGCGTCGTACCGCCCGGCTCGCGTAGGCGCTGCGCGGCGAAGGCACGCACCCGGCCCGCTCGAGCGTCCGCATCGATCTGTTCGGCGGCCTCGGGCTGGGTACCGAGGGCATCCACGAGCGTCACGGATCCGCCGCCGAGCGCTGCCCACGGCGCGAGAGCCTGGCGCGCCCGGGCGCTCGGGGACGCGAAGGCGCGATCGACGCCGAACGCGCTCAAGAGGTCGACGAGGTCAAAGGCCTGTCGCACGCCGAATCGGCCGAGGGGCGGATCGTCGGGCCGTTGGGCGTTCCGCGTCGTCAGGGCCGAGGCCCGCTCCACCTGCGCTGCCCGGCGTGCCGCCGCAGAGGCGACGATCGCGGGGCTGGGCACCGGGCGCGGCTTGGGGGCTGCGGCGGGCACGGTCGCGGTCGCGGCGGGCGTGGGGGTCGCTGGCGTGGGGGTCGCTGGCGCGGCGGGCGCGGGCGCATCCGCTGACGCGGAGGCGCTCTCAGGCGCGGTGTCTGCGGGCCCGGGGCGCAGAATCAGGATCGTGGAGGTGACGAGGCGTCCTTCGCTGGCGCGGGCGACGAGGTCGGCGAGGAGACGACGGTCGCCTCGCCGGGTCAGCATGTCGGAGGCGGCCTCGGGGCTGGCCCACCTGGTCTGGTCGATTTCGGTGCGCGGCGCGCGAGCGGCGGGGGCACGCAGGCGCGCGGCGGCGGCGTCGGCGGGCAGGGGCGTGCCGACCCAGTAGTGGACTTCCTTGGTTTGCCCGCCGCCGAGCCGGTAGCGCTGGGTGGTCAGGGGCGCGCCCAGGGTGATGATCTGGCCTGTCTCTTCTTCGACTTCGCGCACGGCGGCGGCGAGGAGCGGTTCACCGTTTTCGGCCTTGCCTTTGGGCCAGGACCAGTCGTGGTAGCGGGGGCGGTGGACCATGAGGACTTCGATGTCCGCGGGGTCGATGGGTTCGCCGGGGCGCGCGACGCGCGTGGGGTCGGCGAAGCGCCAGACGAGCGCGCCCGCGGAGCGAACGAGTCGCTGGGGGCGTGGGGCTGGCATCGGGCGCATAGGGTCCAGGGTAGTCGCCCCGCGCCGACCGCGCCCTGATGGGCGCGCCACCTTCACGAGGTCGGGGTTGCGCCGGGCGCGAATCCGGCGGCCTCGTGGGCCGTGACGAGCGGGCGGAAGGGGCGGCGGGGTGCGGGCTCCGCGCCGGTGGACGTGTCTCAGTCGAGCGTTCCGACGGCGGCCTCGCGGGCCGCGACGTCGAGCTCGTCGGCGGTTGCCAGCAGGGCACAGTGGCGCATGGTGACGCGGTGGGCGAGCGGGTCGGTGGGGTCTTCGATCCACAGGGCCCCGGCCTCGCCGGCGGCGAGGACGCGCATGGCGCGGGAGGCCTCGCCGAGCACGTACCCGAGGTCGTCGTCGGTGAGGTCGCCCCTCAGCAGGGAGTCGACCTCTTCCATGATGAGGCTCAGGGAACGCAGCTCGACGGGGGCCTCGAGCCCCTGGATGATAGGCGCGCGCGAGCCGTCGGCGTAGCGCTCGGCCACCAGGAGCGGATCGCGGTGGTACCACTCGTGGAGCAGGTAGACGCGCCACAGGGCGCCGGGGAGAGTGAATTCGGGGCTGCGCGACCACACGTGGGCGATGGTGTCGATGCCGCGGGTGCGCACTGTGTCGCGCAGGCGCGCCACGTCCTCGTCCGTGAAGGTGTCGTCACCGATGCCCATGAGCGCCCACGCGGCGGTGTGCGCGACGGCGGCGAGGGAGGCGGGATCTTCGTCGCCGATGATCGTTTCCGCCCGCGCGGCGTCGAGCATGGCCGGGCGGCGAGGAGTGTTTGATTGGGCCATGGGGACCGCTTCCTTCTACAATGTGGGCATGGGCCTATAGCTCAATGGTAGAGCAGCGGACTTTTAATCCGTAGGTTGGGGGTTCGAGTCCCCCTGGGCCTACCGCGCGCCCCGGATTGTCCGGGGCGTTCACGCTATCTGCGGGCGCGTGCCCGCGCTGGAGGTGCACGGATGGATCCTCGTTTGTCTCGCGCGCATGGCGCTCTGGCCGGGCTGGCGCTCGGAGACGCGCTGGGAATGCCGACGCAGGCGATGTCCCCGGAGCAAATTCGCGCGGTGTACGGGCGGATCGCGGGCCTGGTGGATGCGGATGCGAGCCAGCCTTACGCTCCGGGTATGCCGGCCGGTTCGGTCACGGATGACACGGAGCAGGCCCTGTTGGTTGCTTCCCTCCTGGTACGAGGCCGGGGCTCCTCTTCGGGTCACGCGGCCCTGGACGCGGGCGAGTTCGCTCACGCGCTGCTGGCCTGGGAGGATTCGATGATTGCGCGCGGGTCGCTCGACCTGCTGGGCCCCTCCACGAAGGCGGCGCTCGAGCGCGTGCGCGCGGGCGAGGATCCGCTGAGCGTGGGCGGGGCGGGAACTACGAATGGCGCGGCGATGCGCGTGACCCCGATCGGCATTGCGGTGTCGACGGCGGATCCGGAGGCCTTCGCCGAGTCCGTGTGGTCGTCCTGTCAGGTCACGCACGCGACACGACAGGGCTTCCAGTCGGCCGCGCTCGTGGCGGCGGCCGTGTCCCTGGGGATCGATGCGGCTTCGTCGTCCGCCTCGGATGTGCGGGCGCTGTTGTGGGAGGCCGTGTCCTACGTCGCTTTCCTGTCCCCGCGCGGCGCGTGGGCGCCGGACCCGGACGTCGTGGCGGCCACGCGCCGGGCGCTGGAGCTAGCGTCCACTCCCCCGTCACCATCCCTGGAGTTGTTGGCCGAGCAGATCGGCTCCTCCGTGGCCTCGGCGCAGGCGATTCCCATGGCCTTCGCACTGCTCGCGCGCAACCCCTCCCCGCGCGCCCTCCTGGATGCCGCGAATCTGGGCGGCGACACGGACACGATCGGCGCGATCGCGGGCGCGATCCTGGGCGCGGCAGCGGGGGTCGGGGTCTTCGACGGCCGCGCCCTCGCTCAGGTTGAGGAGGTCTCTCGCCTCGGCCTGCAACCAATCGCGAGCAAGCTCCTGGAGCTGCGTGCGGCTCACGAGCCTGCCGCGAGCGCGCCCCCGGCCCGCGAGGGCGAGGGGATGATTCCCGAGGAGGAGGCCCCGGCCTCGTGCCCCGAGCCGAGCGCACCGGCGGGCCGCGTCGTCCTCATGGGCCAGATCCTCGTCGACCTCGCCGTGCGCGGCGACGCCCTTCCGGGGCCTGGCGGCGACGTGTGGGCCGTCGACGAGGGGATGCACGTGGGCGGGGGCTTCAACGCCCTCGTGGCGGCGCGGCGCATGGGGGCCGAGGCCGTCTCCCTCAGCCCGATCGGCGAGGGCCCCTACTCCTCGCTCATCCAAGCGGCGCTGGCGCGCGAGGGGATCGCGGATGCCGGGCCTCGCGTCGCGGGCATCGACAACGGGTTCTGCATCGCGTTCACGGACCGCACGGGCGAGCGCACGTTCATCTCGACCAAGGGCGCCGAGACGATGGTACCCGCGAGCGCGTGGGCTGATGTCGTGCGCACGATGCACCCGGGGGACGTCCTCTACGTCGACGGATACCTCATGGATCACCCCGCGAACAGGGAAGCCGCTCAGGCTGCGCTGCACGCCCTGCCCGAGGGTGTGCGCGTCGTGCTGGACGTCTCCCCCGTCATCGGAATCCCGGACGGCTTGCCGACGCGCGACGTCATCATCTCGATGAACCACAGGGAAGCTCAGGAGATCGGGAAGCGGACGGCCGATCGGAGCCTTCTCGACCGGTGCGGAGAGCCGCTCGGGGCCGCCGAGGCCGTGTGTGCGGCGGTGCGCCGCCCCGTCGTGGTGCGCGCGGGAGCTGCGGGCGCATATGTCGCTCGTCCCTCGGTGGCTGCCACGGATGCCGTCGATGAGGACGCGTCCCACGTCCCGACTCCTCACGTCGAGGCGATCGACACGAATGGCGCTGGCGATGCGCACTCCGGGGTGCTGGCGGCCTCCCTCGCACAGGGGATCCCCCTGGGCAGGGCGCTTCTCCTCGCCAACTGTGCGGGTGCGCTGTCAGCGACGGTCGTCGGTCCGGCCTCGTGCCCGTCGCGCGAGGAAATCGAGGCCGCGGCGGACGCATTGGAGGCACGAGCGGACGGGGAGTGAGCGCGGTCGAGGAGTGAGCGCGGTCGAGGTGTTGGCCGAGCGGGACCACTACGCCTGAGCACATGTGGGCATATCAGCCCCTGCGGGGTGAGAGATTCGTCAAATATTCAACCGAGGTACCTATTTTATATTCCCCCAGGGACGCACAATTACCCCATGACGACTAACGACACCCAGGACCGCAGCGGCATCGTCGGCGGGGCCCTCACCGTGGCCCTGCTGATCACCCTAGCCGTGCAGAACGCCGTGCCCCCGATGGCGACCGACATGTACTCGGCCGCGTTCCCGCAGATCACGGCGGACCTGGCGACGAACTCGACGATGCTCGGGTTCACGCTCACGACCTTCTTCGTGGGCTACGCGTCCGGGCAGGTCCTGGGCGGTGCAATCTCGGACCAGATCGGGCGACGCCGCCCCATCATCGCCGGCGGCGTCATCGCCCTGATCGGCTCCATGATCTGCGTGCTTGCGCCGAACATCTGGGTACTCCTCGTGGGCCGAGTCTTCCAGGGCCTCGGCGGCGGCGTCGCCTCCTTGGTGGCGCGCGCGATCCTCGTGGACGTCGCACATGGCAAGATGCTGGCGCGCGCGATGAGCCTCATCCAGGCGATCGTCGGTTTCGCGCCGATGCTCGCCCCGGTCCTCGGCGCGTTCATCATCACGCACGCAACGTGGAGGGTCATCTTCTGGGCGCTCGCCGCGTTCACGCTGCTCATGGCGGCCCTCGCTTGGTTCGTCGTGCCCGAGTCGTTGCCCGAGGAGCGCCGCCACCCCGGCGGTATCCCCCGGTTCTTCCACGGCCTCGTCCAGGTCGTGCGCATCCGCCCCTTCGTGGGTTTCATGCTGGTCAACGCCTTCTCGAGCTTCTGCATGTTCGGCTACATCTCGAACGCCACCTACGTCCTGCAGGGACCGCTGGGCCTGTCCCCCATGGCTTTCGCGTGCGTCTTCGCGTTCAACGCGCTGCTGTCGACCGGATTCGCGCTGGTCAACGTGCGCCTGATCTCGCACTTCACGCCGCGCACGCTCATCATTACGGGCCTCACAATCGCCGCGACCGGCGTCGTGACGCTGGCGGTGTCGACGTTCCTACTCGACCTGCCGCTCATTCCGACGTGCGTGGGCTTCGCGCTCATTATGACGGCGAATGCGTTCATTTTCGGTAATTCGGGCGCGCAGGCCATGAGTGAGGCGCGCGAGCAGGCGGGCACGGCCTCGTCCGTCATGGGCGTGTTCCAGTCTCTGGCTAACGGAGTCGCGGCCCCCCTGGCAACCTCGGGCGGCGACAGTGCCGTGCCGATGGTGCTCGTCATGATCGTCGGCTCCGCCGGCGCGTGGTTCGCGTTCTGGGTGATCGCCCGCGGCGGCAAGCACACGCCTCGCCAGCTCAGCCTCGACTGACGAGGCGTCAGCGCGGACGAGGCGTCAGCGCGCGGGACACAGGATCACCGCGCCCTGGATACAGATACATCGCGCACATCTGGATAGGTAACGCGCATCCGGATAGGTTATTAACCTATCCAGATCGTCACAACCTATCCAGATAGGTAACACGCATCCTGATAGGTAACGCACATCCGGATAGGTAACGCACATCCGGATAGGTAACGCACATCCGGATAGGTTATTAACCTATCCAGATCGTCACAACCTATCCGGATCGTCACAACCTATCCAGATAGGAAACACGCGTCCTGATAGGTAACGCACATCCGGATAGGTAACGCGCATCCGGATAGGTAACGCGCATCCGGATAGGTAACGCGCATCCGGATAGGTTATTAACCTATCCGGATCGTCACAACCTATCCGGATCGCCACAACCTATCCAGAAAGTGCGCCTCATCGCGAAGAATTCACCAGAGGGCGCCAGCTTTCATGCCCCGGTCGCGACTATCGGTTGGGACAGCGCCGCCCACTCCGCTCGATGCGCGGATCACGCGCGCGAGGCGAGCCACACAGCGACCGACACGAGGACCAGGCCGATCAGCTCGAAGGCACCCGGAATCTGGCGCAGCATGACGGCTCCGACCAGCGCGGACATGGCCGGGAGGATCGCGGCAAACAGGGCGAAGGTGGAGGCGGCCAGGCGACGCATCGCGATCGCCTCGAAGCTGTAGGGGATGGCTGTGGAGAGCAGTCCCACGCCCACGACGATCGCGATCAGTTTCCACGAGGTCGTGGCCGCCATGGCTCCCGGCCCGAGGATGGGCGCGAAAAACAGGGAGCCCCACGCGCAGCCGAGGGCCAGGTTCGTCACCCCGTCGCGGGTGGAGGAGGCCCGCTGGCCCACGACGATGTACGCTGACCACGCGAGCGCGGCCAGGAGAATCCATGCGACGCCGACCCGCACGCTCGCGACGCTCAGGTCGAGGGCGAGTCCGCCGATGCATGCGACTCCCGCGAAGGCGAGGACGGCGGCGACGCGCGGGCGCCAGCCTCGGCCTCGGATGACGGCGACGGCGACCGGGCCATTGAACTCGATGGACACGGCTGTGCCCAGGGGAATGCGCGCGATGGCCTCGTAGAACGACGAGTTCATCGTCAGGACGATGACCCCGAAGAGCGCGGAGATCGCCAGGTCCGAGCGCGTCAGGCCGCCGCGCCAGGGGCGCTTCCACGCGAGGAGGACGACCGCGCCGGTGACCACGCGCCACCAGGCGACGGACGCGGGTTCGACGGATGCGAAGGCGACGACTGCGAGCGCCGCGCCCACGTACTGGATGAGGCCCGAACCGACGATGTAGAGCTGGGGCGGGATGCGGTCGGCGACGGAGGCGCGACCTGCCGGGCGCTTCGGCGCGGCGGCGCTTCGCGGCCCGGCCCTGGACGAGGCCGGGGTTGCGTGCCCTCCTCGGCGCCGGGCGGGCTCGTTCACTGGGCGGGCGCGAAGGTGAGCGCCGCCGAGTTCATGCAGTAGCGCAGGCCGGTGGGCTGGCCGGGCGCGTCGGGAAAGACGTGGCCGAGGTGGGAGCCGCAGGTCGCGCAGCGCACCTCGGTTCGGGTCATGCCGTGGCTGGTGTCGACGTGCTCGGTCGTGGCGCCGTCGCGGGTCTGGAAGAAGGAGGGCCAGCCGCAGGAGGAGTCGAACTTCGTGTCGGAGTCAAAGAGTGTGGAGCCGCAGGCCGCACACGAGTAGGTGCCGACGCGGGCCTCGTTGAGGAGCTCGCCGGTGAAGGGGCGCTCGGTGCCCGCCTCGCGCAGCACGTGGTAGCGCATGGGGCTGAGGAGCTTCTTCCATTCGGCGTCGGTGCGGGCGGCGGGGTCGGTAGCGTTCATGGTTCCATTGTCGCGCGCCGCCCGCGGGCGCGCACTCTCGGGTGCGGCCGCGGGCGGCGCGGGGTGTTTCGCCGGCGTCATGGACGAGGCAGTGGTTGCCTCGCGGGGACGCTCACTTGGCGGTGGCGGACTTGGCGGTCGAGGTTTTCTTGGTCGCAGCCTTCTTGGCGGAGGCCTTTTTTGCGCTTCCCTTCTTGGCATTCGCCTTCTTGGTCGCCGTCTTCTTGGCGGGAGCCTTCGCGTCCTTGGCGGCGGCTGATTCTGAGGCGTTTTCCGCCTTGTCCTCGTCCTCGGTCACTGCCTTCTTGGCGCTCGACGAGGCCTTCTTGCCTCCCTTTTTCGCTGTCTGCGCCTTCTTCGCGGCCGCCTTTTTCGCGGGCGCCTTCTTGGCGGAGGCCGTGGCGGGCTCCACCTCGTCGGAGCCGTCGGGGGCGGCACTGGCCGCGTCCGCAGCCTTGGCCGCGGCGTCGGCGGTCGGCAGCACGAGCGTCTCGTCGAGTGCGGGCTGTTCCTCGATGGTCGGCAGGACCTGGGTGGCCTCAGCGTCGACGGTCACGGCCTCGGCGGTCTCGACGGGCGTCATGACGGTGGTCGCCTCCTCGGCGTCAGCCTGGTCGTCAGCCTCTTCGGCATCCCCCGCCGAATCCGCCGCATCCGCGGTGTCGGCCGCCGCGTCCACAGCATACTCGGGGTCAGCCTGGTCGTCTGCCTCTTCGGCGTCCTCCGCCGAATCCGCCGCTTCCGCGGTGTCGGCCGCCGCGTCCACAGCATCCTCGGCGTCAGCCTGGTCGTCTGCCTCTTCGGCGCCCTCCGCCGAATCCGCCGCATCCGCGGTGTCGGCTCCCGCGTCCACGGCATCCTCGGCGTCAGCCTGGTCGTCCGGCACGTCGTCGCCAGCCGAATCCGCCGCTTCCGCGTCGGACTCGCCGGACTCGGCGAGAGCCTCGGGCTTCTCCTCGGCGTCACCCGCGGCGGGCTCGCCCTCAGCGTCCGTTTCGACGCTGCCGACGGCGGGAATCTGGCCGGTGACGGCGCGCAGCATGTCGGCCTCGGCGCCGGTGGGTGCCACCGCGGGGAAGAAGTCCATGATGGACACGCGCGCCGCGGGCTCCACCTTGGGGGTGGGGCGCGTTTCGGCGTCCAGGCGCGCCTCCTCGGCGACGGCGTACCAGCCGGGGTGGACGACCGGCTCGTCCGGGGTCTCCTCGTCGGCGAGCGACGCGGCCATTTCGGCGGGGGTCGGCTCCGGCGGCGGCACGAGCGCGGGCGCGAGTGCCTGCACCGTGTCGGTCATGACCGGGCGGCCGGTGCGCGCGGGAGGCGGCACCTGAACCGGCTGTTTCACGGATGTTTCACGCGCGGGGATGGGCGTGGTCGCCTGCTCGTCCTCGCTCGCTGCCTCGGCGGGCGCGCCCTGAGGAGCGTCCTCGGCGGCGGCCCGGGAGGCGGGTTCCTCACCGTCGGACGAGGCCTGGGCAGCCTCGTGCGCGTCGCCGTCGGCGGGCGCGGGAACCTCGGCGGGCGCGGAAACATCGGCGGGCGCGGTCTCCTCGACAGCTTCGGCGACCTGCGCGGAGGCGTCTTCCTCGGGCTCGGCATCGGCGACCTGCGCGCCTGCCGCGGTCCCTCCCGCGGCGTCGTCGGTGTTGGATGAGTCCTCCGCATTCGCGGGTGCGGCCGTGTCGGCGGGCCCGTTGGCAGGCTCGCGCTGCTCGGCGACTCCCCCGTCGGAGGCTGGCGCTTCGGTGTTCGCCGCGACAGCGTCACCAGCGGCGGACTGAGCCTCCGCCGGTTCCTCGGCAGCGGCCTCGGCGGGTTGGTCGGGCTCGACGGGTTCCACGCCGACAGCGGCCAGCGCCACGGTGGCCTCGGGGTCCAGCGCCTCGCGACGGTTACGTCCCTCACGGCGATCCTGGGCGCGGCGAGCATCGGCCTCGCGCTCGGCGTAGGCCTCCTCGCCGGGGCCGGCGAGTGCGGCCGCGCGTTCCTCGGCCTCTGCGGAGCCGGAGAAGAAACGCTCACCGCGGCCGATGGACGTGGCCGTCAGGGTCTGGGTGAGCTGCGGGTTGGGGTTACCCGCCGCCTCAATGATCTTGCGCAGCGCTGACTTGGAGATCACCTGCGTCTCGTCGACCGGAGCGCCGCCCTCGGCGAGCTCGCGCTGACGGTCCGCCATCGCGCGACGGCGGGCGCGCTTGGCCTTGCGGCGGGCGGCCACCATGCGCGCGGCGTGAGCCGCGTCCTTGGGCTGCTCGCGCACGCGCTCGGCCCCCGAGGCGCCGGCCAGGGAGGCCGCGCCACCCGCGGCGGAACCCTCCGCGGCGCGCAACGCACCACCCCCATGGGAGGAAGGACTGCCCGTCGCGGCCACGGCCTCGTTCGTGCCGGAAATGCCGGCGAGCTCGGCGGCCAGGCGCGCGACGTGTTCGCGGCTCATGTCCTTTTCGACGGTCACGGTCTCGCGCGGCTCGATGCGCTGGGCGGGGCGCGCCCACGGCTCGTCGGTGACGATCCAGGAGATGACCTGTTCGCGCAGGTAGGCGCGCAGATCGTTGAGGTTTCCGGAGTTCGCCGCGGACACGAGAATGCGCACGGTCACCGTGTACTCGTCGGAGTCTGTGATCTGCACGGCCCACGTGCGCCCGTCCCACAGGTCTGTGGCGGTCAGGAGCTGCTCGACCTTGGTGCGGATAAGCGTCATGGGCGCGGACCAGTCGAGCTTGAGCTCGACGGTGCCGAGCTGGGCGGCGGCGCGGCGCGTCCAGTTCTCGAAGGGGGTCTGCGTGAAGTAGCGGCAGGGGATGATGAGGCGGCGCTCATCCCAGATGCGCACGACCACGTAGGAGAGCGTGATTTCCTCGACGGAACCGGTCTCGTGCTTGTCGCCGGCGACGACGACGTCACCCACGCGGATCGCGTCCGTGAAGGCGAGCTGCAGGCCGGCGAAGACATTGCCGAGGGTCTGCTGGGCGGCGAGGCCGCCGATGACCGAGAGGACACCGGCGGAGGCTAGGACGGTGGTCATGGCCTGGCGTGCGGCCTCGAAGGTGCCGATGATGGCGATCATGCCGACGACCACGACGATCCCTTGAGTGAGGCGCCGCAGGACCTGCGCTTGGGTTTCGAAGCGGCGCGAGCGGCCCCGGTCGGAGGCCTGGCGGGCCTTGGCGGCGTCTTCGAAGACCCAGGCAGCGGCGTACCCCATCCAGGTCAGGCACGCGAGACCTGCGATGAGGAGGATGTGCATGAGGAACGTCGTCACCGACGAGCCGTTCCAGTCCGACAGGTTCGGGTTGACCAGTGCGATGCCCAGGCCCACCCAGGCACCCCACGTCGCGAGGGTCAAGTGCAAGGGGCGTCGCACGCGGGCCAGGATCGACGAGGCCGTGGCGGACTTCGCGAGCGCCTTGCGGGCGAGGACGGCGAAGACGACCGACACGACGACACCCACGAAGGCGCCGATGATGGGGCCGAGGATCAGGAGGGTGAAATCGATAGTGGTGGCCACGGCGGCCTCCGCGCCGGATTGTGGGTCGGCGGCGACACGCGAGAGCGTGTCCGAGGCTTGGGCGAGGGCGCCGAGTACGGGTATCGTAGTCATGTATCAAGGGTAGGCCGCCTTGCTGATGAAATCCTGTGAATTCCGCACAATTGCAACATTTTCTGGTAACGTGTGCGGGGTCACCCTATTTTGTTTTGACGCGGCGCGCGACTTCTGCCTAAACTATCTCCCGTCTTCGGACGCCAGTTCGACGGCCAAGCAGGCCCCCATCGTCTAGCGGCCTAGGACACCGCCCTTTCACGGCGGCGACACGGGTTCGAATCCCGTTGGGGGTACCACCGGTCGCAATTGTGATTGGAATAATTCAATAGGTCTTACCTGTTGTAAGGCCCCGTAGCGCAGTTGGTTAGCGCGCCGCCCTGTCACGGCGGAGGTCGCGGGTTCAAGTCCCGTCGGGGTCGCCGACCAGACCATATCGGTTCAGGTCTTGGCTCTGTAGCTCAGTTGGTAGAGCGTTCGACTGAAAATCGAAAGGTCACCGGATCGACGCCGGTCGGAGCCACCAGCAATCCCCGAAGCATTCGCTTCGGGGATTTCGTTTTGCTTGTCGGCTGCTGCGTGCCTTCCGCTTCCTGTGGCGTAGTTGCAACTGCCCAACCAATGCGACAGCGCGGACAACATCGGCGCGCACGGCAACATCTAGAGCAGCTCCCTCTCATGTGCACACCCCTCTTCTGTGCACGTTAACCCGCTATTCCGCACGTTAACCCGCTAATGCGAGCCTGGGCAGCCTCGCCCACACTCCAAATAGCGGGTTAGCACTCGCAATAGCGGGCCCACGTGCGAACAAAACCCATGCCAGAACACCGCCGCGCCCAAAACGCAGACCACTTCGCCCATAACAGCCCGTTTCCAGCGTTTTTCACCAAGGTGGTCTGCGTTTTGGGCGCCGCGCCACCTCAAGTCGCGGCGTCACTGCCATCAATCGAGGGGAATTGCACCATCCAAGCCTCAGCTCGAGCAGCTTGCCGCGCAGATCACGCCATCAATCGGGGGAATTGCACCATTAGGGGCGCGACACGCCGGCGACACGCCGTGGCGGTGCGTCTAATGTTGCAAAACCCCCATCAATGCCGACGCATCGAGCGATCCTTGCGCGCAGGCCGTGCGACCCACGCACCACAGCGCCCAGCCCGGACAAATGTCGCACGCCATTTCGGACTGCTATTTTGAGCACACCCTAAAACGTTGCAATGCCCAGGGCAAAGCAGGTCCTATGAGCTTTATCGCTCAGACAACTCGAGGAACGCGAACGCGCCCACGCGGAGCTCGTGATCGCCGGGAGAGTGAGGCGGAGACCGGCGGCGCGCGGTCGCGTGGGCGCGTCCGTTTACACAGAACGTTTCAACAGAGAGCAATACTCAGAAGAAACAGTGACTAGCGTAACAGGCAACGAGTTATCGCGGGCACGTTCGGATGATCGTTTTTCGACGTATTCTCACTTCGCTTTTCGCGCGGCCACTAGGGTCCGCCCGAGCTGCAACGAAAGGACTTCTAGCCTTCGTCGGAGTCATCCGCGATGCGCTAGGGCACGAGGATGAATTGTTCCTCGTCCCAGTCGTCGTCGTGATTGTAGGCGCCATCGAGGCCGTCGACCATCGCGGAGGCACGATCAAGCCTCTCTACGGCCTCGAGGATTTCTAGGGCGATGCGGGTGCGGTCGTACGCGTCGGCGTGGCGCCGCGCATCGACGGTGAGGATGACGTGCGGGAGCGTCGTGGAGAGCGCGAAGGGGTTGACCCAGACTTCCCAGATGTCGTTCCAGGGGCCGACGTGGAGGATCGGGGTGACGGTCTCCCACGTGGCGTCGGTGTTGATGTCCGTGAGCTCGAAGGAGATGTCGCGGATGGCGGCAGCCCACTCTGCGATGCACAGCTCGCAGGTACCCGAGGTCACATCACGGCGATACTCGCTGCCCACGTGCGCGATGCGGGTGCGGATCCGCGTCTTCGCCGCCCCCGCGCGCCCTACTTCGTCGCCTGTACCGTGTCCGCCTCACCGTGCATCACCGTCGGCTCACCAGAACCCAATTGCGCCACCATTGCCGCGTCCATGTTTTCGCCTTCTCCTTCATCCGATTGCGGGTAGCCGTGTGGGACACAGCGGGGAGGGAGGGGAGCGCAAGGGTCGTTATCTTTTATTCCGGTGGGTATGCACACCAACGGCGCACCGGAGAACCCCGCGGTTGCGGGGAATACGTGTACCACAGGGACTGGTGTTTGATTCCCAGTGGTTCATCCCCGCGCGAGCGGGGAAAACTACCCGCTGGTTGCGGACTGGGATCTCAAGTCGGGTTCATCCCCGCGCGGGCGGGGAAAACACTCTCGGCGGTAACGGCGCGCTCAACAACGCGGGCTCATCCCCGCGCGAGCGGGGAAAACCGGGTGGCAGCCATGCCATCAAGGCCGCCGACAGGCTCATCCCCGCGCGGGCGGGGAAAACTCTCCTTCACACAATACACGCGCCACAACGGCGCACTCATCCCCGCGCGGGCGGGGAAAACAACGCCGCGTAGACGAGTCCGCGGACTGGGAAGGGCTCATCCCCGCGCGGGCGGGGAAAACACTTTGGCATGAGCATCACCGGATATGCCCGCGGGCTCATCCCCGCGCGAGCGGGGAAAACGCGTAAGCATCCCAGAACGTAGGCTCTTTCGACGGCTCATCCCCGCGCGGGCGGGGAAAACGTGATGTCCCATGCGGCGACGTTTAGGCGCTGAGGCTCATCCCCGCGTAGGCGGGGAAAACAACGGTCGGTGAACACGTACCAGGCGTACACGGGGCTCATCCCCGCGCGGGCGGGGAAAACGCCACCTCGCGCGCGGCGCGCGCCGTGACTTTCGGCTCATCCCCCGCGGGCGGGGAAAACTATTGGCCGACGGGAGGGCAGGACCATGCGACCGGCTCATCCCCGCGCGGGCGGGGAAAACGCGTAGACGGTGTCGATGATGAAATTCACCGGCGGCTCATCCCCGCGCGGGCGGGGAAAACACACCCTCCCCGACGGCGTCCTGCGCTGTCACCGGCTCATCCCCGCGTAGGCGGGGAAAACGACGCAGAGCGGCAAATCATGAACCTCCAGGACGGCTCATCCCCGCGTAGGCGGGGAAAACGTTTTTAAACGCCCGAGGCTATTTTACTATTTCGGCTCATCCCCGCGTAGGCGGGGAAAACCACTATCGACCCCGGCCCGAAGATTCAGCACGAGGCTCATCCCCACGGGGACGGGGAAAACCTTATGGCCATGCCACCCAACCGCGCGTGGCTGGGCTCATCCCCGCACGGGCGGGGAAAACTTCGGGATTGGTGGGGTACTAGTGCCCGGCTGGGGCTCATCCCCGCGCGGGCGGGGAAAACAGCCTCGACGGCCTGGTCGTTGACCTCGCCACCGGCTCATCCCCGCGTAGGCGGGGAAAACGGACAGGCGATCGAGTACACCGTCGCGCACCAGGGCTCATCCCCGCGTAGGCGGGGAAAACCCGGGACCGAAGTCGCCCGCCCCGTCCTCGACCGGCTCATCCCCGCATAGGCGGGGAAAACTTGATGAATCCCTGGATGAGGTTCTTACCGGCGGGCTCATCCCCGCGTAGGCGGGGAAAACGGTCGGCATGAGGGGGTCACCTTCCTGCGCCGGGCTCATCCCCGCGTAGGCGGGGAAAACTCGAGCGTCTGCCCGTTCTTCTCCACGGCGGCGGGCTCATCCCCGCGTAGGCGGGGAAAACCAGGCTCACGCCGTAACGCTCGATCGGGTCACGGGCTCATCCCCGCGTAGGCGGGGAAAACCAAAGGCCGACTACCCTACGCGGCGGTCAGACAGGCTCATCCCCGCGTAGGCGGGGAAAACCCCTGACCCCTCGCGCGTCTGCGTCGGCGTTGAGGCTCATCCCCGCTCACGCGGGGAAAACCCTCGCCGTCATCGCGTCCGGCCCCGGCACAGAGGCTCATCCCCGCGTAGGCGGGGAAAACTCGCCCGAAACGAGCGACAAGGAAGTGGTCACCGGCTCATCCCCGCGTAGGCGGGGAAAACGAAGGGGTTAGTGCGCGCGATGTTGCCGACTACGGCTCATCCCCGCGTAGGCGGGGAAAACTCGCCTGGAAGACGGTCACGGGCACTATGAGCCGGCTCATCCCCGCTCACGCGGGGAAAACTGGTGGGGGCCTTCTTCACTTTTCGGCGCGATCGGCTCATCCCCGCTCACGCGGGGAAAACTCTCCACGTGCGTGATCTCTCCCCGGTTAACAGGGCTCATCCCCGCTCACGCGGGGAAAACTCCGACTGGGAGACAATCGACGGGCGAGCCGGGGGCTCATCCCCGCTCACGCGGGGAAAACGGCGAGGCACTCGAGGCAGCAGCGGGGGAGTTCGGCTCATCCCCGCTCACGCGGGGAAAACCCTCACGCTCGGGAAGGTCACCACGAAGAAGCGGGCTCATCCCCGCTCACGCGGGGAAAACGGCGAGGCACTCGAGGCAGCAGCGGGGGAGTTCGGCTCATCCCCGCTCACGCGGGGAAAACCCTCACGCTCGGGAAGGTCACCACGAAGAAGCGGGCTCATCCCCGCTCACGCGGGGAAAACGCGGCGCCCGTGACCATCGCCGGGTTCAGGCCGGGCTCATCCCCGCTCACGCGGGGAAAACAGCTCGCGGATCTCCAGGAGCGCGTTCTTCCCGGGCTCATCCCCGCTCACGCGGGGAAAACACGGTCACGTCGGTGAGGTCAACCTTACCGTCGGGCTCATCCCCGCTCACGCGGGGAAAACGAGGCGTTCGGGGACGTTGGCGATGACGGGGAGGGCTCATCCCCGCTCACGCGGGGAAAACTGACCGGAGTCCCACCCATTGTACGAGTATTGGGGCTCATCCCCGCTCACGCGGGGAAAACCTGCACCCGATTTCTGGCGACCTTCGGTTCACGGGCTCATCCCCGCTCACGCGGGGAAAACCTCAGCGGTGGGCGTGTCTGGCCGTTCGGGCGCGGCTCATCCCCGCTCACGCGGGGAAAACCTAGCGGGCCGTTTCTACCGCTGGAACCAAGGGGGCTCATCCCCGCTCACGCGGGGAAAACTCACTGTAGAAGTCCTCGTAGCGCAGCCTGTCCGGCTCATCCCCGCTCACGCGGGGAAAACTACTGCCACATCTCGCGCCCACGTGGTGAGCCGGGCTCATCCCCGCTCACGCGGGGAAAACGGCGGCGCGCAGGAGGGCGCGCATCCGGGTCAGGGCTCATCCCCGCTCACGCGGGGAAAACTCCTCGATGGCGGCCTGTGCGCCCTGCAGGGCGGGCTCATCCCCGCTCACGCGGGGAAAACGGCGACTCGGATTATGCTCCCTTGCGACGGGTAGGCTCATCCCCGCTCACGCGGGGAAAACGCGGGGATGCGCCAGCCTGCGCGGCCTTTTTCGGGCTCATCCCCGCTCACGCGGGGAAAACTTCGTATTTCGCAGATGTCCGAAAAGCTGGGCAGGCTCATCCCCGCTCACGCGGGGAAAACACCTTCTACCGGGGGACTAGGTTGGCCCCCCCGGGGCTCATCCCCGCTCACGCGGGGAAAACGCTGGACGGTTTCTCACACTCGCCGCAAAGCGGGCTCATCCCCGCTCACGCGGGGAAAACGCGGGGATGCGCCAGCCTGCGCGGCCTTTTTCGGGCTCATCCCCGCTCACGCGGGGAAAACTTCGTATTTCGCAGATGTCCGAAAAGCTGGGCAGGCTCATCCCCGCTCACGCGGGGAAAACGCCGCCCTGGATGAGGAGGGCGCGGGCGTCGAGGGCTCATCCCCGCTCACGCGGGGAAAACCGGGAGATACAGTCCCCCGCTCGCCGAACACTGGGCTCATCCCCGCTCACGCGGGGAAAACAAGGCGGGCGAGCAGTTGTGGATTGACTACAGCGGCTCATCCCCGCTCACGCGGGGAAAACGGATTGGGCCGAGGCCGAGCGGGTCGCCAACGGGGCTCATCCCCGCTCACGCGGGGAAAACGGGATGCTTTCGCGCCAGGCGTCGGTGATCCAGGGCTCATCCCCGCTCACGCGGGGAAAACGGGTTAGATGTATTCGACGTATGGTGCTTGTCCGGCTCATCCCCGCTCACGCGGGGAAAACTCCTTCCATGCTCCGATGTGCACGGGTCCATGCGGCTCATCCCCGCTCACGCGGGGAAAACTTCGGCAGTGACCGAGGCAACAAAACCCACGTGGGCTCATCCCCGCTCACGCGGGGAAAACTGCTCACACTTATTTTACTGACCGAACGTAAAGGGCTCATCCCCGCTCACGCGGGGAAAACTCTAAAACTCTCTCTATACCCCTTCTAGACCCCGGCTCATCCCCGCTCACGCGGGGAAAACTCGCCCGAAACCTCTGACAAGGACGTCGTCACCGGCTCATCCCCGCTCACGCGGGGAAAACCGCGTCTTGCGAGGCGTGGTGTTGTCCGTCGGGGGCTCATCCCCGCTCACGCGGGGAAAACTAGAGGAAACCGGCGCTGATCTGGCTCAGGCGGGGCTCATCCCCGCTCACGCGGGGAAAACCAGGATGCGGTTTTGGCGATCAGGCGCGCGGCCGGCTCATCCCCGCTCACGCGGGGAAAACTCGGGCATGGTCGTGGTGCCAATGGTCACCAGCGGCTCATCCCCGCTCACGCGGGGAAAACCGCGTCTTGCGAGGCGTGGTGTTGTCCGCCGGGGGCTCATCCCCGCTCACGCGGGGAAAACACGGCGTATATGCGGGACGGCCACCCCGAAATGGGCTCATCCCCGCTCACGCGGGGAAAACTTACGCAGCTCGATCTCCAGATTGAGCAGATCGGGCTCATCCCCGCTCACGCGGGGAAAACTGATCGCTGTCCACTCGCACGACGCGTGCGACCGGCTCATCCCCGCTCACGCGGGGAAAACATAAATGATGCGTTGCAGGCTTTGCTTGATGAGGGCTCATCCCCGCTCACGCGGGGAAAACCGCGACGGCGTAATTGACCGCCTGTCCATCGGAGGCTCATCCCCGCTCACGCGGGGAAAACTTGGTGATCTGGAGGATGTCCACACGCGAGTGCGGCTCATCCCCGCTCACGCGGGGAAAACTCGCGCGCGCCCTGCACCTGGAGGCGGATCGCGGGCTCATCCCCGCTCACGCGGGGAAAACACGGCGTATATGCGGGACGGCCACCCCGAAATGGGCTCATCCCCGCTCACGCGGGGAAAACATCGTCTGGGTATCGGGTGCCATACTCTTTTCCGGCTCATCCCCGCTCACGCGGGGAAAACCATCCTGGCGGGTATAATGCGAGCAACGACCCCGGCTCATCCCCGCTCACGCGGGGAAAACCGGAAGTCAGGCTTGCCGACGGCGTTCCAGTACGGCTCATCCCCGCTCACGCGGGGAAAACGTCACAGCCTTAGACGGGTCGCCCTTCACCCTCGGCTCATCCCCGCTCACGCGGGGAAAACCCCGCCAGGCCTGGACTGCTCAGGCCTGGTGTAGGCTCATCCCCGCTCACGCGGGGAAAACCAGGCCGCCCCATGAGCGGACCACCGGCTCCGAGGCTCATCCCCGCTCACGCGGGGAAAACGTGTTCGGCTGCGGCAGATCGACGATCATGCCCGGCTCATCCCCGCTCACGCGGGGAAAACTTACGGCGCAGCTCCGACAGCGCCCAGGAGAACGGCTCATCCCCGCTCACGCGGGGAAAACCCCGTCAATGCAGGCGTGGCTTACGCTGCCTGCGGCTCATCCCCGCTCACGCGGGGAAAACGTTATCGAACGCGGTGAGCGCGTGACGTGACAGGGCTCATCCCCGCTCACGCGGGGAAAACCTATCCGAGCAGTCGGCGCGCGTATCTGCCGCGGGCTCATCCCCGCTCACGCGGGGAAAACGTTCAGGGCTACCTTGCGTCTCATTTCTTGATCGGCTCATCCCCGCTCACGCGGGGAAAACAGCGAGCGCGCTAGGTAGGAAGCGAGCTTAGAGGGCTCATCCCCGCTCACGCGGGGAAAACGCGTTCGACAGCGGTCAGGTCGGCCTCCCATGCGGCTCATCCCCGCTCACGCGGGGAAAACGCGTTCGACAGCGGTCAGGTCGGCCTCCCATGCGGCTCATCCCCGCTCACGCGGGGAAAACCGTCACAACTCCAAGATTCTGCCCCGACGCGTGGGCTCATCCCCGCTCACGCGGGGAAAACCCAGGGCGGAGATCCAGCGGTCGGGAGGACAGGGGCTCATCCCCGCTCACGCGGGGAAAACAACGTCGTCGTTCGGTTCGCCCACAACGCCCAGGGCTCATCCCCGCTCACGCGGGGAAAACAACGCACGCCGCGGCATGAGATACCGCGGCTCGGGCTCATCCCCGCTCACGCGGGGAAAACATCGCGGAAGTTGCCCGTGAACGCCGCGTTTTGGGCTCATCCCCGCTCACGCGGGGAAAACCCTTCGGTGGCCTGCTCATTCACGGCAAGCGTGGGCTCATCCCCGCTCACGCGGGGAAAACCGCCGCCAAGCTCGCCGTCGCCAAGGCCGCGACGGCTCATCCCCGCTCACGCGGGGAAAACACGGGGGAGATCGAAGACGCCGTGCGCGAAGCCGGCTCATCCCCGCTCACGCGGGGAAAACCTGTAGAACGCCTCCGTGATCGCCGCCCACGCCGGCTCATCCCCGCTCACGCGGGGAAAACTGCACGCCAGGGACGAGCGTCCCGGTCACCCAGGGCTCATCCCCGCTCACGCGGGGAAAACATCGTCGTGTCAGCGCCGATCATTATCAGGCAGGGCTCATCCCCGCTCACGCGGGGAAAACGCCTGACGGAGAGCCTGCTCCCCCTGGTGCACCGGCTCATCCCCGCTCACGCGGGGAAAACCGTCCTCGGAATGGACTACATTTCGCAGCCATGGGCTCATCCCCGCTCACGCGGGGAAAACGTTCATTCCCGCGTCACCCCACACGCTCACGCCGGCTCATCCCCGCTCACGCGGGGAAAACCCGGTGTCGAAAGCAAAGCCCGTGACCTGCTTCGGCTCATCCCCGCTCACGCGGGGAAAACGTCCTGTTCGCGCTGCGTCATCCTAGCGGGCCGGGCTCATCCCCGCTCACGCGGGGAAAACTTCAGCTTGCCGTGGTGCTGCTCAGCACCGTACGGCTCATCCCCGCTCACGCGGGGAAAACGGGCGCGGCGCTCCCCTGGTCCAGGCCTGGCGGGGCTCATCCCCGCTCACGCGGGGAAAACGGCGGCCTAGGGTGGTCGCCACGTCGGTCACAGGGCTCATCCCCGCTCACGCGGGGAAAACTCACCCCACACGAGGGTACGGACAGCCTGTCCGGGCTCATCCCCGCTCACGCGGGGAAAACGCTCATGCTGAGCTCATCATTGGCTGCCATGCCGGCTCATCCCCGCTCACGCGGGGAAAACGGCGGCCTGTCGCCGTGGAACAGCAGCTGCGAGGGCTCATCCCCGCTCACGCGGGGAAAACGAGGTCCCCACACACCCCGAGGATGAGTCGATGGGCTCATCCCCGCTCACGCGGGGAAAACCGCTATCAATGTCATCCAGAATACCCATTGTCGGGCTCATCCCCGCTCACGCGGGGAAAACGACTTCCCGGCCTGTCGGTGGTATACACGCGCGGGCTCATCCCCGCTCACGCGGGGAAAACGCGTTCGACAGTGGCCAGATCGGACTCCCATCCGGCTCATCCCCGCTCACGCGGGGAAAACCCGTTTGTGGGGTCGCGTGGAGCGCGCGTTCTAGGCTCATCCCCGCTCACGCGGGGAAAACCGCGATGAAGGAAGGCGTGGGAGCGTCCGCGCGGGCTCATCCCCGCTCACGCGGGGAAAACTCGGCAATCATGCCAGTGAGCGTGCCGAGGCTGGGCTCATCCCCGCTCACGCGGGGAAAACCAGAACGGGGACGACACAACGCCGCCCAGGAAGGGCTCATCCCCGCTCACGCGGGGAAAACAGCCGTATGAGTGAGGCCGAGCAGGACAGGGTGGGCTCATCCCCGCTCACGCGGGGAAAACCTAACAACTTCAATCTAACTCAGGGCACCTGCAGGCTCATCCCCGCTCACGCGGGGAAAACCTGCGAGCGCAGCCGGCGCGCAAATTCGCGCTGGGCTCATCCCCGCTCACGCGGGGAAAACATGCTACGCAGGAAGTCGCCCGCGTACATGGCCGGCTCATCCCCGCTCACGCGGGGAAAACCTTCAGCGGAACGCTGAAGCTCCACTGCGACAGGGCTCATCCCCGCTCACGCGGGGAAAACACTACCTGACGCTGCCTGCACGTCCGGTCAATGGGCTCATCCCCGCTCACGCGGGGAAAACGGCCCTGCTCAAAAACGGCGCATATACCGGGAAGGCTCATCCCCGCTCACGCGGGGAAAACTGGACAAGGTGCGCGGCCATCAGGGCCACGGCGGGCTCATCCCCGCTCACGCGGGGAAAACGGTGTCGGCGACGCCGAGGGCGACTACCCGATCAGGCTCATCCCCGCTCACGCGGGGAAAACGAAGGCTGGGAGGCCGGCGGCGGCGCTATCACCGGCTCATCCCCGCTCACGCGGGGAAAACATGGGCGTGGTTGCTGAGGGCGCGTCCGCCGCGGGCTCATCCCCGCTCACGCGGGGAAAACATGGGTGTGGTCGCTGAGGGCGCGTCCGCTGCCGGCTCATCCCCGCTCACGCGGGGAAAACACGAAGAAGGCGGACCGGTCGAAGATTCACCGCGGCTCATCCCCGCTCACGCGGGGAAAACCTCGTCCGTCCAAGCCGCTGCCCCGCCCATGCGGGCTCATCCCCGCTCACGCGGGGAAAACACTCTCTGACCTGCGCTTTTATCAAGCGGATCGGTCAGATCTTGGAAAGCCTTGAGCTTTGCGCCTCTTCTGGAAGTTACTCATTGATGGACGCTTACGCAACTGACGCGCCGCAGGATCAGGCTCGGAATACTGGCCTCGCCCTTCCGAGTAGTAGGGCCGCATCATGAGGGTCAGTCCGTCAAAATCGACGGGCTTCCATGGATCGCCCCAGGTCAAAAAGGCAAGACCCTGCTCGTTGCGCGCCCGATAGACCAGGACCGCCCGCCCTGTCTTCATGTTCTCTGTGACAATCTCCCACAGACGCTCGCGCACACGGGCACTGAGAGTCCCAACGAAAACACCGGGAGAAATCTCCATGAGCCACCGCGTCACGTGACCCCGCAGGCCCTCGGGAACCGCAGATAAGACGAGAACGATCACGAGAAGTCGCCCTCTTCGTAGGACACACCCGCCGCGACTGTCCCTTCATGGTCATCCCACAGGCGTAGGTCGTCCACGATGAGGTCCTCGTCGTCTTCAACGTCCAAGGCCCCGGACACCGACAGAAGATTCTTTATGTCGGCAACGCACCGCTCCAGGAGCCGAAACTCCCGAACTGCGTCACGGACAGCCTTTCGCGCAGCACTACCCACAGCCTCGTCTGTGGGCGATGCTGCCACATCGAAGGCGATGGGAATAGTGAGATCAGCCTTGTACAGGTCAGCAATGTCGTACACGAACGAACGGTAGGTCCCGTTGTGTATGAACCCCAGCCCCGGGCTACACCCCAGCGCAACAATCACAGCATGAACAACCCCGTATATCGCATAGTTTGCCGCAGACAACGCCTGGTTCACGACCGACCCGTCCTCGAAGTTGTCCGGGTCGTACTCGCGTCTATCCCAGGGCACACCCGTGCGCTGGGAGTGTTCACGGTACAGGCGGCGCACGCGGGCACCCTCGCGTCCGCGCAACTGCTGAAGACTCAGCTTCGACACGTCCTCGCCCGCAAAACGCATCAAGTACATATTGCGAGCAACGGTCAGCCGCATCGACGGATCGCTCACTGCGCGAGCCTGCGCCTCCAGCAACCGTGAGGAGCGCGAGGGCGGGGTGCCGTGCGCGTAGTACCGCACCCCGTTCTCACCCACCCACACGATGGTCGATCCACTCTCTGACAGCACCGATACCGCCGAGTGCGTGATCCGCACCCCGGGTCCCAGCAACAGCACCGACAACGCCGCTGCTGGGACGTGGGCGATTCCGTGCCCGTCGGCCACGGTGATCGCGTTCGAGTCCCGGTTAATCGTGCACCGCTCGACATACAGGAATGTCAAACGGTCCCGAACGCGCACCAAGTCCTTCGGGTCAGGGGGCCTCGCCCCGGGGATCGGTCTCATGACCGGGCGAGTGTCAGCAGTCCGCAGCCGTACGCTTTCCCTCGTCCTATCCCATGGACGAGGCCGTGGCGCAGTGCATCCGGATCCGTTACCTCGAGCACGCCCTCGAAAGTCGCGACAGCGAGCGTCACTCGCGCGCCCTGCCGCTTGAACTCGGCAATGCTACGTTCAACCCCATTAATCAAGAGGTTCGCCCCGTCGACGCGGCGACCATCCCGATCCTCTAGGACGGGCAGATCCCCACCGTACTCGGCAGAAGTCAACACACGGAATCCGAGTCGCTCAGAGCGATCCAGCACCCACTGCGTCTGCTGATCCTGGGTCACGTGAGCGAGGACCCTCTTGCGTCCCCGCGCATTGACCTGACTCGCCTCACGGAACGTCGGATTCACACAGAGACGGAACCCCCACCTCTGGCCGGCCTCAAGCCGATCGAGGAAATCACCCATGTCGCGGACGAGCACTCCACCATCGGTTGAGTATCCGGCTTCCTCGACGATGTGCGAGGGATCCGGGGGAACCGGGCTCGAGATGAAGAGCGCACACGAGGGGCTCCCCTGCCGAGAAGGACCACTTCTCGCGAATGGAGGACGATCCAGGCGCCACAGCACGCGAGGCATCCCAGCACCCTCCAAGGCGCCCGGCGGGAAACAATTCATGACGGCCGCATGCAGAACCTGACGGCTCCGCATGAGCTGCCGAGCACCCCTGCGGTGCGGGTTGAGGTAGATGCGTGTCAGATACATCAGAGCACCTCCATCGGGTCATGGACGAGGCCGGGGCCGGCGTTCGGCCGCGCCTCCACGTACTGCGGGTTTTCCAGATCGACGCGCGCCTCCTCGACAGTTCGCAGAGTGTAGGTACGGCGTTCGGAGTCAAAGCTGATCGGCACGTCCTGGATGGTGTGCTCGAACGAGACACCCACGTCGGAAGGGATAATCCCCTGATCGGCAACGACGCGGACGGACACGTACTGCTCGTAGCGCTGCTTCTTTTGGTAGTACGCCGAGGCCATCCACGGTGTTTCCCGCACGGCTTCCCATGCCTCCCCTCGACGCACGGCGAGGCGCAAGGGCATGGTTGGCGGACACGAGCGACGACCGAGGTACAGAGGGAACACCGGTCGGAGGATCGCCTGCGACAACCCCTCGATCACGTCATCCGGTCCCTCAACGAAGGCGCCGAACGTCGCATCCGCCCAATAGAAGCGGTCGGAAAGAGGCATCGATGTATCACCCCGATGCGCCGTATGAAAGTCGCGGAGCAACTGCCCCGGCTGGTCGACCCGCACGGCGAAACGAAGCTCGGCCAGGTCCTCGATCGGATCGCTGCGCCTGCGTCCCTGCGCCGCCGCGAGCAGACCAACCAGCGCGCTTTTCGTGGGAAAAGCCTCCGTCGACCTGCGCGTGAATCGACTGGATGAGCCCCACGACTGCATGGGGCCAGCCAGTCGCAAGACGAGTACCGAACTCATCGCTCGCCTCGCACAGCGTCCACCGTCGCGCTGCCCAGATCGACCAGGCGAACCTGGGCACCCAGTGCGGAGAAGGCCTCGCCCCGAGGCGTGGTCCACGTGGCGAGAGAGGCGACGGGCTCAAGACCGGTGAGGTCGCGCAGCTTGGACTCGAACTCGACGAAACGCTTGACGGCAGGCTCGGCGAAACCGCGCTGCCCCGCGACGATCGGGTCTTCGAAGGCGCCCGCCATGTTGATCGGCTGATCGTTGCGCACCTGAACCAGGACAGCGTCCGGCAAAGTACGGTTCGCGAACGTCGTAATCTTTCCTGTCGGCATCGACCGAACAAAACTATCCACGAAGAGCTCAATGGCACGATCCGCAACCGCATCGTCTCCCAGATTTTCGCGAAGCATACCAACGTTGATCGTCGCGTAGCGGTACACCGTCGCAGACGCGAACTCGATCGTGCCGATCATTCCCGCACCCTCGTCGGCCTCATCGTTGCGCTTTTTCTCGTCGTCGACGGCCGTGTAGTAGTCGTACTCGTGCTCAACCGCGCCGACACCAATCGCGTGGGCAACCTGGCACGCGGCATCCACGTTCAGAGCATTCGGTTCGGCGACCATACGGCCGAACAGAGCAATATCGATAGAGTGATCCGTATTCACGAGGCTACGCGGCTTCAGCTCCTTGAACGCTGCCGCAGGATCATCCTCGTGAGCAACCGAAATCAACGCATCTGCGACGTGCTCGATCTGCTTGGCCGACAGGAACACGAGGAATCCGGCTTCCTCCAGCTCCTTGTCGCTCTTATTCTTGTTCGGCTTAGCAAGCTTGAAACCGATGGCCTTCAGCCCCATCTCGGCGAGGTCGACAGACTGCGAGTCGAGGTCCGGACGCTTATCGACGATTGAACGCGCAACTAGCTCGACAATCTTCTTCGTGCGCACACCGTAATTTCCATCGGCGATCTTTCCCTCGAAGTCCTCACGCGTCGCACGCTTGATGGCCTGCGAGGACATGCGCATACGCTGGACTCCGCCGAAGGTGGCGGTCTTCGGAGCACCCGTATCATCACGGTTCGGGTTCGAGGGAGGGAGGGTCTGCAGAACGTGGATATCAACGAAGACGGACATTGTTATTCCTTTCACAAATGAAGCTTGTTTGATTGCGGCGCCTCGACGTCACTCGTCAGAGGCAGAGTCGGTCTGGATAGTTTCAGCGGGACGAGCAAACTGACGCCCCCAGTTGCGCATGACGGACGTGCGATGACGCGGGTCCTGCCACGTGTAAAGATCGGCTGCCAGCTGCGCGTAATCACAGGGGATCTCGGCAGCCTCGAGCTGAGAGACGAGCGAACGCAGATGCACGAGAAGCCCCTCGAAGGTAGGGGCCTGAACAGCCGCGGAAAAACGCCGATAGATTGGGGTCTCCTCGGCCCGCTTATCGCCGCTTTGTCCCTCAGCCACGACTCGGATCGCGGAAGCGAAGCTGCGCGGACGATCCGACGTGTCGTGCATCGGCCTCGTATTCGATCCCTGGTGAAGCGCCCAGAGAGTAAGAGCACCATGGACAGCCTTCTCGCCTCTGGTCGGCTCGTCGCCCAGATAGCCGGGGCGGCCATCGAGCGTGAGGTCCCACAGCTCGGGCACCGTTCCAGCTTCTCGTGAAAGCGCTCCCCTCAGCTGCGCGCGAAGTGCGCGTGCCGACGGAGTCTCCTTCCAGAGTCGATTCACGATCAACCCACCGACGCGGCCATACACCGCGCTGCGCGTCGACAGACCTTTCACACCGCCATCCGGAGGGGTCTCCGGAGCAGCATCATTGCTGGTCATTTCGTTCCTTCCTGATTGGTTTTCTGTAACGGGAGATGCTTGTTGAGCGCCGCCCGGAAGTAGTTTTCGGCGATTCCAACGTTCATGTAACCTCTGCCGGTATCCCGGCCGATGATTGCCGACGACGACGCGCCCCTCACGAGCACCGCCTGAACGTCCGTAGCGTGCTGACGCAGCGTGCACTCCCACCGACGCCCGGCGTCCCGCGCGCTTTCGCGGCCATCAACCTGGGTCAGCCACGTCCTGAAATCGGTGTCGACTGCGCTGAAGAAGAGTTCCTTGGCACGGTCTCGGGCCCCGTCACCGGCACCCTCTCCGCTCTCGCCCGCCGCACGCGCGAGATTCGCCGCAAGATTCCCCACGTCTCTGGCAATCTCTTCGGTCAGGCGCACCTGTCGGTCGATTTCGGCTGACAGATCCTCGTGTTCAACTCGCATGACAGCGACCGACAGCGTCAGCTCATCCGAGTAGATATCTTCGAATGTCGCTTCCTGCGGCCCGTAGGTGACGCCAACAGCCTGAATCCGCATCACCTTGGGATAGGCGGTCTCGATCGAGGCGTTGTCGAGCTGGTAGTGGAAGGAAAGCGTCGCCGAGGGGAGGAACTCTTGTTTCGGCTGCTTGTCCACGCCCTGCACGGTCGTCACGGTGGGAAGGGTTCCGGGCAGATTGCGCCAGAGCGCGCGGCCCGCCTCGTATTTACGAGGCATGTAGACGTCCTGCTTGAACTTCTTGGACTGCGGTGTCGAGTAACGCCACAAACTCTGCGGCTCATAACGATGCATCTGCTGCGGCGCTAGTTTGTCTCCCTGAGCAAGGACGACTCCCGTGACACCCTCGCGGTTCCCCACGAGCCTGACGCGGCGCGAATGCCACGTGAGCAGGCGCGGAATGCTGATGTCTCGGGGGGTGCCTGACGGATCGAGCAGCGAGTAGTCTCCGCGCACCGCGCTCTCCGCTTCGGAGACCTCCCAGCTGCATGCTCCCCACTCGGTTGAGCTTTCAACGCCACGCAATTGTGCGGCATCGGTGGGAACCAAATTCAGGACCAGCGTCTCGTCCAGATCCTTGCCCTTGAGCCACACGAGTCCAAGGTGACCGCACCACGATGGGCCGATCGGATAGCCTTTCCCTCCCTTGACTTGAGAATCACCGACTGCACCTGAACGGATGCCCGACGGATCATACGCCTGCGCGTGAACCAGCCAGCGAGCAGCTTCCGACGGGGGAATACACGCGAGAGCACACCCATGTCGAGTGGTGAAAAACTGCTCGCCGTTGGGAACGTCCGCAATCAGTTTTTCAAGCCCGGACACCGCTTCCTTCGCGGTCCGCAAATCCGCAACCTGCATGAAGGGGAAACGACCGCCGAACAGGAAGAAGCGGTCTCTCCACCGTTCGAGATACTCGATCATCTGTTCCGTCGGAGCGCCTTCGTCCCACTGCCTGACCCAGTCGCGTGCATCGCGCGGTGGCGCCACACGATACGCGATGGCCAAAACGAGTCGCTGGATCGCGATGCTCTGCGTCGGTAGCTCACACGCGAGATCGGCAATCTCTGTCGTGCGCCGAAGAAGCTCCAGCAGCCCGACGTCGGCGATGGTCCCGTCGAGGAGCCGGACGGGTATCCACGGCTCGTCGAGCAGGTTGTACTCAGGGTTCTTCATTGACCCTGCACCTCCATTCCTTTTTCTGTGGAGTATGTGAATGTGTGTCCGCACAGGTCGCGCGTGAGGCGCTCCCCGCCGGGGGTTTTGTACATCGCGAGGATCAGTTCTCCCGCCAGGAACGGGTGCTCGCGACACGCCCATTCCGCCGTAATGGGATCATCCCAGATGGCACCTGCAACTGCGTCCACCGCCTGGTCGACGCTCTGCCCGCGAGCGCGCAACGCCCACGGCGGCAGGGAGATACTCCACGAGCAGATGTCGGCGATGCGCCCTCGAGCGTTGTATTCGCCGACCTCAAGTTCTTCATCGTCGGTGGCCCCTCCGGTGAGGGGTGGCGGCACCGGGACGTTGCCCAGCTCGGGATCAATCGCGACGACGAGGACGGGTATCTGGTCTTCGCCGTCTCGCACCGCGGCGCGAGCTGCGGCAACTCCCGGTCCCTTGGTCTCCTCCCCCGTGGCGGCGTTTCCTTGGAGCTTCTCTTCGAGCTCGGGTGCCTGCCATCGTGGAAGATTCGCGCCGTCGAGGCACCACGTGCTCGCCCGCATCCGCGATTGCGCGGTGTTGCGTTCTCGTTCGTCGAGCGCGGTGTCGAAAGCATCGGCCCATTGAGCGAGTCCAACGGCTTCTGCGTCGGAGTAGGCCAGCGCGGTGAGCTGCGCGTAGTCGATGGGTTCACGGACCGTGATCTCGCCACGATCCGAGAGGATTCCGAGGGTTCGCAGGACCGCATGTCGCGAGTAGACATGATCTGTCCCGGTGGAGTAGGCCCACGGCACAGCAAAAAGGTCCTCCACCAGCACCAGGCATCGGGCTTCGTGCAACCCCGCGGGACGATCCGCCCGCTCGTGACGGTGCAGGCGCCCAATGCGTTGCAGGATCAGGTCCATGGGAGCGGGGTCGGTGAGCATGAGGTCGAAATCGACGTCGAGGCTCTGCTCAATCACCTGTGTTGCAACGACGACGTGACGCTGGGGACGCTGTGTGGCCCCCTTTCCAAAGAGTTCGAGCATCCGGCGGTCACGCGCCGCACGCTCAGCTGCCAGGAAGCGCGAGTGCAGCAGGGTCGTCTGCTCGCGCCCAAACACGGCCTTCACCGCGTCATAGGTCTCCTGCGCCTCGCGTACGGTATTGCGAATAACGACAGCGCATCCGCCATCAGCTAGCTCGCGGTCCAGCATCTGCGCGATCTCCCGGGCAGAGCCCATCGATATCGGCACGATCCGCTTGGGGACCTCTGCCTCGCCGTCAATCTCGTGGACGTGCACGCCCGTAGCTGACACCGTCGAGATGACCGGATATCCGATCATGCCCTCGACCAACTGAGCGCCTTCGCCCGATGAGCCACGGCCTCGTCGATAGGCGTCCAGAAGCGCGCGGCGACGCGCGGGCGGCAGGGTCGCGGACAGCAGGACGACGGGGATCTCGTACATGCCGAGCCACGTGAGGGCGGCTTCCAGGTAGGTCTCCATGTACTCGTCGGCGGCGTGCACCTCGTCGATGACGACCACCTTGCCCATGAGTCCGAGATGGCGCACCAGCACGTGGCGCGACTTGAGAGCCGCGAGTAATACCTGGTCGATCGTGCCGACCACGACGGGCGACAGCGTCGAGCGCCAGCGTTGGCCCATCCACCGGCTCGCGTGAAGGCCCTGGTCCTCCTCGTCGTCGTGCACTTCGAGGGGGCTCTGACCACTCTCGAGCAGACGCATGAAAGACTCGTTCAAGCTGTTCTTCCCATGCGCCAGCTGGATGCCCAGCCGCTGCGGCTCATCGCCCAGGATGCTCGTGAGCCAGCTCGTCACGCGCTCGAACATGG
This sequence comes from Schaalia sp. HMT-172, assembly GCF_030644365.1. Taxonomy (NCBI): domain Bacteria; kingdom Bacillati; phylum Actinomycetota; class Actinomycetes; order Actinomycetales; family Actinomycetaceae; genus Schaalia; species Schaalia sp. HMT-172. The sequence continues at coordinate 2,263,355 of NZ_CP130058.1, forward strand.
CGTTGGTCGTGGCCTGCGTGGGCAGAGCGACGAACACGCCTTGCAATCCCCGGGCGCGCATCAGCACCTCTGCGGCGGCAAAGGCCAGCTCGGTCTTTCCTGAGCCGGGCGGTGCCTCAACGATCATGAGATCCGGGTCTTCGGTAGAGGCGATCTCCACGGCGTTGCGCTGGGCACAGGTCGGCCGGTACGAGGTCGGCCACCCGAAGCGGTGACGGTAGAAGTCTGCGATTGGCTCCTCGAGAGTGGCGGGTAGACGCATGGGGGCAGGAAACGCTGCTCGCTTCCATCCGCGCTCTGCCCGTTTACACTGTTGCCCGGCATCCAGCTCCGGGTAAAACCGAATCGCGCATTCCTCATCTCCCTTGTCGGGGCGGGGGCGCAGCGGAAAGTAGTCCTCATTTGAGGCGAGCCAGTCCGCGATGACGAGCGCCGAGGCATAGGCGGAGGCGACGGCAATGGGGAGCTCGGGCAGCGCAGTTCCTGGCACCTCGAGCGGAAAGCCGCTGCGCCTCGCCATCCACCGAAGAATCTCCGCGCGAGCCTGCCCCCATCGAGGGTCGTCCTGCTCCGACCCCTCTTGTGTCCTGTATTGCTGGCGCGCGACGTTGACCGCACCCGCATCCGGGTAACGCCCGTGGTGAATTCCTACGAGGACCGCCCAATGAACGGCGCGCGCAGCGTCGCCTCCGCCGCGTACAATTGCCTCCTGAAACGCGAACTGACTGACGAGGCCGTGGGGCAAAAATTTGCGTTCCGGATAATCTGCCTTTCGCATAATGCCGAACCCCTGGGCGCGAATGAAAGGTGCGAGCTCCGCTGACTGACACGCAAATTGGGGGCTCACCTTACCGACGTCATGGCTCCCCGCCAGGAACACGAAGGTCGCCCGCGCCTTCGCCTGGTCCCCTTCCCACACGGAGGCCATGAGTCTGCGGTGGTGTTCACTCACATACTCATCGAAGAGGTATCCGGCGACGTCTGCGGCGTCCATGAGGTGCTGAACAACAGACAACCAGGCGGACGCGCCGCTCCCTGTCTTGGCCCAAAAGCACCGGGCAAGGTCGGACAGATCCGAAGCCGTGAGGGCAGGCTGCGCGGCAGGAAAAACAGGCGGCGTCACAACAGGGCGAGGGATACTCGCCTTGCCATCTACTTTCTTTCGGGCCATCACTCCACCTCGAGTTGATTTCGCTTCCTACGCAACCAAAACACGCTACGATGAGTGAGTCTGGTTACTCTGAAATTGTTGAGCCCGGCAGCCCCGACGGGGCAGCCATCACCCCGAGGGGTTGATAGGTACACGATAACATTAAAATTTGACTTATGCAACGCATGTTCAGCATAACGTCTCCACTGCGCGAAGGAAAGAGCCCAAACATAGAAAAATCCCCGCTTTCGCGGGGAAAACGTCCTCCTGATGCATCGCATAGGTTCATCCCTATACAGGGAACACGGCAGCCACAGCCACCACACACACTCGCAGGACCTCACAAACGTATCACCCACCCAACCCCCGCGCGCCTTGACGGCACAATCGGCATGATCCTGAAAGAATGGGGGTATGTCGAACGAGTCGCGTGAAAACCTGCAGGGTACGGATGGCCAGGACGTGGCCGACCTGACGGCCACCACCGGGCAGACCGTCAAGGAGCCGGCCACCACCGGGCAGGCCATCTCGGAACCGGCCGCCGCCGCGGTCGACGCTGCCGTCGAGGGGGCCACGGCCTCGTCTGTGGGCGACGCCCCGGCGCAACAGGCGCAACAGCTGCAGCAACAGCAACAGCAGGCGCCCCAGCCCACGCAGGGCGAGGTCGTCATCGCGCCGCTGCCCGCGCACCTGCCCACCACCGAGCCCCGCCCCTGGTACCGGTCGCGCCGCTCCTTCGCCGCGAAGGGCCACGGCGGCAAGGTCCTGGTCGCCGGCCTGGGCCTGACCTACACGGACAGTGTCACGGGCGCGGTCCTCCTGGCCGACGTCGACATGGGCTTCCGTGCGCGCACGCTCAGCGCGATCCTGGACGCGACGGGCCGCCGCGCGCGCGCCCTCTTCCTCATCCTCGCGGGCCTCGAAGAGCCTCACGCCGGCCGCATCGTCGCCGCACCCTCGCGCTCGTGGGCGGCGCGCCTCGCCGGCCGCATCGGCTCGGTCGCCCTGATCCGCACGGATACACCCCTCGACAACGCGCTGACGATCCGCCAGAACATCCTCGCTCCCCTGTCGGCCACGGGCTCCGTCGCCGACTGGGACAACCTCGTGGGCGCCCTCCAGGTGACGGGCCTCGCCCAGCGCGTGGACCTGCACCCCTCCGAGCTGACGGAATGGGAACGCTTCAAGGCCCTCATCGCCCGCTCCATCGTCTCCGGCGCCGACGTCTTCCTCATCGAGGATCCCGTCTCGCTGCCCGCTGACGCGCGCGCCGAGCTCGAACCCCTCCTGCGCTCCCTGGCCAACGCGGGCTGCGCGGTCGTCGTCTCGACCCCCTCCGTCGAGCTCGCCGCCTCCACGGACCGTGCGATTCTCCTCACGAACGGCCGCGTCGCCCTCGACGCTCCCGGCCCCTCGCAGGCGATCATCACCGCCTCCCTGGAGGCCAACCCCGAGGACCCCAAGGCCCTCCTCGGCCCGATCCCCGCGGCCACCCCCTCCCCCTTCGACGAGGTCGTGGCTGGCTCCTCCGCGCCCACCCCCACCCCGGGCCCGACCTTCGCTGACCCCGCGGCCGACGAGACCGCCCTCATGGCGCCGATCTCCACGGACACAGCCCAGGCCTCGGACCAGGAACGCGCCGACGCCGCCGCGCGCGACATCCCCACGGTCGACGCCGACGACCCGGCGCTCGCCGAGCCGGAGGTCTCCGACCTGGTCGTGCGCGCCCGCAAGATCCTCTCCGACCTGCCCGGCTCGATCGCCCCCAAGGAGTAACGCGACGAGTAGCGCACGGGTCACTGCGAGCCGCCTTTCTTCGTGAGAGACTAGGTTTATCAGGCGAGGCGACGCCTCGTTACCCCCCGCACGCGCAGGAGCCCCTATGACCCAGTCGATCCCCCAGCCCGGGCAGTACCCTCCGCCCGCCGCACCCGAGCAGGCCGCGCCCGGCGCGCGCCACACTCCGCAGCACGCGGCGCCCGCCCCCGAGGCGCGCCCCACCATCGGCACCCTTATCGCGTCCGTCACCGGCCAGCTGTCGGGCATCCTGCGCGACGAGATCGAGCTCAACAAGTCGAAGGCCCGCTCCTTCGCGAAGAAGAGCGGTAAGGGCGCGGGCCTCCTCGCGACGGCCGCCGTGTTCGCCCTGTTCCTCCTGGGCTGGTCGCTCCACACGGTCGAGGTCCTCCTCGCCCTGGTGCTCCCCGCGTGGGCCGCGTCGCTGATCGTCGTTGGCATCCTCCTCGTGATCGTGCTTGTGCTGGCGCTCGCCGGCAAGAGCTCCCTCCAGAGCGCGCAGAAGCACCGCCCGGACCCGGCCGCCTCCGTCGCCGCCACCAAGGAAGCCATCGAGAAGGGACTGGGCAAGTGAGCAACTCTGTCGACCCGCGCAACGTGACCGTCGGCGATTCCGCCGCCGCCAAGCCCTCCGGCCCGCGCACCGAAGAGCAGATCGCCGCTGACCTCGAGCGTCAGCGCGCCGAGCTGGCCGCCACCATCGACGAGCTCTACAAGCGCGTGCAGCCCGCGGCACTCGCCCAGGAAGCGAAGGACGAGGCCACCGCCCGCTTCGCGGCCATCAAGGAGTCCGCGTCGCTGGCCCTGCAGGACGCGGCCGGCGGCAACACGGACGCCCTGAAGAAGGTCGGCATCGTGGCCCTGTCCACGGTCGGCGCCCTCACCGTCATCGTCCTTCTCGCCACGCGCAAGTCCCGCCGCGCGCGCCGCCAGGCCCGCCGCATCGGCCGTGAAGCGGCCGCTCAGACGCTCGCCGCCCTGGCCGCCGCCGACCAGGCCACGGAGGCCTGACGCCAGCGCCTTACCTTCCGTTCCCCTCGCCCGGGCGTCGCGCCCGCGCGGGGGGAACGCGCGTATCCGCCCTCGCCCGCAATCCGTAACGGCGTTCACATCATCGCCCGCTGCGAGCGCAATTCCGCGCCCCTGCACGCCTGAGCGGCGTTCCCCTTTCTCCGCTGTGCGCGCAAAACACGGTCCAAGGTGAGGTCAAGGCCCGTCTTTAGCTATGATGGTCCCACGAAACATTTTGAACACCCAGGGAACCGCTTCACGCGGACCCGAACGACGCGGAGGGGGTCGACGCCATGGGGCGCGGCCGTCAAAAGGCTAAGCAGATGAAAGTCGCTCGGAAGCTGAAGTACTTCAGCCCCGACACCGACCTACACGCACTCCAGCGAGAGCTGGCGGATGAGGACTCGTACACGGCGAATGACGCGGTGGACGAGCCCGAAGAGGACGATGCAATCGACGACGACCTCTACTCGAAATACGCCGACTTCGCCGAGATGCCCGCAGAAGACGACGACATCGATCCGAAGCAGCTCGATGAGTCCTTCTGGACGGGCAGTTCCTCCACCAAGTAACGGCTCAGCCACACGGCGGACCGGCCACCGGTCCGCCGCTTTGGCGCGCCCGCAACGCGTTTTCTGATCCCCACTCGCGCACCCGCGCACGCGAGAAGGGGTCGGGGCCCGCAGGCCGCGACCCCTTCTCGTACAGTCAGTAGACGCCAGGCGCGCCCGCTCAGCCCACGCGGTACTCGCCGTGCAGCAGCACGGCGCCCGCCTGAACGCCCTTCGTGCCGGAGATGAGTCGCACGCCGGAGGAGTCAGCGCCCAGGTCAGTGACCGACCCGAAGCCGGCCACGGTACCGTCGGCGCCGACCGACGTGACGGAGCCCAGGACCCACGCGGCCACCCCGGCCTCGTTGATCGCGGACAGGACCTCGGAGGCGACGGACTCGGAGACGACGGCGACCATGCCGACGCCCAGGTTCAGGGAGTCCTCCATGCCCACCCAGGTGACGTCGCCGCCGCGGCGCACCCAGTCGAACACGGCGGGAACGGTCCACGTCGAGCGATCGACGGTCGCCACCGCGCCGACGGGCAGGACGCGCGACAGGTTCGCGGCCAGGCCGCCGCCGGTCACGTGCGAGTAGGCGTGAATCCCCTCGACGCCGAAGCGCTCGACCAGGTCCAGGCACAGGCGCGTGTACAGGCGCGTGGGCTCCAGGAGCTCCTCGCCGAGGGTGCGGCCGAACTCGGCCACGTGAGACTCCAGCGAGGCGCCCACGCGGGCCACGACCGAGCGCACCAGCGAGTAGCCGTTGGAATGCAGGCCCGATGACGCCATGGCGATGACGACGTCGCCGCCCGTCACGCGCTCGGGCCCCAGCAGCTTGGAGGCGTCCACGACGCCGGTCGCCGCACCCGCAATGTCGTAGTCGTCGGGCTCCATGACGCCCGGATGCTCGGCGGTCTCGCCGCCGATCAGGGGCGTGCCCGTGGCCTCGCAGGCCCGCGCGATGCCGGTGACGATCGCGGCGATGCGCTCGGGGACGACGTGCCCGCAGGCGATGTAGTCGGTCATGAGGACCGGGCGCGCGCCGATCACGACGATGTCGTCGACGACCATGCCCACCAGGTCCTGGCCGATCGTGTCGTGCACGTCCATGGCCTGCGCGATCGCGATCTTCGTGCCCACGCCGTCCGTGGAGGTCGCGAGCAGCGGCCTCTCCATGCCCAGCAGCGCGGAGGCGTCGACCATGCCGGCGAATCCGCCGGTCGCGCCCAGGACGGTCGAGTCGTGGGTGGCGGCCACGGCGCTCTTCATCAGCTCGACGGCGCGGTCGCCCGCCGCCGTGTCGACGCCAGCGGTCGCGTAGTCCAGGGGGGTATCGGTCATGGGTGGTGCCTTTCGCAGGTGGCGCTCGACGAGGCCGGGTCTGGGTGATCGGAGAAGGGGAAACGCCCGCGGCGCAGGGGGTGCGTCGCGGGCGTGGGGGTTAGCAGGGGGTGGCGTCGGGGGTGCCGGGCACGGGAGTCCCGGCGGGGATCGTCTCGGGGTACTCGCCGGTGAAGCAGCCCAGGCACAGGGAATTGCCCTGTCCGGTGGCCGCGACCATCCCGTCGATCGACAGGTAGGCCAGCGAGTCCGCCCCGAGGTGCGCTCGCACCTGCTCAACGTCCATGGAGGACGCGATGAGCTCCGCGCGCGTCGGGAAATCGATGCCGAAGAAACACGGCCACAGCACCGGCGGGGACGAGATGCGGATGTGCACCTCGGCGGCCCCGGCCTCGCGCAGCATCTTGACGAGCGCGCGCTGCGTGTTGCCGCGCACGATGGAGTCGTCGATGACGATGAGGCGCTTTCCTTCGATGACCTCGCGCAGGGGGTTGAGCTTGAGGCGGATACCGAGCTGGCGCAGGGACTGCGTGGGTTCGATGAAGGTGCGCCCAACGTAGGCGTTCTTCACGAGGCCCTGCGCGAAGGGGATGCCGGCCTCCTGTGCGTAGCCGATGGCGGCGGGCGTGCCCGAGTCGGGGGTCGGCATCACCAGGTCCGCGTTGATGGGGTTTTCCCGCGCGAGAGCGGCCCCCATCTCGTGGCGCGCGGCCACGATGCGGCGCCCGCCGATCGTCGTGTCGGGGCGCGCCAGGTACACGTACTCGAAAACGCAGGTGTTGGCGCGGCGCACCGCGAAGCGGCGCGAGTGCACGCCCGAGGCGTCGATCGAGATGAGCTCGCCGGGTTCGACCTCGCGCACGACGGTCGCGCCGCACAGGTCGAGGGCGGCGGTCTCGGAGGCGATAACCCAGCCAGAAGCCAGGCGCCCCAGCACGAGCGGACGGTAGCCGTGCGGGTCGCGCGCCGCGTACAGCGTGTTCTCGTCCATGAAGACCAGGGAGAACGCGCCCTTGATGCGCGGAAGCACCTTCAGGGCGGCGCCGACGAGGGGAGCGGGCTCGGGATCGGTGACCGACGAGGCCGGGGCGGCCTCGTGCCGGTCCGCGTCACCGGGCGTGACGGCGGGGCTCGCGATGAAGGGGGCGGGCCCGGGGATCCGGTCGGCCATGCCGAGGAGGGCGGTCACGAGGGAGGTGTCAGTGGAGGCTCCGCGCTCAAAATCCTCGCCGTCGTCGGCGATGTCTGAGGCCAGCTCGCGCAGCTCCGTGGTGTTCGTCAGGTTGCCGTTGTGGGCCAGGGCGAGCGTGCCCGTGGGGGTGGGGCCCAGCGTCGGCTGGGCGTTGCGCCACACGTCCGCGCCGGTTGTCGCGTAGCGCACGTGCCCCAGGGCGATGTGACCACGCAGGCCCTGGAGGGACTGCTCAGAGAACACCTTGGAGACCAGCCCCTGGTCCTTATAGACGAGGATCTGCTTGCCATTCGAAGTGGCGATACCAGCGCTCTGCTGGCCTCGGTGTTGCAAGGCATAGAGGGAGAAGTAGGTCAGGCGGGAAACGTCCTCGCCCGGGGCCCATACCCCGAAGACGCCGCAGTGATCGTGCGGGTGATCGTCTCCGAAGAGTTCCTGATCGGACAGTGTCATGTCTGGCTGCGAGACGGGAAGCACTCTCTCACTCTGGCATACTTTTCCGCCGTTGGTGGCGCGTATCCACGTTGTAATGAGCACATCTGCACCGCTGAGCAGGTGAATCGGCGCGCAATTGCGCACGCTTTGCCTGCGGATTCGGTCGCCTCGTGGCCGGGATGACACAATGGAGTACAGCAAAACCAGAGGAGGAAACGTGGCCAATCCGACGCTGAGCGCCATCATGTGGGGCTTCGCCCTGCTGATCAGCGCCCTGGCCCTCGTCTCGTTCGGGCGAGGCCTGACGCACATGTGGCGTACCGTCGCAGCGGGAACACCGGATCCGGGGCGCCTGACGCCCGTCGGCAAACGAGCGTGGGGCGTCATCTCCGCGGCCCTCACCCACCGCGAATTCAAGGGGCGCCCGTGGATCAAGGCGGCCCACTGGCTCGTCATGGTCTCCTTCCCGATTCTGTTCCTCACGCTGGTCACGGGTTACGCCCAGCTGCGCGTCCAGACCTTCACGCTCCCCCTCCTCGGCCACTTCGCGCCGTGGGAGTGGCTGACCGAGGTCTTCGCGTGGGGCGGCCTGGCCGGCATCATCGGCCTCATGGTCGTGCGCCAGCGCGCGGGGCGCGGCACGGCCGCTGAGGCAGCCCTCTCCAACGACGACCCCGACGGCGCGGCCGCCGCGGCCGACCCGGAAGGCACCCCGCCCTCGTCCCTGACCCGCCCCCACCCGCGCGACTCTTCCCCGCGCGGCCTCGCTTCCCGGTTCCTGGGCTCAACCCGCTGGCAGGCGCTCTTCGTCGAGTGGGTCATCTTCATCGTGTGCGCGTGCGTCGTGGCCCTGCGCGGCCTCGAATACGCGCTCTTCAGCGTCACTCCCGGCCTCGAGGCCCACGCCTCCGCCCTGCATTTCCCCCTCACCGCCTGGCTCGGCGCGCTCTTCGCGGCGGCCACCTCCTCCTCGGCCACCGCGCTGGCCAACGCGATCGTCCTAGTCAGCGCCCTCAAGGTCATCACCTCCATGACCTGGCTGACGGTCATCGGCATCCAGACCGGCATGGGCGTCGCCTGGCACCGCTTCGTCGCAATCCTCAACCTGTACACGCGCCGAAACGCCGACGGCACCAAGTCCCTGGGCCCAGCCGACCACATGCTCATCGACGGAAAGCCCGTCACCAGCGAGGACGACTTCGATGACCTGCCCGAGGACACGGTCCTCGGCGTGGGCACAATCGACGACTTCTCGTGGAAGGCCCGCCTGGACCTGTACGCCTGCACCGAATGCGGCCGCTGCCAGGAGCTGTGCCCCGCGTGGAACACCCAGAAGCCCCTCTCCCCTAAGCTCCTCATCATGGGCCTGCGCGACCACATGGAGTCCGCCTCCAACGTGCAGATCGTCGAGCAGGAGGAGGGCCACCAGAAGCTGGAAGACGGCGAGGTCCTCCTCGACAAGGGCGTGCCTGCCTCGCCGCACTCCTTCGACCTGGTCTCCGCCCTGTCCCTGTCGGGCGCGACCGGCCCCGAAGGCGTCTCCGCGGTCACCGCCCCCCTGGTCCCCGAGGTCGTCTCCGAAGAGGTCCTGTGGGACTGCACGAACTGCGGCGCCTGCGTCGAACAGTGCCCCGTCGACATCGAGCACATCGACCACATCCTCGACCTGCGCCGCCACCAGGTCCTCATGGAGGGCGCGTTCCCCCGCGAGCTGGGCCGCGCCTTCCGCGGCATGGAATCCAAGGCGAACCCCTACAACCAGCCGGCCCGCAAGCGCATGGACTGGGCGAAGAAGCTGGACTTCGACATCCCCGTCGTCGGCGAGGACATCGAGGACGCCTCGCAGGTCGACTACCTGTTCTGGGTGGGCTGCGCGGGCGCCTACGACGACACCGCGAAGAAGACCAGTGCCGCCGTCGCCGAGCTGCTGCACACGGCGGGCGTGTCCTTCGCGGTCCTCGGCTCGGGCGAGTCCTGCGCGGGCGACCCTGCCCGCCGCGCCGGCAACGAGGCGCTCTTCCAGATGCTGGCCGCCCAGGTGATCGACACGCTCAAGGAAGCCAAGCCCCAGAAGATCGTCGTCTCCTGCGCTCACTGCTTCAACACGATCGCAGGTGAGTACCCCGAGCTGGGCGGCTCCTTCGACGTCGTCCACCACACGCAGCTCCTCAACCGCCTGGTGCGCGACGGCCTGCTCACGCCGATGGCCCCCGCGTCCACGGACTCCACTGCCCCCACGGGCGAGGACACCACGGACGAGGCCGGGGCCGGGTCCACGGACGGCGTGCCCCAGGCCGGTGCACCCCTGAAGGTCACCTACCACGACGCGTGCTTCCTGGGCCGCCACAACCGCGTCTACGAGCCGCCACGCGAGCTCGTCGGCTCCCTGCCGAACGTGGAGCTCGTCGAAATGCCGCGCAACCGCGACCGCGCGATGTGCTGCGGCGCGGGCGGCGCGCACGCCTGGTTCGAGGAGACCCGCGGGACCCGCATCGCGGACGCCCGTATCGTCGAGGCCGCGTCCACGGGCGCGGACGTCGTCGCGACTGCCTGCCCCTTCTGCTCCCAGATGCTCGGCTCCGCCTCGGGCACGTCCGCCGGCTTCGTCTCGGCCGACGCCACCGACCCAGGCTCCGCAAGCACCGACGCCACCATGGCCTCGCCCGGCGGCAAGCTCCCGGAGGTCCGAGACGTGGCCGTCATGCTGCTGGAGGCCGTCAAGCGCGGGCAGTAACGCACGCGCACGGCACGCACCCCTACAGTGTGCACCGCACGCACACACAGCAGACAAGAGGGCGGCCCCGCGGGAGAACCTGCGGGGCCGCCCCTTCGTCTAAAGAAAATCAGTCCTCGACGCCGACGATAACGTTGGAGGCCTTGATGACGGCGACGGCCTTGGAGCCGACGGTCAGGCCGAGCTCCTCGATGGCGGCGTTCGTGATCGACGAGGAGATGACCAGGCCGGGGGCGACCTCGATCTTGACAATGCCGTTCACGGCGCCCTCGGAGACCTCAACGACGGTGCCGGGGAGCTGGTTGCGTGCGGAGAGCTTCATGGTGTGCCCTTTCCTTCGTATGGATGTGAGAACACAGCCACACTAGCGGGTAACACGCGCTTCGTCTACGGCTGGCCTATTCCCCGTCTCCAGGGGAGATTTCCTCCAGGCCGACGAGGAAGCCGTCCTCGTCGATGACGTTGCCGCCTACGAGGGTCGCGATCATGCCGGCCGCCTTCTCCACATCCTGCGTGGAACGCAGGCGCTCGAGGCGCGCGGTGCGGCTCATCGTGCCCGCTCCGGGCGTCGGCGCCGTCCCAGGCAGCCAGCGCACCTGGTACTCGATGATGGCCCCGGCCGTCCACGGCTCCCAGCGCAGCACACGCGGGGGCGTGGGAACCGCGTGGACCTCGATCATCATGTCCGAACGGTTGCCGATTGGGCTCATCAGCGCGTAACCGTCAACGACCTGCGGCTTATCGCGCTGGGCTTCGAGCTCCTCGCGAGCCTTGGCGATCTTCGAGGCGATATCCTTGCGGACCGGCCCCAGCTCAGCCTTCAGCTTCTCGATGTGGGCGGCCTGCGCGGGGCTCAGCGCCGGGGCCTTCGGGGCCTCGGGAACGATGTCGCGCGCGTCCTTCATCTGCTCGAAACCGGCTCGTTCACGCATGGCCTGCAGCAGGTCCTCGGGGTTGATCCAGCGCGGCGAATACACCGTCAGGTTGACCGCCGAGTCCGCGTCGGGGACCATCACGTAGCCGCTACCCGCGATGCGCATGCCGCCCGCCAGTCGGCGCGCCATGCGGTGGAGGGCCTCGAGCACGCGGTACTCCAACCCGATGGGCATACCCTCGGGGAAGGCCTTCGCCCACTCCCCCATCACCGCGTTGGCCTGCTGCTTGGCGCGAGCCACCGGGCACCGCAGGATCCATGCGTTGGTCAGCGTCGACGGGGTTCCGAGGTCGGCGCGGGTCGGCTGATCCAGCGACCACGGGCCCACGAGTTCAGCCTCTGAGGACAGGCGCAGACGCCCCGGGGCGATCCAGCCGGCCTCGTCCCACATGGAGATCGCGAGGGCCTCCAGCTCGGCCGGGTCCACCGCCTCCGACACGAGGAACAGGTGGTGTTCCCTGGCCTCGTTCAGGTCGATGACGCCAGCCGGCTCACTCACCTCGATCGCGGCCGCAATCGGGACGGCGGCCTCGGCGCTGGTGATCTCGCCGTCGGCCGCGACCTGGAAGGCGGGGTCTGTCGTCGTCATCCCACCCAGCGACACATTCGTCTGCGTGAGCGGATTCCCGGTCGTCGCGGCGGTGAGCATCGGGTCCGCGAAGCTGTGGTGCGCGCTCGCCATGCGTTCCTTGAGGGAGCGCCTCACCGGCGAGGCCTGGGGAGCCTCGTCCCTGTTGGTGACCTGGTCTGCGCGCGGGGTCATGCCCGGCAGCGCGACGCCCGTGATGACTCCGGTACGCACCGCCGAGGAGGACTGGTCCCCCGTGCTCTCCTGCGCGGGGCGCTCCGACCGTGCCGGCGCGGGCACGCCAAAAGCGGGCGTCGGCGCGGGGGGCTCGGCGAGCGGCGGCGCGGCGGACACGGGAGCCTGAGTGGGCTCGGGCGCGGGGGGCTCGGCGAGCGGCAATCGGTCGGCGGACACGGGAGCCTGAGTGGGCTCCGGCGCGGGCGGCTGGGCGAGCGGCGGCGCGGCGGACACTGGAGTCTGAGTGGGCTCGGGCGCGGGCGGGAAACTCGGGTCGGCTGACGCGGCGCGGGCGGCGCGCTCGGCGCGCATGCGTTCGAGCCTGGAGGGAGGCGGAGGAGGATAGAGCGCCATCATGTCACCGTTCGATGCGCGTGCGCGTGAAGCGCTCGTGGGTGCGCGACGGCGTCGGACCGCGCTGCCCCTGATAGTGAGAGCCGAGTCCCTGCGAACCGTAGGGATGCTCGGCCGGGGAAGACAAGTCGAAGAAGCACAGCTGCCCGATCTTCATCCCCGGGTAGAGCAAGATCGGCATCGTCGCCGTGTTCGACAGCTCGAGGGTCACGTGCCCGGAGAAGCCGGGGTCGATAAAGCCCGCGGTGGAGTGGGTGAGCAGGCCGAGGCGCCCGAGCGATGACTTGCCCTCCAGACGTGCCGCAATGTCGTCTCCGAGGGTGACGAGCTCGTAGGTGGCGCCCAGGACGAATTCGCCGGGGTGCAGAACGAAGGGCTGGTCCGGGCCGACGTCGACCTGGTGCGTCAGGTCCGACTGATCCGCCGCCGGGTCGATCACCGGGTAGCGGTGGTTATCGAAGAGGCGAAACAGGCGATCCAGCCTCACGTCGATACTGGCCGGCTGGACCAGATCACGGTCCAGCGGATCGAGGCGGATTCGCCCGGAGTCCAGGGAGGCGTTGATGTCGCGGTCACTGAGCAGCATGACACGATTGTCGCATACTCAGCGCCGCGACAACAGCCTCAGAGTCAGACGAGGGGCTGGCCCGATGCGTCGCAGCCGTAGGAGCCGGAACGCATGAGGATCATGATGAACTCGATGAGTGCCCAGATGGCGGTGATGGGCAGGCCGATGATGATAACGGACAGAATCAGCTGGATCAGGCCGCGGCTGTTGTAGCCCAGGTAGAAGTTGTGGATACCCAGCGGGCCCACGAAGAACGCCAGAAGCAGGGCAAAGATCCACTGCTTGGGCGGGTTCGCGTAGGCCTGCTGACCGTAGGCGGGCTGGCCGTAGGCGGGCTGGCCGAAGCCTGCCGACCCGTAGGCGGACTGCTCGGAGGAGGGCTGAGCGCCCGGCGCGCCGCCGAAGGGGGCCTGATTCGCGGCCGGCTGCTCAGGGCCAGGGAAGGACTGGGCACCTGCGGCGTCGTAGGCGGTGCCGTAGGTGGTGGAGCCCGGGGTGGCGGTGGCCTCGTCGAAGTCGGGGGCCGAGGACTGGGGGAAGCTGGGCGCCTCAGGCGCGGGAACCTCGGGGGCAGGAATCTGTTCCGCGGGGGCGGAGAAGTCCGAGGCCGGGGCCGACTCCTTCGGATCAAAGGGGGTGGCCTGGGGATCGGGCATCGTCATGACTGAGCCTTTCAATTGTCGTGGGGGCCTGGCGGCCGTACCGCTACAGCCTACCGCTACCAAGCGTCCGATCGTTATCCGCGACCACCCCGAGGCACCCCTGATTGGTCCCGGAGGTGAATTCTCGGCACACCGAGCGTCGGCGCCTGGGACCGAAGGCCGGGTATGGGACATGTCGCGGCGCTGGGGCCCCGCGACGCCTACGCAGCCGTCATCGATGGGGTGTGGGCGCCGCCGCCGAGAACGAATGGGCCCCGTCATGGATGGGGGGTTTTGCACCATTAGAAGCCCCCTGCCGGCGTGTCGCGGCCCTAATGCTGCAATTCCCCCCATGCAGCGTCGCAGGGAGCCACTGGCGCGCGCTGGGGCGGCATGCTCCAAACAATTTCGCATGCAATTCGCTTACCTGAATATTCAACGAAGCCCACAAACGTTGCAATTCCAACGATGTGAATTCAAGGCGCACCCAAGCCTCGGGGGAATTGCATGCGAAATTAAGGGAGCACACCAGGCAGAGAGCCACGCGGCACCGCTGGCGACGATGCTGGCACTGCCGACCGGCAGTTACCCACCCGCGACAACCTGAACACACGACGACTCACGCCCACCCCGAAACACCCGGCCCGGAAGCTACCACCAACGACAACGAAGCCCACGACGGCATAACGCCCGCACCGGGACCTGCCGTCAGCTACCCCCAACAACAACCTGAGCAAACGATGGTAACCACCGGCCGGGCACTGTCGGCCGACGGTCACCCGCGACGCCCCCAGACAACGCGACACCCCCAGACCCCGCAACGCCCGGGACACTGCGACGCGGACACGCAACACCGGACACCGCGACACCAAAAAGGTGCGGGGCCCGGCAACAAGCCGGGCCCCGCACCGCGAGACTATGCGTCAGGACAGACGCTCGTGCTCACCTCAGACGGTGGGAACGCCGTTGGCGTCCGCCGCATAGATCCACTTGCCCATGAAGGACATGATCATGCAGGCAATGAGGAACGCCGAGTAGCCGAGCATGACCAGCAGCACAACGCCGAAGAGGACGGCGGAATCAGAGGCGGCGGCGGCCATGTAAATGATGTTGAGGACGATGGAGGCGACGACCTTGATGATGCCCATCTGCTTGTGGCCAAGGTAGAAGTCGCCGGCGCCGAAGCCGCCGAGGAAGAAGTTGAGAAGACCCACGGTCGTGCGGGACTTGCCCTGGACGGGGGCGTTGAAGCCGGGCTGGCCATAACCGGGCTGCTGGCCGTAGGGCTGCTGGCCGTAGGGCTGCTGAGGAGCGGACATGATGTCTCCTGTTGTCGATGGAATCCCAGAAAGGGTTTTCTGAAAACACGGTCAGACTAGCGGACCTTCGGCTTTTGTACAACATACGTGCGCTTTTATGCCGCACATCACATATTTCACCGCTGAGAACACACATTGTATGTAACCTTCCCTACACTGACAGGGTGTTCACAAATCCAACGGCCGAGGCCTCGAAGGTACTCCTCCACGACCTTCCCCGCTGGTTCGCATCCAATAAGCGCGACCTGCCGATGCGACACGACGACGTGTCCGATTGGGGAACCCTCGTCTTCGAGATCATGAGTCAGCAGACGCCAGTCACCCGCGTCCAGCCGATCTGGCTCGAATGGATGCGCAGATGGCCCACGCCCGCCGACCTGGCCGCCGCCTCCTCCGCAGACATCCTTGTGGCCTGGGCAAACCTGGGCTATCCGTCGCGAGCGCTGCGCCTCAAAAACTGTGCGGGCACCATCGTCGAGAAACACGACGGCCAGGTGCCCCTTACTATGAAGGAACTCACCCTCCTCCCGGGCGTCGGCACCTACACCGCCAGCGCGCTCCTCGCGTTCCGGCACGGAATCCGAGTCCCCGTCCTCGACACGAACGTTCGCCGCGTGCTGGTCAGATTTCTGGACGGACGCGAGTTCCCACCCCACTCGACCCCCTCAAAGGCGGAGACGGCGCGCGCCGACGCGCTCCTGCCCGAAGACGGAGCGCACGCGGCAGAGGTGAGCATGGCGCTCATGGAATTCGGCGCCCTCGTGTGTACCCAGCTCTCTCCCCACTGCGAGGAATGCCTCATGCGCGCGCAATGCGCGTGGGCGGCGGCCGGCTTCCCGAAGGACGAGAAGCGCCCCACGCCTCAGCCCTACACCGGAACCGACCGCCAGGCTCGCGGCCGCATCATGAAGGCCCTGCGCGCGGCACACTTTGAAGGCGGCGAGGGCCTGACCAAGCGGCGCGTCCTCGACGCCGCGCGCCTGGACGGTGGCGACCGCTACCAGCCGACCCGCGTCTACCGTGCCCTCCTCAAAGAGGGAATGATCGCCTACGACGAGGACACGAGGCGCGTGACGCTGCCCCGCTGACCCGGGGACGAGGCCGGGGCCCCACAGAGGCGCCCTGGCCCGTGAGCGCACCCGGGGACGAGGCCGGGGCCCCACAGAGGCCCACTGACCCGTGAGCGCGCCCGGGCCTCGGCGCTGAGCTAGTACCTGATCGCGTCGATGGGTTTGATGCGCACGGCGGCGAGCGCGGGGATGATGCCACATAGCGCGCCGATGCTGGAGGAGATGGCGACGCCGGCGATGGCGGCTCCGGCTGGGAAGGCAGGTGTGTCGCTCAGCGCGATCCCCATGGTTTCAAGCGGCAGGAAGCGCACGACGACGACCGCGATGCCCACGCCGATGACGCCGGCGGCGAAGGTGGCGACCACGGATTCCATGAAGACAGCGAAGAAGACGCGCTTAGCGGATGCGCCGACGGCCCGGCGGATACCGATTTCACGCACGCGCTGACGCACGGTGACGATCGCGACGTTGAGCAGGCCCAGGGCGCCCAGGAACACGATGATGCCGCCGATGATCATGATGACGCGGGAGATGGTACCCAGCTGTTCCTCGCCGATGTCCTCGTGCTCGCCGCCCGTGACGGTGACGCGCCAGCCGTCGCCGAGGATGGAGGCCAGGGCTCGAGGGAGGACGCTGCGCGCCTGGTCGGCGTCGTCGGGGCCCACCCACGCGATCATGGAGGGCGTTCCCATCTGGGGCAGCGTGGCGCGCGCGGCGTCGTAGTGCACGTACATGGTGGGCATATCGAAGCGGCTGGAACTCTTGGTGACGCCGACGACGCGCACGGCGGTCCCATCGGTGGTGTGCAGGACGATGGGGACCTGGTCGATGGGGGCGCGTCCGAGCTGGTTCCACAGGACTTCGGAGATGACGACGGGGGTCAGACGTTGCTCGGCGTCGCTGGGCGCGACCCACCGGCCAGCGAGCATGTGGGTGCGGAAGATGACCTGGTAGGCGGGGTCGACGGCCTGGATGGTGACGTCGTTAAACATGTCGTCGGTGCGCACGACCGGGTAGCCGCGGAATTGACCGCTGCTCCGCGCCTGGCTGACCTCGGTGATTTCGCCGCCGCTGCTGGACAGACGCGACCAGTAGCGGATGTCGTGACGGTTGGCCAGCGTCGCCATGGCCTCGCCGACGGGGTCGGTGTCGTCGGGGCGCGCCACGCTCGACGAGGCCGGGGCGCCCCCGGCGCCCGAGGCCTGGGTTGGCCCGGCCCCGGCGGGCGTCCCCTGGCTTGCGGCGGAGTTTTCGGGGGCGAGGCGCAGCGTGACGGAGCGCCCCTCGTAGAGCTCGGCCATTTCGCGGGAGGACTGAAGGATCAGGTCGCCCAGGGCGATGACGACCGTCATGGCGGCCACGGCGGCGACGACGCCGACGAGGGAGAGGACGACGCGGGCCTTCTGCACCTTGACCTCGCCCCACGCCTCGATGAGGGCGCCCAGGATCTGGCTGATGGCGTTCACTGGTCCCCCTCCTCGTGCGGGGTCGGCGGCGCCGGGACCGGCACGCTTTCCGGATCGTCTTGGGCGGGCGGTGCCGGGGGCTCCGTCACGACCGGTTCCCCACCCACGTGCTCGGCCACGGCCTCGTGACCCGCCTGCTCAGCCCCGGCCTCGTCGCCCGAGCGCCCGGACTCCGCGCGCTGCGCGAGAGCGGAAGGTTCGTCGACCTCGTGCAGGACGCCGTCGTAGAGTTCGTAGGCGCGCGAGGCGCGGGCGGCGACAGCCATATCGTGGGTGATGACGATGAGCGCCGAGTTGGATTCGCGGGCGACCTCCTCCAGGAGCGCCATGACGACGCGCCCCGTGTCCGGGTCGAGGGCGCCCGTCGGCTCGTCGGCGAGGATGACGCGCGGGCGGCGCACGAGCGCACGCGCGATCGCGATGCGCTGCTGCTCGCCGCCGCTCATTTCGCCCGGATAGGAGTCCGCGCGATCCGCCAGTCCCACACGCTCGAGCATGTCGAGGGCGATGGAGCGCCTGCGCAGCAACTGCGTGCCGGCGGCGTACAGGAGGGGGACCTCAACGTTTTCGGCGGCCGTCCGGGCGGCGAAAATGTTGAATTGCTGGAAGACGAAGCCG
Organism: Schaalia sp. HMT-172; assembly: GCF_030644365.1. Lineage (NCBI taxonomy): Bacteria > Bacillati > Actinomycetota > Actinomycetes > Actinomycetales > Actinomycetaceae > Schaalia > Schaalia sp. HMT-172. The sequence goes on from NZ_CP130058.1 coordinate 2,281,342, forward strand.
AAGTCTTCTCCGCGCATGCGAGCGCGGCGCCCTTCGCCCAGGCGCGTCGTGTCGACGCCGTCCAGCTCATAGCTGCCCGATGTGGGCGTATCCAGCAGGCCGATGATGTTGAGCATCGTGGATTTGCCCGTGCCCGATCGGCCCACGATCGACACGTGCTCGCCCGCCGCGACGTCCAGGTTGACGCCGCGCAGAATGTGCAAGTCCTCCCCGTCAGGCAGGGTGACCGTGCGGGTCACGTCCCGCAGGCACACGAGACTCATCGCGTCGACCCGTCGCCAGAGTCGCCGGTGTCCATCGCGCCGCCGGGGCCCACGCCGTAGGGGCCGGTGGGATCCTGATTGTCCTTTGTCGAGGCCGGGGTGAACTCGAGGATCTCCTCGCCCTCTGTCAGACCTTCCTTGATCTCGACCATCTTTCCGTCGGTGAGGCCAAGAGTGACCGAGCGTTTCTCCGGGTTAGCAGGGTCGGAGGTGGGCAGGTAGACGGTGCCCGACTGGTAGCGGCCTTCGACTGCGGAGACCGGCACGGCGAGGACGCCCGTGGCCGAGCCCGTCGTCATCTCCAGAGTCACCTGCAGGCCGGTGAACACCGTCTGATCAGACGGGATCGCGCAGCGTGCCTTCAGGTCGGTGGAAGCGGACGTGGAGGAGTCGGCGTTCCCCGCGTTCTTCGGGTCCTGCGTCTTGCCGCTCGGGGTCACGAGCTTGACGCCCGTACATTCGAAGGGCGCCGGACCGTTCTTAATGGTGACGGTCGCCGTCGACGGGGCCTCCTGGAGGCGGTACATCTGGTCTGCACTCAGGGGCGCGATGGCCGAGAAGGTCGAAGGGGACACCGAGGCGACCGTGTCTCCGATCGCGAACTGTTGGCCCACAAGAACACCCGTCGACAGGGTGCCATCCCCGGGGGCCACGACCGTCTCGAACTTGTAGGTCGGCTCCGCGGTCTCCACGCTCACGTTGCCTTCCTCGTCGGTCACCTGCCGCGTTTCGCCCGGAATCTCCTTGCGGATCTGGAGGAGGGCGTCACCCTTGGAAACCTTGTCGCCGTCGTTGGCGAAGGTGCGCACGACGATTCCGTCGAGCGTCGCGCGAGCATTCACCGGCTCGTCGGCCTGGATGGTGCCCGTCAGGGTCACCGTGTTGGTGATGTCCGCACGCCCGACGGGGATTGTCATCTGCCCGAAGGAGCCGCCCGGCTCCATGCCATCGTTAGTCTGCTCCTCCTGCGTGGCAGGGAAGAATGCGAACTTCACGAGGGAAACCGCGATAACGACCCACGCGAGGACTTTCACGATGTCGAGCACCTGCGCGGTGCGGGTCTTGTGTGCCACGTGCGTCTCCTTCGATGAGCGTTGATCGCCCCATCATATGGTGCGCCTCGTTTATGCAGCAACGCTATCCCCGTCTTTTCAGGGATTTCTCAGGGTCTGTCCCGCCGGCTGGGCGTCACACGCCCTCGCCCCTACGATGGAAGACGACCCGACGAAAGGCTGCCATGATCCGCCGCGCCACACCCGCAGACGCCGAGGCTCTCTCCGCCCTCTCGCGCACCTGCTTCACGCAGACCTTCGGTCATCTCTACGACCCTGCAGACCTTGCGGCCTTCCTCGACGAGGCCTACGCACCCGATGTCCTACGCGCCGAGCTCACAGACCCGGACCGGGCGACGTGGCTGCTTGTCGAGGGCTCACCCGACGAGGCCGTGGCAGCGTCCGGGACACCCTCCCCCGCCGACCATCCGCGCGCGCCACAACCGGGCGACGAGACCACGGCCTCGTCCGCCTGTCGCGAGCCGATCGGCTACGTCACCGCCTGCCCCGCACTCCTGCCCCACCCCGACGTGGCGCCCGGCGACGGGGAGATTCAGCGTCTTTACATTCTGCGCGGCCACCAGGGCGGCGGACGCGGAACGGTGCTGCTGCGCACCGCGCTGGAGTGGCTCGAGCGCGACGGACCACGCACGCTGTGGATCGGCGTGTGGAGCGAAAACTACGGGGCGCAGCGCTTCTATGCGCGGCACGGATTCGAGGTCGTCGGCGAGTATTCCTTCATGGTCGGCGACCACGCGGACCGCGAGTTCATTACCCGCCGCCCGAGTCGCTAGAAAACCCGGCCACGGCCAAGCACGCCCCGCCCGAAAGTCGACCAAGCACCGGCCACGGCCAAGCACGCCCCGCCCGAAAGTCGACCAAGCACCGGCCACGGCCAAGCACGCCCTCAGCTCAGAACGGCGCCGCGGGGCGCACAAGCCCGTGTCCACTCACGCGATAACACCAGTTACACAGAAATGTCGCATGCAATTCCCATGTAAACCTTTTGAAATTTGAAATGTGATCGTTGAAATTCCGCGGTTTTCTCAATACCTAACAAAAGTGAGGATATCCAAATTACCTGCGACTTTTGGAAAAATACAGCATGGGGATCGGCACGGGCGCGGGCGCTCCCCCGGGACGCGCACCAGAGACTCACATCGGCGCGCCAACTACATTGGGAGCCCGACACCCCCGCTGTTGCCCGCTGCGATCGGAGCCGTGCCCAAAGTGCAGACCACCTCGGCGAATAATGCCAAAAAAGGGGCGATTTGGGCGAAGTGGACTGCACTTTGAGCACACACAAGGGTTATAGGACATAACAATGGGCCCCGAGGCTCGCGCCTCGGGGCCCACCAGCGATTGCGCTGACGCGATCACTCCGCCTTATCGGCCTCGGCGATCTTCGCGCGCACGTCATCCATGTCGAGGTTCTGAATCTGAGAGATCAGATCCTCCAAGGCAGACAGCGGCAGGGCGCCGGACTGGCGGAACACCGCGATGCCATCGCGGAAGGCCATCAGCGTCGGGATCGACGTGATCTGCGCGGCCATCGCGAGCTGCTGCTGATCATCCGTGTCGATCTTGCCGAAAACGACGTCCGGGTACTTCTCGGAAGCCTCTTCGAAGACGGGGCCGAACTGACGGCACGGACCACACCAGGTCGCCCAGAAGTCGACCAGGACGATGTCATTGCCGGACACAGTCTGCTCGAAGTTCTCCTGCGTCAGAGTAACGGTAGCCATGTTTCTCCTTATGTCGCCGACGCGCGCGTCGGCCGGTCAGTCGGGGCCGGACTGCCCCTGCGTTCTGTCTGATTCAACGGGCAAGGCCCCCGCCCTATTCCCCGGAAGGAAGCGCGGAAGCGGTGACGTGTCGCACGTTCTCCTCGGAGGCGCCCAGGCCTCGCAAGATGAAGGTCTCCACCAGGGCCAACGCCGACTCGCGGTGCGCCTCATCGTTCGGGAGGCGCTGGCCCGCCAACGTCGCGTGGATCAGATGCACCGCGCCGAGCGTATTCTGCTGCGCGATCAGCGAACGGTCCATGGCCTCGTCGAGAATACCGATGAGGACCTCACCCACCATGCCCGCATGATCGGTGAGATGCGAGGCACCAGCGCCCGACATCTGCCGGCGCAGCCCCATACCCGCCTTCACGTGGTAGCGGCTCGTCATCTGCAGGTGCGAGCGGATGTAGAGGCGCAGGCGCATGAGCGGGTCAGGCTCGGCGGCCAGGCGCTCAGTCAGGACCCGCGTGAACTCCTCCGTCACCTGACGCATGTAGGCCAGGAGCAGCACCTCCTTGTCCCCGAAGTGGTTGTAGACCGCTGTGCGGCCCACTCCGGCGCGCTCAGCGATCTGACTCATCGTGATGGATTCGAAGGATTGCTCGGCCATGAGGGAGCCAAGCGCCTCAAACAGGCGCGAGCGGGTGATCTCGCGGTGAGAGGCGAGGGACTCGCCAATAATCTTCGGCATGCGCTTATTCTGACATTACGCCCCCATGTGTCGTCAAATGGTGGCGGGCGTCGTTCTCGCGGTGAGGAAGCAACGCGGGCTGTGCCAGACACCCCCTCAGCGCGCCCGACACAGCTCACGCGCGCCGGTTCGGCCACCAGCTCCGAGCGCTCGTTCCCACCTACTGCGGCCACCTGCTTCGGCCGCCAGCTCCACCGCCTCGCAACACGTCACCGGCCGCAGCGGGCGACCACGGCCTCGACGATGGGCAGGTCCGCGCCAATCCACGGCAGCGTCGCCAACTCGGCGATGGGCACCCAGCGGGCCTCCACGTGCGAGGCACCCGCGCGCGGGGACAGCGAGCCGGGCGCCACCTCGGCGAGCCACACGCCCATGACGCGCCCTCCCAGGATCGGCCACCACTGACCATTCTCGGGGCACACGCGTTCGCCGATGATGAGGCGGGCGCCGAGCTCTTCGGCGATCTCACGTTTAAGTGCAGCGACCGCGTCCTCACCCTCTTCGATCTTGCCGCCGGGCAGCTCGAACTGGCCGCGCAGCTCCTGCGGGTACGCGCGCGAGCAGGCGAGCAGCTCGGTGGGGCGCTCCAGGGAGTCGACGATGGCTGCGGCCACCACGGGACGAGGCATGGGTCCTCCAATCGGTCGGGCTCCCTTCAGTGTATCCGCGGCCGGGGCGTCGGGACGGCGGCTGGAGCGGCGGAGGGCGGCGGAGGGCGGCGGAGGGCGGCGGCGGGAGCGGCGGTAGCGGCGGAAGCAGTGGGGGCGGCGGTAGTGGCGGAAGTTTGGAGGGGCACTGCGGATACGTCGGCGCGCGGGTCGGGCGCGCCGGTTGCGCGCCCATCGGCCATGAGGCTATGATCGACGGGTCGATTCCTTCGGGACGATGAATTGCGGGCGTAGTTCATCGGTAGAATGGAAGCTTCCCAAGCTTCAGAGGCGGGTTCGATTCCCGTCGCCCGCTCCACCGCCTGGCCGCGTGCCGGGCGGTTTTGTTATGCCTCCGCGGCGAGCGCACATGCGGATGCGGATGCGGATAGGCTATCGCCACGCGGATAGGTTATGGCGATGTGGATAGGTTATGGCGATGTGGATAGGTTAATAAGCTATCCGGATGCTCATCAACTATCCGTGAAGCAACAACCTATCCGCGCACACAGGCAAGGGCGAACGCACACAAGGGCACAACGGAGCCACCGGCTTCACCCCCGCACAAGTCGCACGTAATTCGATTGCCTGAACTTTCAATAAAGTCTCAAAACGTTGCAATTCCAACGATCACACGTCAGCTCTTGAAATGCTCGCAGGGGAATTACGTGCGACATTTCAGGGGAACTACAGCGTCAGGCCACGCAAACGCGCGGCAGCCCAACGGGCCGCCGCGCGTTCACGCAACTAGTTCACACACTCAACACAGTCGAGAGCTGGGGGCACTCAACACGGTCGAGAGTGCAAGCACTCAGCACAGTCGAGAGGTCGAGCACTCAGCGCAGTCGAGCGGCCACGACCTCGGCGACCTGGACAGCATTCAGGGCGGCGCCCTTGCGCAGGTTGTCGCCGGAGACGACGAGCACAAGCCCGCGGTTGCCCTCGACCGCCTGGTCCTGGCGAATGCGGCCCACGAGGACCTCGTCGCGGCCGGCGGCCTCGAGCGGGGTCGGAACGTCGACGACGCGCACGCCGGGGGCGTTCGCCAGGAGGGCGCGCGCCTGGTCGGGCGTGATGTCGCCGGCGAACTCGGCGTGGATGGTCAGGGTGTGGCCCGTGTAGACGGGGACGCGCACGCACGTGCCGGACACGGCCAGGTCGGGGATGTGCAGGATACGGCGCGACTCGTTGCGCAGCTTCTGCTCCTCGTCGGTCTCCTCGCTTCCGTCATCGACGATCGAGCCGGCGAGCGGCACGACGTCGAAGGCGATGGGCGCGACGTACACGCCGGGCTCGGGCAGGGTGACGGCGCGGCCGTCCAGGGCCAGCGCTGCCAGGTCTTGAGCGGCGCCGGCCTCGATCTGGCCGGTCAGTTCGGCGACGCCCGCGCGACCCGACCCGGAGACGGCCTGGTAGGAGGAGACGAAGAGACGCGTCAGACCACCCGCAGCGTCCACGAGGGGCTTGAGGACGGGCATAGCCGCCATGGTCGTGCAGTTGGGGTTCGCGATGATGCCCTTGGGGCGGTTGTCGACGTCGTCGGGGTTGACCTCGGACACGACAAGCGGCACCTCGGGGTCCTTGCGCCACGCGGAGGAGTTGTCGACAACGACCGCGCCGGCGGCCGCGAACTTGGGGGCGTACTCGCGCGAGGCGGTGGCACCCGCGGAGAACACGGCAATGTCGATGCCGGAGTAGTCGGCCGTCGCCACGTCCTCGACGACGATGTCCTGCCCCTTCCACGGCAGGGTGGTGCCGGCCGAGCGCGCGGACGAGAAGAAACGAATCGTCTCAACCGGGAAACCCCGCTCCTCCAGCAGGGTGCGCATGACTCGGCCGACCTGGCCGGTGGCGCCGACGACGGCGACATTGAATCCACTCATGGTGTTCTCCTTGTGTTGGTGCGTGCGCCCATACGACGGGGCGGACGCTGGGTAAAATCTATGGGGACGAGGCCGGGGCGCCCTCTCGGGACCACCGGACCCGCGCGGACAAACGGAGCCGACCCGGGCCTCGTCGATGAACGATCAGCGGCCGGTGCCGCCGTAGACGACGGCCTCGGTTTCGGAGGCGTCGAGGCCGAACGCGGTGTGGACGGCCTTCACGGCGCGGTCGAGGTCCTCGAGGCGGGTGACGACGGAGATGCGGATTTCGGAGGTGGAGATCAGGTCGATGTTGATGCCCGCATCGGACAGGGCGGAGAAGAGGCGCGCGGAGACGCCGGGGTTGGTGCGCATGCCGACGCCGACGAGGCTGAGCTTGCCGATGTTCGGGTTGTAGCGCAGCTCGTTGAATCCGATTTCGTCGCGGTGGGCCTCGAGGGCGTCGAGGGCCTTCTGGGCGTCGCCTTCGGGCAGGGTGAAGGTGATGTTGGCCTTCGTGGGGTCGGAGATCGGCAGGTTCTGGACGATCATGTCAATGTTGGCGCCGACCTCGGCGACGACGGCGAAGACGCGGGCGGCGACGCCGGGGCTGTTGGGGACGTCGGTGACGGTAATCTTGTCCTGCGAGCGGTCGTGAGCGATGCCGGAGATGACGGGCTTTTCCATGGCGTTTTCCTCTGGGGACTTGAGGGCGGCGTCGGGCACGAGGCCCTTGAGTTCGGGGTTTGCGGGGGCGTCGGAGATCCAGGTGCCGTTCTTCTCGGAGAACGAGGAGCGCACGTGCAGGGGCACCCCGTAGCGGCGCGCGAATTCAACGGCGCGCAGGTGGAGGATTTTGGCGCCGTGCGCAGCCATTTCCAGGGTTTCTTCCTGGGTGAGGGTACGCAGGCGGTGGGCCTTGGGGACGATGCGCGGGTCGGCGGAGAAGAGGCCGTCGACGTCCGTGTAGATTTCGCACACGTCGGCGTGGAGGGCGGCGGCGAGGGCGACGGCGGTCGTGTCGGAGCCGCCTCGGCCGAGGGTGGTCACGTCGTCGTCTTTGGAGATGCCCTGGAAGCCGGCGACGATGGCGACCTGTCCGTCCTTGACGGCGCGGGCGACGCGCTCGGGGACCATGCCGATGATTTGGGCGGCGCCGAAGTGGCTGTCGGTCTTGATGCCCGCCTGGGCGCCCGTGTAGGCGCGTGCTTCGACGCCGAGTTCGTTGACGGCCATCGCCAGCAGGGCCATGGAGATGCGTTCGCCGGCGGACAGGAGGATGTCCATCTCGCGCTCGGGCGGGTTGTCGGTGAGTGCTGCGGCCGAGTCGAGGAGGTCGTCGGTCGTGTCGCCCATCGCCGATACGACGACGACGACGCGGTGTCCGGCGTTGTGCGTGTCCACGATGCGCTGGGCGACGCGCTTCATGGCCTCGGTGTCGGCGACGGAAGAACCGCCGTACTTTTGCACGATCAGTGCCACTGGACCCTCATTTCTGTCTGTACGTGCTGGTCTGCACGCATTCGGGCAGCATACGCCACCGTGTCAATCCTACGGCGCTCCCGCGATCACGCTGGGAACTTCCGCTATATGAACGGGTGATCTGGGGTGACATTGAACGCGCAGCTGCGAGCAGGCCCACACAACGCGCGAGGCCGGGGATGGCCAAGGGGGCCGCTCACGCCCCGCCGCGCGCTCGTCGGGCGTCCGAGGCCGAGGCGCGTCCGGCACCGTCGGCCTGCCCGCCCTCATCACGCCGCCGGCAGCATCACCTCGATGACGGTCCCCTTCTCGCTGTCGGCCAGGCGCACCGCCCCGCCCATCGCGCGAGCCAGCGACTCGACGATCGACATGCCCAAGCCCGAGGAGCCGCGCCCGTCTCGCGTGCGCGAGGAGTCGCCGCGCACGAAACGGTCAACACGCGGTCGCGAATCGCCGGCGGGATACCGGGCCCGTCGTCCGCGACGCGGATCGTCACCATCGACGAGGCCGGGGCGCCCTCCGCTTTCCCCTGCCCCTTCGCGCGGCCGCGGGCGCGCACGCAAGCGGCCACGGCCTCGTCGTCGCTCCGGGTCAGCGAGACGACGACGCGGGTTCCCGCGGGCGTGTGTACGCGGGCGTTGGCGAGGAGGTTCGTGAGGATCTGGCGCAGCGCGGCCTCGTCGCCGAGGACGAGAATGTCCGCGGCGTTGCCGAGCTCCCACGCGTGGTCGGGGGCGACCACGTGCGCGTCGGACAGGGCGTCCAGTATCAGCGGGATAACGTCGATTGTGTCCCGTTTGAGCGTTCTGTTTCCGTCCAGGCGCGCCAGGGTCAGCATCTCCTCCACGAGGGACGCCATGCGCGCCCCCTCCGAGGAGATGCGCTCGAGGGCCTGGGTGCGGGAGGCCTCGTCAATGTCGCGGCGCGCGAGCTGCGCGTACCCCTGCACGGAGGCGAGCGGCGTGCGCAGCTCGTGCGAGGCGTCTGCGACGAATTGACGCAGCTTCGCTTCGCTGCGGGCGCGGCGCTCCATGCCGTCTTCGACCGCGTCGATCATCGAGTTGAGGGCGCCCGCGACGTCGGCGACCTCCACGGGGCCCGAGGTCGCCTCCTCGCCGACGCGCGTCAGATTCGCCGACTCATCGGCGAGGTCGCGGCTCGCGATGTCCGCGGCCGCCGCGCGCACCACGCCGAGGGGACGCAGCTCGCGACGCACCCACACGCGACCGACCACCCCCGCGGCGAGCGCGACGACCAGGGATGCCCCCACCTCGACGGCGACAAGCATGATGACGACGTCGTCGACGCTGTCCGTCTGCACGCCGACCAGGACGGTCTTGTCCTCGACCACGCGGGCGGTGACGCGGAACGAGCCCATCCCTTGAAGGCGCACGGTGTGCGGCACACCATCGGTGGGCACATGCGCCAGGATCTCCAACGCGCGCTCATCCAGGTACTTCACAGAGAAGTTGGAGACGACCGCACCGGCCGACTCACCGTCCTCACTCACGTACTGGAGGGTGCCCTCCGCGATTCCGGAACCTCCGAACCCGGGCCCCGTGGGACCGCCGGGGACGACCGGCCCGCCGGGGCGCGGCGCCCCAGAGGGCTGTGCGGGCGGGCGGGCGGCGGCGTCGTCGGCGCTCTCCCCGTACTCCTCGTCCTCGCCATCCTCCGGCGCGTCATCGACATCGAGGTGCTTGCTTGCCTGATCGGCGAGGCGGTGCAGCTCGGAGTCCACGTTGGCCAGCATCCAGGAGCGCATGACCAGGGTGGAGGCCGCCACCATGACGACGAGGGCCAGGGCGACGCACGCGGCGAGCGCGCGGGACAGGCGCCCGGCCAGGGAGGGGCGGCGGCGCGTCACTGGGGTTCCCGCATGATGTAGCCGGCGCCGCGCACGGTGCGGATGAGGGCGGGGCGGTCGGCGTCGATCTTCTTGCGCAGGTAGGAGATGTAGAGTTCCACGACGTTGACTTGGCCGCCGAAGTCGTAGCTCCACACGGCGTCGAGGATCTTCTGCTTGGAGAGTACGATCCCGGCGTTTTCCATGAGATACCGGAGCAATTCGAACTCCGTGTTCGTTAACGTGATGTTTTCCCCGCCACGACTGACATCGTGCGACTCGACGTCGAGGGTGAGGGCGGCGACCGTCAGCACGGTCGAGGCCGCCTGCTGGGTGCGTCCCGCTCGGCGCAGGAGTGCCTCGACGCGGGCCGCGACCTCGTCCAGGTCGAAGGGCTTGGTCACGTAGTCGTCCGCTCCAGCTCGCAGGCCCTGCACGCGATCGGCGACCGCGTCGCGGGCGGTGAGGAAGAGGACGGGCAGCTCGGGGTCGCGGGCGCGCAGGCGCTCCAGCGTCTCGAGGCCGTCCATGCGCGGCATCTGCACGTCGAGGATGACGACGTCCGGCTGGAAGCTCGCCGCCTTGGCGAGCGCGTCAAGCCCGTCCTTCGCGGTGTCCGTCTCCCAGCCCTCGTGGCGCAGGGCCTGCGAGAGCAGGTCCGCCAGCATCGCCTCGTCGTCGACGACGAGCACTCGGGGCGCGCCGCCGCTCGTGTGGGTCGCCATCATGGCCTCCTCGTGTGTCGGAGTGTTTCCCCTCGATTGTGTCACACGTGCGTCACCGCGCGAGGAACGCGCGCCCCATGAGGCGACAAACAGCGCAGGTCGCTTGCACTGGTGCGACAACAACACCTCAGGTCCCCGGTCCCAGGGAAGACAACGCACGCACCCGGAAAACGGGCAGTACGAACGCGGCGCAACCACGGCCTCGTCGATGAAGGCTCAGAGGCGGCGGCGCCCTTCGAGCGCGCGACCCAGCGTCACCGAGTCCGCGTACTCCAGGTCACCGCCCATGGGCAGGCCCATGGCCAGGCGCGAGGTTTCCACCCCCATCGTGGAGAGCATGCGCGCCAGGTACGCGGCCGTCGCCTCGCCCTCGACGTTCGGGTTGGTCGCCAGGATGACCTCGGTGACCGTGCCATCCGCGAGGCGGCTCATGAGCGAGGCGATGTTCAGCTGGTCCGGCCCCACCCCGTGGATCGGGTCGATGACGCCGCCGAGCACGTGGTAACGCCCCCGGAAGACGCGCGCGGCCTCGATCGCCTGAATGTCCTTGGGCTCCTGGACCACGCAAATCGCGCTGGGGTCGCGGCGCACGTCGCGGCAGATCGAGCATTCGTCCTCTTCCGTGAGGTTGCCGCAGATGTCGCAGTGGCGCACGCGCCCACGCACGGCGTTGATCGCGTCGACGAGGCGCGCGACCTCGTCGGGCTCCGCATCCAGGACGTGCATCGCCATGCGCTGCGCGGACTTCGGACCGATACCCGGCAGCTGTCCGAACTGGTCGATAAGGTCGGCCAGAGCGCCGTCGTACATGTCAGTATCCTCCCTCGGTCATTTTCTCTTCAATGACGCGTCCACCGAGGATCTCCAGGACCGCTGCCAAGCCGATCGTCTGCGAGTTTTCGATGTTGTCGTCGTCGATGCTGGCGCTGTCGTCGTCGGCCGCGTGCGTGCGGGTCGATGCGACGGCAGCCTGGTGCTGGGCCTTCTCGCGCAGGGCGGCCTCGGCGGCGGCGCGGCCTGTGAGCGGCTCGTCGGGCGCGGGGCCGGCGGCGCACGGGGGTTGCGGGTCGCCGAATCCGGGCGCGGAGGCCTGCGCGGGCTCAGGGGCTGCCGCCAGCCAGGCCGGCGCCTGCGCGGGGGTGCTCGGAGCCGCGCTGATCGGGGTCACGTCGGCGGAGGCGGCGGACTCGCGCGGGGTCCACGAGTCGGCACCGTCATCAAAGTTCACGGACGCGCCCCCAGAAATGACGACCGGGTCGCCCCAGCCCGTCGGTGTCGACGGCGTGTACGAGGCGGGCTCGATGGGCGCATCGTCAAAGACGGGGGACGAGGCCTGGGTGGCTTCCTCGTCTGTCGTCCCCTCGGGCGCGTCGGCGGGCTCCGGGTCGCCCGGGTAGGTGAAGACCGTGAAGGATCGCTTGCGCGGCGCCGCGTCGCCTCCCGGGGACGAGGCCTGGGCGGTCACGTCGGGGGCGGCCGCGAGCGCTCGGGCCGCCCTCTCGGGAAGGACGGGACCGTCTGGGTGGGCGGGTGCCTCCTGCCGGGCGGGAGCCTCCCACTGGCGCGGGGCTGCGGGCGCGTCGTCCTGCTCGCGGCGACGGGGTGTCACGGCCGCGGGCTCGGGCCAGGCGTTGTCTTCCTCCGGCTCGGCCTGCGGCGCGGGAGCGGAGTGTGCAACCGGCGCGGGCTCGGGCCAGGTGTTGTCTTCCACCGGCTCGGCCTGCGCCGCGCGAGCGGACTGCGCGACCTGCGCGGGCTCGGGCCAACCGTCCTCCTCCGAAGAGGGCGCGGGCGCCGTCACGGGCTGGGCCGGACGCGCGGGCTCGGGCCAGCCGTCCTGCTCGGGTGCCGGCTCGTGGTGGGGTGCCGCCTGCGCGGCGGCCTCGTCAAAAGGGGGCGGCTCCGAGACCCACCCACCGGGCTGGCGCGATTGTCCGCCGGCGCGAGAAGCCTGCGCGGAGGGGCCTGTCGTCGCGGGTCCGCCCGAGGCCTGCCCGACCTGCGCGAACACGGTGACAGTCAGGCCCGTGACCTCTCTGATGGCCTTTTCGACGTCCGCGGCGCGGGGCCCGCGCGTGAAGGCGTTGACCATCGCCTCGACGGGGAAGAGGAGGACCACCTGGGAGCCGTCGACGGCCCCCAACTGGGCGTTACCGCCAACCATCGACCACGTCACGCGGCTGATGGACGACAGGCGCTCGACGACCTCGTTCCAGCGGCCACGCAGCATGTCGGCGTCGCGGCCTGACGCTGGAGCTTCGGCGGGAGCGGAAGACTCAGTGCGAGCGGGGGCCTCGGTGCGCTGCGGCGCGGCGGCTTCGGGGCTCCGCTGAACGCGGGCGGCGGCACGGGAATCGGCCTGCGCGGGCGCGCTCTCGCGCGCAGGAGCCTCGGCGCGGCTCTGCTCGGCCTCACGACGAGGTTCGGGCTGCGTGTTCCCCTTCGTGGCCTCGACGCCAGGCTGCTGGGCGACCACGCGGCGCGGTGCCTCCTGGGGCTCGGCCTGCGCTGGAGCGGCATTCGACTCAGGGGCAGTGGGCTTGCGAGCGGACCAGTCGGGACCACTGCCCCACGCGGGCACGCCCTGCGCGGCGGGCGCGGGCGAGGACGACGCGGGGGCGGGCGCCTGCCCGGAGGGAGCCGAGGCCTGGGTGCGTTCCTGCTTCTTGCGGGCCAGGGCCTCGCGCGCCTCGCGGGCGCCGAAACGGCCCGAGGATGCCTCGGGCGTCGACGCGGGGGACGCCTGGCGCGGCGCTCCCCCACCGGCCATACCGACCGTGCCCTGCACGGGGCCGGGGGCGGGTGCGGCGGTGGGAGTCGGCACGAGGATGCGGCCGACGAGAAGCTCGAGCTGCAGGCGAGGCGAGGTCGCGCCCGTCATGGCGCGCAGGGCCTCGTCGGTCAGGTCCGCGGCGCGGGAGAGGCCGTGCGGACCCCAGTTCTGCGCCTGGCGCTGCATGCGCTCGAACTGGTCGTGCGGGGTGTCCGCCAGGACGTCGCGCGCGCCGTCACCGGCCACCGCGATGATGAGGAGGTCGCGCAGTCGCTGAAGCAGGTCCTCGACGAAGCGACGCGGGTCATGGCCGGATTCGACCATGCGTTCGACGACGCGGAAGGCCGCGGCGCCGTCGCCACCCGCGAGGGCGTCGACGGATTCATCCAGCAGGGCGGAGTCCGTGTACCCAAGCAGCGCTACCGCCGTCTGGTAGGTGACCTGCCCGTCGATCGCGCCAGCCATCAGCTGGTCGAGCACCGACAGGGTGTCGCGCACCGATCCGCCGCCCGCGCGCATGACGAGGGTCAGGACGCCCTCGCCAACGCCGACGTGTTCCTCAGCGCACAGACTCGTCAGGTAGGGGCCCAACACGTCCGGCGGCACCAGACGGAACGGATAGTGGTGGGTGCGCGAGCGGATCGTGCCGATGACGCGCTCGGGTTCCGTCGTCGCGAAGACGAACTTGACGTGCTCGGGCGGCTCCTCGACGAGCTTGAGCAGCGCGTTGAAGCCCTGGTTCGTGACCATGTGGGCCTCGTCGATGATGAAAATCTTGTAGCGGTCGCGCACCGGCGCGAAAGTGGCGCGCTCACGCAGGTCACGCGCATCGTCGACGCCGCCGTGCGAGGCCGCGTCGATCTCGACGACGTCAAGCGAGCCAGGCCCACCGGTGGCGAGCTCGCGGCACGATTCGCACTGGCCGCACGGCGTGTCCGTGGGGCCCTGCGCGCAGTTCAGGCAGCGCGCCAGGATGCGCGCCGAGGTGGTCTTACCACATCCGCGCGGCCCCGAGAACAGGTACGCGTGCGTCACGCGATTCGCGCGCAGCGCCGCCTTGAGCGGCTCCGTCACGTGTTCCTGGCCGATCACCTGGTCGAAGGTGTCGGGGCGATACCGGCGATACAGAGCTGTGGTCACCCTCCAAGCCTAGTTGCTCCCACCCTCATCTGCGTCCCACGCCGCGCGTTCCACAGCGTCGGGAGGCGGGCGTGTGGCCGTGATAGGAGTCGTCTCATCGACGAGGCCGGGGCCGGGTAGTGCGCAGGGGGCGCGGGACCTGTGTTGGTCTCGCGCCCCCTGCTGGATGGGGTAGCCCCCGTGTGCGGTGGTTAGGCGTCCTGACGGCGGCGCTTGGCGCCGATGGCCAGGGCTCCGGCGATAGCGGCCAAGGCCGCCATGCCACCGATGATGGTGGCGTCCGTGCCGGTGCGTGCCAGGCCTCGGTTGGTGAGCACCTGGTGCGCCTGGGAGGGGGTGGGGGCGGGGATGAGGGTGAGCGGGAAGTCCGCGTCCACATATTCCTCGCCTTCACTCACGCTCACGCTCATCGAGGTGGTCGCAGCCGCATAGCCGGACGGGGCCTCGATGGAGACGGTGTAGGTGCCCGGGATGAGGCCTGCGAAACGGTAGTTGCCATTGGCGTCGGTGGTGGTGCGAGCCACCTCCACGCCGTTGGCGTCGGTGAGGATCACGGTCACGTTCGCGATGCCGGGCTCGCCGTCGTCACTGCCGTTGGCGTTGACGTCGTCCCAGACGTGGTCCCCGATGCTGGCGGGGGCAACCAGACCGAAGTCCACGCCCTGCACCGACGCGTCAGAGATGGTGACCGATGCCTGGGTGGCGCCCCGACCGGTGTATGCCTGCGTGGGCAGCAGCCCCGCCAGATCACCCTTATCGGGATCCACAATCACGACGCGGTACGAGCCGCGACCCAGGCCCACGAACTGGTAGGCACCGTTCTCGTCGGTCACCGCGGTCATGGGCTGACCGTCGGCGCCCAGCACCGGGGTGCCGTCCTCGTTTAGCAGCGCGACCGTGACGCCCTTGAAGCGCTGCTCGTCATCGCCCTTGGAGTAGGACGCGTCCGAGTCACGGTAAATCGTGCCACCCAGGTTGTACCCGCCCTTGAACGAGGCCGAGGACTCGTTATTGGTCGGGTCATCGCCTGCCTGATCCTGGTGAGTAATACGAGCAACGTTGGTCACCAGCGTGCCCGCGCCCTCACCGGTGATATCCACCGTGATCGTGATCGTCTTGACATCACCCTTGGCCAGGGTCGCATCGGACAGATCCCACACGCCCGTCGCCGAGTCGTAGGAGCCATCACCCTGCGCGGACACGAACGCAACGCCAGCGGGAAGCTGATCGCTAGCCATCACACCCGTCGCCGCGCCCGGCCCGTTATTGGTCAGCGTCAGCGTGTAGGTCACGCGCTGACCCGGGGTGAACTCGAAGGACTCCTGAGCCTCCTCATCCGGATCGGTGATCGCCTTGAGGATCGCGGTGTCAGCCGAGACGCCGAAACCCCAATCCTGGTCGAGATTCTGGTTCTTCTCACCCGACAGCGTCACCGACACGTTCAGGTTGAAGGCCGCTGCCAGCTTGTCCTTGTCAGCCTTCGCCTCCGCGGATACGACCTTCTTGGCCGCCACGTCACCGGACGGGGCGTGGGTCAGCACATCGAGCAGGGGCTCGGCAGCCAGCAGCGACTCAGGGTCAACACTCACCTTGTAGTCGCCGGGCAGCAGGTTCTCGAACTTGTACTTGCCATCCGCATCGGTCGTGGTCTCGTAGGTGCGGGTGATTCCACCCGGGCCGGTCCAGGTCAAAGCAACCTTCACACCGGGCAGTACCTTGTCTCCAGCGTCGGGGGCATTGCCACCGTTCTGGTTGACATCGAGGAACAGCTGATCACCAATCACACCGGTGCCAACGGCACCGAAGTCAATCGTGTCATCCGTCTGTCCCTGAGCCAGGGTGACCGAGGCCGTAGCTCCGTTGGAGTCGAGAGCGCGGTCGGTTCCGGCATCCGAGGTTGTTGCCTCGTAGCCGGCGGGCGCCTGGAAGGACACCTTGTAGCCGCCGGGCAGCAGGTTCTCGAAGGAGTACTTGCCATTCGCGTCCGTGGTGACGGCGGCAACCGGGTTGCCCGAGGCATCGGTCACGGCGGAGCCGTCCTCGTAGGTCAGGGTAACCGTCACGCCGGGCAGAGCCGGTTCGTCGGCATCCTGAATGCCATCGCGGTTGACGTCCATCCAGGTGTAGTCACCCAGCGAAGCGGGCTTGACGAAGCCGAAGTTCACGTCGATGACCGAACCGGTCGCCTCAGCGATCCTCACGTCCGCACTCGTCTTGTAGCGGCCCGTGTAGGCCTCGGTGGGCTTGGTGCCCGCCAGCGGGCCGGAGGTCGGGTCGACGACGCTGACCGTGTACTCGCCCAGCGGCAGGCCACTGAAGGAGTACTTGCCCGCGGCGTCGGTCACGGCCGTGACCGGGTTGCCATCCTTGTCCAGGACGGGGGTGCCGTCCTTCTTCAGGAGCGCAACGGTCACGCCCGCGTACGGGCTCTCACCGTTATCGGAGCTAAACGAGGCATTGGCATCGTTGTAGAGCTTGCCGGCGATCGTGTAGCCGGCGGTCAGCGGCACGGACGAGGTGTTGTCCGGCGTCTTGTCGCCGATCTGATCCTGCTTCTCGATCGTGGCCGTGTTGGTGACGACCGAACCGGCGGCGGAAGCGTCGATGGTGACAGTGATGCGCAGCGTGCGCGTCGCGTCCTTCTCGATCACCTCTGAGCTCAGATCCCACCTGCCAGAAGCAGCATCGTAAGAACCATCGCCCTGTGCGGACACGAAGGTCACGCCGGAGGGGAGCTTATCCTGCGCGATGACGCCGGTGGCGGGGCTCGGGCCCTCGTTCGTGAGCGTCAGCGTGTAGGTGACGGACGTACCCGGAGTGAAGCCGCCCGCCGGAACCTCGGTCGGATCCGCGATTGCCTTCACGATCGCCGTATTGGCGACGCCGGTGAACGCCCAATCCTGGTCGTTGTTCGTCATCGCTCCGGGGTTCAGCGTCACCTTCGAAGTGAGCGACAGCTCCTGGCCCACCACAGCCGTCAGGTTGCCCGACGGGGCGTGGGTCTGAGCGGTGCACTCGGGGCAGACGGTAGCCAGGGAGGTCTTGTCGACCGTGACCACGTAATCGCCGGGAGCCAGGTCCTTGAACGAGTAGTGTCCGTCGGCGTCCGTCACCGTGGTCAGCGTCTTCTCCACGCCGGCAGGCGTCGTGTAGGTCAGCGTCACGGTCACGCCGGCCAGCGGCTTGTCCGGGCCCGAGGGCGCGGAGCCACCGTTGTTGTCGACGTCCCAGAACAGGGTGTCACCGATCGTGCCATCGGCGACGAGGCCGAAGTCGACGGTCTCGTCGTTCTGGCCCTGGGCGAGCGTCACGGAGCTGTCGGCACCGTTGGAGTCCTTCTCACCATCCGCAGCCGCGTAGCTCTTGGTCGCGGAGTAACCTGCGGGAGCCGTGAAGATAACCTTGTAGTTCTCCTCGCCCGCGTTCGCGACGATCCGATCAACGTTCGGCATCAGGTTCGTGAACTCGTACTTGCCGTTGGCATCCGTGGTCACAGGCTTGACGGGGTTGCCGTCCAGGTCGATGACTGGGTTGCCGGCACCGTCCGTCAGAGTGACGGTGACGCCGGCGACGCCGACCTCATCCGCATCCTGAATGCCATCCTTGTTGGCGTCGAACCACACGAAGTTACCCACCGAGGCAGGCTTCACGAACGCGAAGTCGACCTTCGTCGCATTGGGAGCGGCGGTCGTCAGCTCGATTGCGGTCGGCGTGACGAGCTTGCCCTTGCCGGCCTCGCTGCGCTTGGTCGACGAGCCGTAGCCGTAGGTCTGCTTGTAGTCGGCCAGGTTCACGTCGGTTCCGTCAACCTTCGCCTCACCCGCAACGACCTCGACCTTGTACGAGCCCAGCGGCAGACGGGTGAAGGTGTAGTTGCCATCGGCGTCGGTCTTCGTGGTGATGTCGGCGCCGGACGAGTCCTTCACCGGGTTCCCGTCGGCGTCGAGCAGACGGACCGTCACGCCTTCGAAGGGACTATCGAGGACGGGCGAATCGTTGAACCAGGTCGCGTCCTTATCGTTGTAGATGGTGCCCGAGATGGTGCCGCCCACCTTGAAGGTTGCGCTGTCCTTGTTGTTGTCCGGGTTGGAGTCGATCTGGTCGAACTTACCCAGCGTCGCCGTGTTCGTGATGGTCGAACCCTCGGTCGAGGGCTTGACCTTCACGAGGACGTACAGCGTCTCGGTACCACCAACGTTGAGGTTGGTGTCGAGAATGCCGGACTCCATCGCACTCCAGGTACCGGCGGCCGCGTCGTAGTTGGCGGTCGCGTACACCGGGCCGGTGCAGGGGTTCGTCGCACCGTCCTGGCAGACGCGCGTCTCGGAAGACACGTACTCCACACCAGAAGGCAGAGCGTCAGCAACATTCATGCCCGAGGCGACCGCCGGGCCCTTGGCCTTCAGATTCACCTTGTACAGCATGTAGTCACCCGGCATGATGACATCATCGGACTCAACCGTCTCGATGACGCCGTTTGCGTCACGAACCGGCTCATCACCGTTCATCTTCGCCCGAGCAACCGTCTTGGTGAGCTCCACATCGGAGGACACGTTAATGCCAACCTTGGGGGCCTCGTTCGGTAGCAGGTAGGACACCTTGCCGTTCTGCATGGAACCACCGGACATGGCCACGGAGTTCCAGGCGATCAGGTTGGCGTTGACCGGGGAGGTCATGGTCGCGATGAAGCGGATCTTCTCGCCCGGCTCGATGTCGCGGTTCATGACCAGACGGAAGCCGGTGATCTTGGTCAGGTCGGCAGGAGCGTCGCCCCACGCGTCGGGGGTACAGCCGGCGGGGGCGTCGTTCATGGCGCCACCGGCGGAGAGGACCTCACCGCGGCAGGGGTTGGGAACCGTCGAGTACTGGACCGTGATGTCCGAGGCCGGAACAGCCGTGACCTCGGGATCGCGACCCGGCTTCTCCTTCACCGACTCGAACGCCCACGTCGTGGAGTTCAGGTTCGGCTTCCAGTGTGAGCCACGAGCCTGCGAGGAGGCGGGGCCGACACCCACGTCACCCACGTAGGGCAGGATGTCGTAGGCGACAACCTTCGTCAGCGGGGTGTTACCCGAGTTGGAGATCGTGAAACGGTAGGCGCCGTCGGCACCCGGATCGATCTCAGCGATCTCGCCGGCCGGAACGAAGTCGGCGTTCTTGTTGCCCTTGACTTCCTTCTCGATATTCATCGACGGGGTCGTCGCAACGTTGAAGTCCGTCGCTGCGTTACAGATGTAGTCGGTGGTCGAGCCGTTCTTGTTCACGTCGAAGGTGTCGACCGCGCGGCTACCGATGCAGTAGTTGGTGTTGCGCAGGCTCTTATCCTCGGTGGTCGCCTTCGCGCCGTCGCCGGGCATGAACGCCATGGCCTCGTTCGTGTTTTTACCAGCCGGAGCGGTCGCGAGCACGTTGACATCGAAGGTCGAGTACAGGCTGCCCTCGACCGGGTCCGGAACGTTCCAGCGGATGAGGGTACGGCCGGAGCCGTTGAAGTTCTTCTCGACCTCGACCGTGACCTTGCTCAGGTCGTAGGGGGTGCCGTCGGGGTTCTTCAGCGTGGAGCGCTTCTCAGGAACAATCTTGGAGGCATCGTCCACGTCAAAGCCCTCGGGGAGGAGGTCCACGATCGTGAACGGAGTGGGCGTGCCGCCCTCGGACTTCGCCTTAGCGGTGCCGTTGATGAAGAACTGTGCGGGCTTACCCACGACCACGGGGTTGGTGCGAACGACCTTGTATGCCTGCACGGAGGGAAACTCGTCGCGCACGCGCATCCACGAGCAGAGCTCGTCGCTCGAGGTGACGACGGTGCCGGTGTCCTTGTCGGTCACAGTGCCGGTGGCACAGTTCTGGAAGCGCACGTAGTCCGGGGAGGCTACGTAGCTGTAGTACTTCTCCGGAGGCAGCACGGGGTTGTAGTGCGAGGCGAAGTCCGCGGGCTCCGTGGTCGGAAGGTCCGCGGGAGCCGTACCGTGCAGCCACGCCTGGGGGCTGGTCTGCGGGGCAGCGTCGGTGTCGATGGTGAAGCGGGTGATCCACTCGCCGTCGGGCAGGGTCAGGCCGGTCGTCTTCGTGTAGTTGACGGTCTCGTGGTTGCCCTTGTTGGTCCAGTACTCGAGGGTCCAACCGCCATTCTCCTCGTAGCCGGACTTGGAAAAGACAGTGAAGCGATAGGGGCTCACCATGGTGGGCTTATCGCACGAATCGCCGGCGGCCTTGGCGTCCTGGGTGGACCAGGTGCACGGCAGGGTGTCTTCCCAGCGGAAGTGAAGAGTGGTGTTACCCGAGTTGATACCGGCGAAACGCCACGGGTAGAGACCGCCGCGAACCTGGTACTGGTAGTCGTTGCCCGTCTTCATGATGCGGCCACCGACCTTACGCTCAGCAAAGCCGTGCGTAATCTCGGAGCTCTTGGAGAGCTTGGTCTTCGGGTCGTTCATGACATCGGCGGAGATGGTCGCCTTGTTGGTGACCGTGTCGTCGAGCGTGACCGTGCCCTCGGGGTACTTCACGGTGACGGTGGACTCGATCGGGTTCTGCCAGAACCACTTGTCGTAGGACCAGGTGACGGTGTGGGTCGCCGGATCGTACACGCCGCCGTCGGAGGCCGTGACGAAGACGGCCTTGGCGGGCAGCGGGTCCACGACCTTGATGTTCTCGACGCCCACGAAGCCGAGGCCGTTCAGACCGCCCTTCAGCGTGGAGCCGTTCCAGCGGATACCGACCTTGTTGGGGTTGTCCTGGTCGATCTGCTGATAGCCGTAGCGCAGCTTGTAGGTCGCCTCGCCGCCGACGGCGGGGAAGTTCGCCTTGTTGGTGGGACCACTCTTTTCGATCGCGATGTCGGTATCGGCGGTCCAGGTGGTGGTCAGCTCATTCTCGAGGGTTTCAGCATTCTGCGCGCTGAAGGTCACCTTCTGGGTGGTCGTCGAGTTGTTCGGCGCATCGAAGTAGTCGTAGTGCCAGGTGACCTGGATACGGTCGGACGTGCCGGCGGGCAGCGGATCCTTCAGCTTGAAGATGTAGCGCTGCACGCGCGTGCCGTCCGGGGTCTTCTCGGTCGAGCTCGTGGTCCTGGCGACGCTGTTACCGGTGACGGGGGTGACCGTGTAACCACGCTCGACGAGCTTGAGGCCGTCCGGCGTGATGGGGCCGGGCAGCGTCAGCTCGATTTCCGCGCCCTTACAGGGCGTGGTCACCGAGGAGCAGGAGAAGTTAATCGTCGTGTTCTGATCGTCGTGGCTGCGCAGGGTCGGTTCATCGTTGACGACGTTCAGAGCCAGGGTCGCCTGGTCATCCGCGACTGCGCGGGCGCGGCGCGTGCGGGGCTGATCCTCGGGCGCGGCCTCCGCGGCGGGATCCTCGCCGCTGGCCGCGGCGTCACCGGCCTCGGCATCAGTGGCGGTGGTGTCCGCCCCTGCTTCGGCGGCGGGCGCGGCGGCGGCCTCAGACTCGGACGAGGCCGTGGCAGCTTCCTGGGAGCTTGCTACGTCGGGCGATTGCGTGCTTTCGTCGGCGGCGCTGGCTCGCATGGCGAGGGGTGTCAGCGACGTGACGAGAAGCGAGAGAGCGGCCAGGCTGGCAGCACCCGCAACGCCCAAACGGGCGCGGAACGGACGCAGTCGAGACATCGACTTCTCCTTCTATCGTCAGAATGTGGACAGGACTTGTGTCCCAGCCTAGTGAAAGAGGAGATAGTTCCACTATGTCTGACAGTTATTGCCTCAACCACAACTACACCGTTGTATTTCGTTGAGATTCCGGGCATTACGGCAATATAACAACTTCTCTGAACTCTTGGTCAGTGCCGAAAAACGCCAGCCCTCATCCATTTATCGGATAATCATGGAGACGTCGACCACCGAGTGCGCAAATTATGACCACTAGTGCCGAAACCGGAGGGAGGATTTACCACGATTTGAGTGTCACAACTCACATGCGGGGATGTCGTCGGCTGAACACACGACGTCGCCCCTCTATCGATGCCCTTGACTGATCGTTGGGTTGATTATCTGCGGGCGCACCCAGACGGCGCAGGGGACTCGCCCCCGCCCCGGCCTCGTCCCCGCTAGGACTCATCCTCGCAGGTCAGGCGCCCCGCTTCCATCGCGAAGGTGCGGTCGGCGTAGCGGCGCGCCTCCGATTCGTGGGTGACGATGAGGACACCCGCTCCCCCTTCGGCCGCCTCGCGCAAGAGACGCAGGACGCCGGCCGCGTTCTGCGCATCCAACCCGGCCGTCGGCTCGTCCGCCAGGACGACGCTCGGGGTCATGAGGAGCGCTCGGGCCACGGCGACGCGACGCAGCTCGCCGCCGGAAAGCTCGTTGGGGTGCGCGTCCGCCAGATCGGACAGACCCACGGACGCCAGGAGCTCCTCGGCGCGCTTCGTCGAGTGCTCTCCCCCGGCGTACAGCACGGACGGCAGCAGGACATTCTCCAGGACGGTCAGGCTGCGCAGCGCCGTGTGCCCCTGCGGGATCAGGCCGATGCGCTCGTTGCGCAGTCGGGAGCGTTCCTCGTCGCGCATCGCATACAGATCCTGGCCACCCAGGCTGACGGTCCCCGCGGTGGGCGCAAGCATCCCGGCGAGCATGGTCAACAGCGTGCTCTTGCCGCTGCCGGAGTGCCCGGTGACAACGGTGAGCTGCCCCTCCTCCAGCGCAAGGTCAACCGGATGGACTGCCGTGAACAGGCGCGTCCCCTTGCGGGCGCGAGGAAATTCCTTGGTGAGGGAGGTCGCTTCGATGAGCATGTCACTCGCCTTCCTTGAGTAGGGCGCTGGCGTCCGCCGTATGCAGGGCGCGCAACGCTATCCACGTTGATACGAGGGCGACAACTCCCATCGACGCCAACGCCCCCACGGCCAGGCCCGCGATCACCGGGAGCGAGGGGACCAGGAAGCCGACGCCAATGGTCTGACGCACGAGGCCGGAGAAGGAGGCGATGAGGACCCCCGACACGACGACGCCCACGGCGGCCCCCGCGGCGTTCACGGTGACGGCCTCGAGGGCGACGACGCGCGAGATGAGCCCCCTGTGGGCGCCCAGGGCGATGAGCGTCCCGAATTCGCGCTTCCGCTCGACGATCATCATGACGAAGACGAGGGTAATCATCACCAGCCCGATGCCCCACACGGCCGCGATCAGGGCGCTCACCGTGCGGGAGGTGGCCTCGAGGGAGGCGGCGATGCCGCTGACCATCGTGGTCGAGGTCGTCACCGAGACCCCGGGCACGCGCGCCTGAATGTCGGCCGCGACGGCGTCCACGTCGCTCCCGGGTGCGACCCTCACCATGACCGAGGAGATGATGTGGTCGGTGTCGAGGCTCGTGTACTTGTTCAGCCCTTTTTCCAGCGAGGAATCGATGAGGACGCGCGCCGTGTCGAAGGTCGTGTACACGGCGTTGTCGAGGCTGGAGCCGGTGGCATCGAATTGGGCGACGACGCGCAGCTTGTTGCCGAAGAGCGAGAAGTTCTCGGGGTCGGCCACGCCGACGTTTGCTCCGACGATGACCTCCATGTCGCCGAGCTCGACGTTCCCCGCGGTGTCGGAAATCCACGGCTGAATGGTGACGTCGGTAGCCGGGTCGAAGGCGATGACCTGGTAGCGGCCCGAGCAGCACGAGGCGCGGGCGGTGGCGAGGAAGAGCTGGGCCGAGGCGGACTCGACGCCGTCGACGGCGGCGACCTCGTCGCGCACCCCCTCGTCCATGTAGAAGTAGGAGGGCTCGGCGCTGACCAGGAACGCCTGCGCATCGAAGTCGTCGGCGTCCGCCGGAGTGACCACGATGTCGGCTCCGAGGCGCGACTCGACGGTGTGCAGACCCCGGTCGATCCCGGTCACGAGCATGGTCCCGCCGAACACCACCATGGTCATGAGCGCGGAGAAGAGGACGAGGGTCCCCGATCGCACCGGGTACCCGCGCAGGTTCATCCACGGCAGTCGCGAAAGCGACAACATGCTATTCCTCCTGTCGCGGCGCCTAGATGGGCGCCAACTTCTGTCCCTGGACGGCGGCGGCGACCCGCGCGAGCGCGAGGCGGGTTCCGGCCACACCGAAGGCTACCAGCAGGGCGACCGTGAGCCCGGCGAGGGGCGCAGACCGAGCCGGCGTCGTCAACGCCGCGAGCGCGCTGGCGTCGCCGAGCAGGGGTACGGCGGCGGCTCCGACGACGACGCCGGCGAGGGCGCCCGCCGCGTGAAGAATCAGGGATTCGGCCGTCATGACTCGCGCAATCGTCTTCGCCGACGCCCCAATCGAGCGCCACACGTACAGCTCGTGTCGACGCTCGTTCATGAGCGTGGCCTGGGCGACCATCAGGGCGGCCAGCAGGACACCCCAGGTGATGCCGAGCACGCCGAGGAGCGCGCTGCGGTGGGCGCGCACGTCCGAGGCCGTGGCTGAGACGGCCGCCTCAGAGCGGACGGCGGTCACTTTGCGCACGTACAGGTTGATCCACTCCGTGACGCTATCGACCTGCCGGGAGTCGGCGACGTGCACGAGGGCGACCGTGTAGTCGCGGTCCGGCGCCAGGGAGGCGTAGGTGTCCACACCCGATTCGACCGACGCGGCGATGACCTGCGTGAGCGTGTCCATGCTGACGAAGACGGCGTGATCCCAGTCGGTGCCGGTGGCCTCCAGGTGTGCGCCCACGGGCCACTGCTTCCCGAAGAGTGTCACCTCGCCCGCCGGGGTCTGCGCGGCGGCGGCTCCGACCGTGACGGCGCCCTCGGGCGCATACTTTCCTTCTCCCTCGGCGATCCACGGCGACACGACGAAGTCGGTCGCGGGGTCGTAGCCGATGATCCACTGGGTCGTCCCGTCGGGCTGCGTCTGGGAGATGGCCAGCTGGTAGGTGACGGCGGCGATCTCCTCGTTGGCGTCCATGCGCGCCAGGGTCGCGCGCGGCTGGTCGCATTGGGCGGGGGTTCCGAGCATGCTCAGTGCCCGCTTGTCCACGATGTTCAGGCAGGAGGTCGGGTACACGACGAGGTCGGCGCCGAGTCGGCGCTCGGCGAGGCTGAGCTGGGCGCTCATGCCGTCGAGGGCGACGAGGCCGCCGAACACGCACGCCGCCTGGGCGAGCGCGAGGACCAGGATGATCGCGGCGCGCACGGGATGTGCCAGGACGTTCTTGAGGGGAACCCGGCGCAGCATGAGGGAGCCCGTCATCGCCCGTCCCCACCGACCTCGGACAGGTCGATCCACAGCGCGGGCCGAGCCCCGTACAGGACGTCGACATTCGCGCCGCTGGCGACCGGCGTGCCGGCCGCGTCAACGAATTGCGCGGCGAAGCCGTAGGTTCCTGGCGAGCGCAGCCACCAGTCGGCCGTCCCGTCCTCGGTGACGGTCAGGGCGCCCGAGGCCGCGTATTCGCTCGCGAGAGCCTCGCCGATGTCGGAGCGGTTGGCGCTGCCGGAGAGGTAGACGACGCTTTCCTGCTCGCTGAGCGCGAAGACGCGGTCCTGCGTGGGCGCGCCTCCCGGGGCGCCGGTGACGGACTGGTCGGCGTTGTCGTTGAGGACGGAGGGGATGATTCCCCGCTGGGCGGGCGTGAAGGCGGCGTCGAAGAAGTCGTCGTTCATCCACGCGCGCAGGTCGCTGTCCGCCCACGTCACGTCCTGGAACGGAACGTGGTTGTACTGGCGTCCTTCGAGGACGTCGGCGCTGAGCAGCAGGAGCCGGTCGTCGAAACGCTCCAACACGATCCACCGGATCGACTCCGGGCCGTTGGAGGCGTCTCCGTCCTGTTCGAAGGAGCCGAAAGAGACGACGTCCCCCTTGGTGGCCCCGCGGTAGGGGAGCGCCGGGTCCTCCTCGACGAGGCCCGCCGCGCGTTCTCGTGCGTCCGCGTAGTCCCCGAGGCCGACGAAAAGCCCGTATGCCCCCGAAGCGTCCCCGGACTCAGCCAGGCGCAGAGCCTGCGCGTAGCGCTGTGAACGCTGGTGGTAATGGAACAGGATGCCGAGGGTCACCGCGAGGAGAACCGCCGTGAGTACGACGGTTCCCTTCTTCATCGTTGCCCTGCTCAGGCGCACGCGTGTCACCTGCCGGGCGTCAGGCCTGGGAGGCCTTGTCCTTCTTGAGCGTGTTCACGACGGCGGCGACGCCGCCGCCCGCGACGAGGACGCTCATGATGCGCACGAAGGGCTGGAACACCGTGTGACAGCGCATCGTCTTCATCATGCACAGCGGGCAGATGACGCCGGGGATGAAAAAGACGACGACGGCGCCGACGAGGCAGAGGACCTGGAGGGCGAGGCGCACGCCCTTGTTCTTGATGAAAGCCGCCGTCCCGAAGAACACGGCGAGGCCGGCGGCGCTGGCCGCGACGGAGTTTTGGCACTGATGGCAGTGCATCCAGGTTCCGTCCGGCCTGGGTTCACACGCAGAAAAGACGGTGACGCCTCCCGCCAGGAGCGCGGCGCTCAGGGCAGCGGGCACGAGGGGGATGACGAGGTCCTTCTTGGACACGGTATTCATTCCTTACGGGCGGGCAAGTATTGACAAGCTTTATAAAAGTATCATAAGCCTAATTTACTGTGGAACACAAGGGTTTCCCCTCCCTCCAGGCTCCCGGACGCGACGCACGCACTCCCTCCTGCATGCGCGCGCGACGGCTCCCCACGCGCGGTCCAAAACAACCACTCTGCCTCCCCCACAGCGCCTAAGATTGAGGCATTCCCCACCAACGAG
This sequence comes from Schaalia sp. HMT-172, assembly GCF_030644365.1. NCBI lineage: Bacteria > Bacillati > Actinomycetota > Actinomycetes > Actinomycetales > Actinomycetaceae > Schaalia > Schaalia sp. HMT-172. The sequence continues at coordinate 2,308,303 of NZ_CP130058.1, forward strand.
GTGTCACCATGAACAGGATCAGCATCCGCCTTCTCCACTGCCTCGGCGCGTCGATAACCGCGCTCGCGTGCGTCACCCTCTCCCCCCTCGCCGCCGCTGCAACAGACGCCACGGCCGCAGACAGCACCGTCGTCACGGCACCCTCCGGCGAGGCACCGACCACCCCGGCCTCGCCGGCCTCGCCCGAGGCATCCCTGGCCTCGTCGAGCACCACCCCGACCACCCCGGCCTCGCCCCAGGCGTCCCCGGCCTCGTCGAACGACGACCCTGCACCCGCCACGCCCTCCCCCACCCCGACCCCCGAGCCGAGCGCCACCCCAACCGAGCCTGCGCCGCCCGTCACCGGCCACTGGGTACGCCAGGCGGCCGGATGGCGCTACGAGTTCTCCGACGGCACCTGGCTCAAGGGCGGCGTCCACGCGGTGGGAGCCACGCGATACGCCTTCACCGACGACGGATACGTGCCGGTGGGCTGGTACCGCAGCCCAGAGGGCACCTGGTACGCCTCCACCGAGGACGGCGTGCGCACCGGCTGGTACCACGACGGCGCCGCCTGGTACTTCCTTGACGGCGACGGTTCCATGGCCACCGGATGGCGTCTGTCCGGGGGCGCCTGGTACTACCTCGACCCCACGCGAGGCGGCGCCATGGCCACCGGCTGGGCCAAAGACGCCAACACCTGGTACTACATGGACGCCTCCGGGGCGATGAAGTCCTCGACCTGGGTGCGTGAGGGAGCCTGGTACTACCTGACGGGCAGCGGAGCCATGGCCACCGGATGGTTTATCGCCGACGGATCCTGGTATTACGCGGACGGCAGCGGCGCCATGGCCACCGGGTGGCTCAACGACTCCGGCACCTGGTACTACCTGAACCCCTCGGGCGCGATGGGCACCGGGTGGATTCAGGAGGGATCGAGCTGGTACTACCTGAACCCGAACGCCGGCGGCGCCATGGCCACCGGCTGGGCCGCAGTCGGCGGCGCATGGAACTACTTCGACCGCTGGAAGGGCTTCTGGGTGTCCGGCCGCGCCGACTTCGAAGCCGACTGGAACTACGCGAAGACCCTCTACAGCCCCACCAACTACCTGGTCGTCGTCGACACCGGCGCCCCGCACTGCATGACCTTCTACTGGGCGGAAGGCACCTGGCAGCCGCTCACGGACATGCCGTGCTCCGTCGGCAAGGCATCGACCCCCACGGTCACCGGCACCTTCACCATCAAGAACCGCGGCTCCTCTTTCGGGCACGGATACACGGCGTACTGGTGGACCCAGTTCTACGGCGACTACCTCTTCCACTCCGTCCTCTACTACGAGGGAAGCTACACGGTGAAAGACGGGACACTCGGCGGCCACGTCTCCCACGGGTGCGTGCGCCTGCGCTACGAGGACGCCAAGTGGCTACACGACACGATCCCATCGGGGACCTACGTGACGCTCTACTGACGGCCTGGTGGCGGCCCGCTGGGGGACTGGCGCGCCGCCGAGGGACTGGCGCGATGCCGGGGAACTGGTGCACCGCCCGCCGATGGTCCGCGACGAGCTGCGTTGCCATGTCGGCGCGCTGCCGGGGAACTGGTGCGCCGCCGGGGAACTGGTGCGCCGCCGGGGAACTGGCGCGCCGCCGGGGAACTGGTGTGCCGCCGGGGTACTGGCGCGCTGCCCGCCGATGTCGTGCAGGCTTACCGATGCGGCCCGGCCTCGCACGGAAAGAGGGCACCGCAGGACGCAGGCAGGAACATCACCGGCTCTTCGCATGTGAGGGTGTAGGGGTGTTGGGTAGGGTTCGGCATATCGTGGCCGGGTAGGGGTCAAGGTCTTCCGATGATGGAGGTTCCGACACCGTCCATCTGAAAGACCTCGACATGCCCACTACTACCTCTGATCGCCCTGACCTGAGCGCGTTCACGCGCCTGGATGGCTTGGGGTTGGAGGTGACGGGCCATCGCATTGAGCCAGCACCTGACCGGGCAGTCCTGCACCAGTGAGGGAGCAGGACACCAGGGGTAATGGTGGGGGTTTTGCACCATTAGAAGCATCCCGCCGGCGTGTCGCCGGCGTGTCGCGGCTCTAATGCTGCAATTCCCCCCGTTTGGTGGCGGTGTCATTGGAAAGCAGGCCGCGCCCGGGCCCGCTCGCGCTCTCTGACCCTTCCGGAGAGCGTCACATCTTTGACGATGGGGGGTTTTGCACCATTAGAAGCCTCCCCTCGGCGTGTCGCCGGCGTGTCGCGGCTCTAATGCTGCAATTCCCCCCGTTTGGTGGCGCCCTCGACGTGGGCCGAGCTCGACCGTGCACCTCTCACAGCGCAATTCCTTCCGTTTGGTGGCGGTGTCATTGGAAAGCAGGCCGCGCCCGGGCCCGCTCGCGCTCACTGACCCTTCCGGAGAGCGTCGCATCTTTGACGATGGGGGGTTTTGCACCATTAGAAGCATCCCGCCGGCGTGTCGCCGGCGTGTCGCGGCTCTAATGCTGCAATTCCCCCCGTTTGGTGGCGGTGAGGTCGAGGTTCGGGGCGGTGAGGTCACGGTTCGGGGCGGCATGGCGCCCAAACCGCAGACCACCTCGGCGAAAAACGCCAACAATGGGGTGTCGTGGGCGAGGTGGTCTACGTTTTGGGCAAAACTGTCTCCGACACGGTGTGTTGTTCGCACGTAGGCCCCTGAACCTGCATGTCAGCCTCTTGGTGTGCACGTAAACCTCTGGACATGCGCGTGGGCGGCGCTGCCCACGTGCATCTCATCGGGCCCTCGCGCGAGGTGTCGGGCCCACGTGCGCGGTGAGGAGCGCGGGCAATTAGCGAGCCTTGGCGAACTGCGCCCCTGACACTGAGTGCCCTTACCCGGCCAATTGTTCGCCCGCCCATCAGGCACGTGAAGGCATTCACGCCCCTCGATGAACCATCCGCCTTCAACACCGACTTTCCCGTACCAAAAAGCCAAAAAGTCACCACATAGCCAACACGTTTTGTCCTATAACCGAAACGCGGACCGACCCGGGCGCCCGGACCCGCGCAGGCGGCACGGGCACGCACAAAGCCCCGGGATTCCAGTGGAATCCCGGGGCTGGGAGCGGAGACGGCGGGATTTGAACCCGCGAGGGGCTATGCACCCCTACCTCCTTAGCAGGGAGGCGCACTCGACCGGACTATGCGACGTCTCCAGTGCCGACTACTCTAGGCTATTTTCGCCGCGAGCGCGAACCGCACCCGCCGCAAGCGCCCAAGAGGCGGTCGGCTCGGCGGAGGGCGAGGGATTCGAACCCCCGGTGCCATTGCTGACACAACGGTTTTCAAGACCGTCTCTTTCGGCCACTCAGACAGCCCTCCAGACCCGCCTCATCCTACAGGAACGGGCGGCGCAATGCCGACAGCGCGGACACAGGCGCCGCGAAGCCTACGACAGAAAGTGAACACACAGACAAGCGGGCGGCGCCTCCGTGGGATCGAGCTAGGACATGCCGCGCGCACGCGAGGGGTGAACCCCAGGCACCCAAAACACGCCCACACCGCCCGCGCGAGGAGTGAACCCGACTGCGCAGGCCGTCGCAACGATGTGCTTCATGTGTCGCCCGCACGCGAGGGGTGAACCCCAGGCACCCAAAACACGCCCACACCGCCCGCGCGAGGCACCGGTACCCGGACACAGCAGTCTCAACCAACGACGCGCACACACCACGTGTGCGCAAGGGGGCGGGCCCGGGGCACTCGCCCCGGGCCTGCCCCCCCCTGTCACAGCGACGACAGCCCTGTCAGCCTCGCAGGCCGAAGAAGTTCCAGGACTTCTTGTCGGGCGCCGGCTCCTCGGGGTGGTCGAGGAGACCGCGCGAGAGAGCGGGGGCCGTCGGCGGCCACAGGGGCACGCGGATGGCGAGCATCGCCTGGATCGCGTGGTAGACGTCCCAGCGCGAGGACTTGGCGGGCTGGACGCTCTCGTTGTTGGGGCCGAGGCGGCGAATCCAGCGTCCGGGCTGGGTGATCAGGTAGTCGTGGATGTAGTCGACGAAGGAGCGGTAGCAGTGCTCGAAGTGCTCGACCTCGTCGAGGCGGTGCCCATCATCCAGCATGGCGCGGCGCACGGCGACGGCCGCGCACACGCCCTCACACACGACCCACTGCTGGTGCTCGTCCTCGCCGGGCACGGGATCGCCCTGGTCGTTGACGCCGGTCGAGAAGCCGGGGGCGCCGCCGGTGCGACGCCAGCCGTCGACGCGGGCGCGTTCGAACAGCTCGGTGCCCATCTCGAGCAGGTAGTCGGGCACGTCCCAGCCCATGGAGCGCAGGCCGGCGCGCACCTGCAGGGTGAAGCGCGCGAGCTGCATGGAGTGCCCGGTGACGTAGCCTTCGTGGTAGCGGCGCCCGTCGTTGCAGAGCTTTCCGGCCTCGAGGCTGGGCTGCCATTCTTCGTCGTAGTACTCGGGGATGCGCCAGTTGTTCTTGGAGGCGACCTTGTACGCGAAGGCCGTCATTTTTTCGGCGCGGTCGAGCCATTCGGGCTCGGTCGTGGCCTCGGCGGCGGCCATGTAGGCCTCGATCGTGTGGATGAGCGTGCCGAGCGCGTGCACGGGTGCGGGCTCGGTGAAGGCCTCATCGTACTGGTCCCACACGAGGCCGTAGTCGTCGATCCAGTAGTCCTTCTGCTCTTGGAGCATGGTTTCGAGGAGCTCGTGCGCGCCGGGCCGGTTCGCGACGGTCGCGGCGGCCACGCCGAGCAGCGCGTACACGGTGTGGTACTGGGACTTCACGCGCGACGCCTCGTCCCAGGGGACGCCGTGGCCCTCCTCGTCGGGTTCGGCCTTGATCTGGTACCACATGCCGCCGTTGACGGGGTCCGTGAAGTACGTGGTCAGCGACTTGACGGCGTGATCGGCGTAGCGGCGCGTGCCGGGCAGGCCCATGAGCGCACCGAGGGAGAAGATGTAGGCCATGCGTCCGGTGACGGCCAGGTCGATGGATCGGCTCAGGTCCGGTTTGCCGTCGGCGTCCAGGTGCGCGAAGCCGGTGGGCACGATTGCACCCTCGGCTTCCTCGATGAGCGCCTGCATGTTGGCGCTGAGCCAACGGTTATGTTCGATGGAATCAAACCATCCCACGATGTTCCTCCTGCCAAAACAGCCACGGTCTGCGGTGACCGACCTCTCATAGGATAGTCGCTTGTGTCCTCGTTTGGGAATACGTGCTGCCCTGTGAGTCATATTCGGGGACGAGGCCGGGGCGCAATATGCGCTGACCTGCGGTTTTGTGCCCGCTCGACCACGGCCTCGGACGGGAGGAAACGATGAGTTGTATCACGGCGTGGACGGCGCTTCACACGAGGGGACGTTACGTGCAACACTGTGTTCATGCATGATCGAGCTGGCACACGTGCCCTTCCAGAAGACCTCATCAACGTCGACGATGTCATCTCCGCCTACTACGACATCGTCCCTGACCCGACCGACGTGGGACAGCGCGTCGCGTTCGGAACGTCGGGCCACCGCGGCGCTTCGCTGGACGGTAAGTTCAACGAGGCGCACATCATCGCCATCACCGCGGCGATCATCGAGTACCGCGCGTCGCAGGGCATCAACGGTCCGCTGTTCATCGGCCGTGACACGCACGCCCTGAGCGAGCCCGCGTGGCGTACCGCCCTGGAGGTCCTCGCGGCCGCCGGCATCGACACGCGCATTGACTCGCGCGGCTCCTACACGCCGACCCCCGCCGTGTCTGTCGCGATCCTGGGCGCGAACGGCGCGCCGGCGAATCTGCGCACCGAGGGCAACGGCCTGGCCGACGGTATCGTCGTGACCCCCAGCCACAACCCGCCGCGCGACGGCGGCTTCAAGTACAACCCGCCTCACGGCGGCCCCGCGGACACGGACGCGACCGGTTGGATCGCGGCGCGCGCGAACGAGCTGCTGGATTCGGGCGAGTGGAAGAATGTTCCGCGCGTCACCGGCTCCGAGCTGCTGCACGACCCGAACATTAAGCCCTTCGATTACCTGGAGTTCTACGTCTCGCAGCTGGACCAGGTTGTCGACATTGAGGCGATCCGCAACGCGGGCGTGCGCATCGGCGCCGACCCGCTGGGCGGCGCGTCCATCGACTACTGGGCGGCCATCGGCGAGCGTTACGGCCTGGATCTGACGGTCGTCAACCCCGAGGTGGACCCGGCGTGGCCGTTCATGACGCTGGACTGGGATGGCAAGATCCGCATGGACTGCTCGTCACCCTACGCGATGGCATCTCTGCGTCAGGCCATGACCCCCGACGCCGAGGGCAACACCCCCTACGACATCGCGACCGGCAACGACGCGGATTCGGATCGCCACGGCATCGTCACCCCCGACGGCCTGATGAACCCGAACCACTTCCTGGCTGTGGCTATCGAGTACCTGTTCACGCACCGTCCCGGCTGGAGCGAGGATGCGGCCGTGGGTAAGACCCTCGTGTCTTCCGCGCTGATCGACCGCGTCGTGGCCGCCATGGGCCGCAAGCTGATCGAGGTGCCGGTGGGCTTCAAGTACTTCGTGCCCGGCCTGCTGTCCGGCACCGTGGGCTTTGGCGGCGAGGAGAGCGCGGGAGCGTCCTTCCTGCGTAAGGACGGCACCGTGTGGTCGACCGATAAGGATGGCATCATCCTGGCGCTGCTGGCCTCGGAGATCCTGGCCGTGACCGGTAAGACCCCGTCGCAGCTGCATAGGGAGCAGGTGGAGCGCTTCGGCGCCTCCGCCTACGCTCGTATCGACGCGGCCGCATCCCGCGAGGAGAAGGCGAAGCTCGCGGCCCTGTCCCCTGAGGACGTGACCGCGACCGAGCTGGCCGGCGACCCGATCGTCGCGAAGCTGGTGCGCGCGCCCGGTAACGACGCGCCGATCGGCGGCCTGAAGGTGACGACGGAGTCCGCGTGGTTCGCGGCTCGCCCGTCGGGCACCGAGGACGTGTACAAGATCTACGCGGAGTCCTTCAAGGGTGCCGAGCACTTGGCGCAGGTCCAGGAGGCCGCCAAGCAGGTCGTGTCCGACGCCCTGAACGGCTGATTCTTTGACAATGCCCGCTCACGCGGGTTGTTGGGGGCGGCGCTCGCATGAGCGCCGCCCCCGTTGTCATGTCACGCCGACGCCATCGCTAACGGTCACGCCTGGGCCCACGCGATCACAGCGGAAGCGCGACGAGGCGTGAGCATACACGGCCTGTTAAACTGACGGGTAGGACAAGGGCTGACATGGGCCTTCCACTTTCGGGTGGTTGGTGACCGCGAAACCCGGTGATCAAGTGCCCAAGGACTAATAGCCTTCGCGGCGGCAGACTGATACTGCGTCCTGCAAACCCCCTTCCCTGTGGGTTGGGGGTTTCGTACTGTCTGTTGACGCGGCCCTACGCTGCTAGTCGCTTAACAACCCGGTGCGCAGCGGTAACGCCGAGGCCAGGCGAGCCCGGGCGCCGAGACCACCCGCCGGTACTACTCGTCCTCCGAGATATACCCCTTGGCGACCAGACGCGCATACTCACTCTCAATAAACATCTCCTCAGGAGACTCAACAACACAACTCACGTGAGCGATCGTGCCCCCCACACTCACGCCAACCCCCTGAGACGTCACAAAACTCGAGCGGTAATAACCATTTCTATTCTTGCGCCGCTTGGGCTTCCCATACCGACTCTTCAGAATGTCGCAGAAGTGCCGATAAATCTCCAAGGCATCCTTCAGTGAATCCCCCCAAGCCTCCTCCGGCGCAATATCAGTGATCAGAAAGTCAAAAGAACCAATCAAACCCTGCCGACTGGTGAAGCTAGCGGAAAGCTCATCAGGCACGACATCAGAGGTGAAAACATTCGGCTTGTTCTCCGAGGGTGTCCATCCGAAGCGGTCGCGTAGGGCGTAGCCGTCTTCGGCGGTTTTGGGCCAGGGTGAGTCCACCCAGGCCTGGAGGATCTCGAGGAAACGATCATCGGACAACACGGTGAACTCAAAGGACATGATCCTCCTCTAGTGGCCCTTGATGGCCTGGTCGACACCAACAACACGCACGCCGCTCACGCACAGGATGGATCACAACCAGCCCCAACAGCAACCCCACAGAAACCCAAGCCCGCACCGTATGCCCGAGGACGGCAGAACTCAGCATCAAGCCAGCACGCCGCCACACCCCAGCAGTAAGACCGAGGGGCCCCAAGCCCGACAGCGAGACCAAGGACAGCAGGACTCCGTATCAAGCCAGCAGGCGGCCGCGCCCCCGCATCACCGAGGCCAGCCACACCCCGGCAGTAAGCCCGAGGCCAGGCGAGCCCGGGCGCCGAGACCACCCGCCGGTACTACTCGTCCTCCGAGATATACCCCTTGGCGACCAGACGCGCATACTCACTCGCAATAAACATCTCCTCAGGAGACTCAACAATGCAGCTGACCAGAGCATCATTGCCGCCCACCTTCACTCCCACTCCCTGCGGGGTAACAAAAGTAGAACGATAACGCTCCTTCTTACTGGTACGCTGCTTCGCCTTCCCATACCGGCGCGTCAAAATCTCACAGAAATGCCGATAAATCACCTTCGCCGGCTCCAACGAATACCCCCAAGCCTCCTCCGGCGCAATATCAGTGATCAGAAAGTCAAAAGAACCAATCAAACCCTGCCGACTGGTGAAGCTAGCGGAAAGCTCATCAGGCACGACATCAGAGGTGAAAACATTCGGCTTGTTCTCCGAGGGTGTCCATCCGAAGCGGTCGCGTAGGGCGTAGCCGTCTTCGACGGTCTTGGGCCAGGGCGAATCCACCCACGCCTCAAGAATCTCGAGGAAACGATCATCGGACAACACGGTAAACTCAAAGGACATGATCCTCCTCTAGTGACCCTTGATGACCTGGCCGACACCAACAACACGCACGCCGGACACGCACAGGATGGATCACAACCAGCCCCAACAGTAACCCCTCAGGAACCCAAGCCCCCGCAGCACAACCAAGGACGACAACACCCCGGCAGTAAGCCCAAGGGTCCCCAAGCCCGACAGCGAGACCAAGCCAGCAGGCGGCCGCGCCCCCGCACCACCGAGGCCAACCACAACCCCGCAGTAAGCCCGAGGCCAGGCGCGCCCGGGCGCCGCGACTACTCGCCGGTACTACTCGTCCTCCGAGATATACCCCTTGGCGACCAAACGCGCATACTCGCTCTCAATAAACATCTCCTCAGGAGACTTAATGACACAACTCACGTGAGCGATGGTGCCCCCCACACTCACGCCAACACCCTGAGACGTCACAAAGTTCGAACGGTAATGACCATTTCTATTCTTCCGACCCTTGGGCTTGCCGTACCGGCTCTTCAGAATGTCGCAGAAGTGCCGGTAAATCACCAGGGCATCCTCCAGCGAATCCCCCCGAGCCTCCTCAGGCGCAATATCAGTGAGGAGAAAACGAAACGTTCCGATTGAGCCACTCCCTTTTGTGAAGTAACAAGGAAACCCTATTGGGTGAACGTCAGAAGTAAAGACGTTGGGCTTCGCTTCCTTCTGTGTCCATCCGAAGCGGTCGCGCAGGGCGTAGCCGTCTTCGGCGGTTTTGGGCCAGGGTGAGTCCACCCAGGCCTCAAGAATCTCGATGAAACGATCATCGGACAACACGGTAAACTTAAAGGACATGATCCTCCTCTAGTGGCCCTTGATGGCCTGGACGACACCAACAACACGCACGCCGCTCACGCACAGGATGGATCACAACCAGCCCCAACAGCAACCCCACAGAAACCCAAGCCCCCGCACCACAACCAAGGACGACAACGCCCCGGCAGTAAGCCCAAGGGTCCCCAAGCCCGACAGCAGGGCCGAGGACGGTAGGACTCCGCATCAAGCCAGCAGGCGGCCGCGCCCCCGCACCACCGAGGCCAGCCACACCCCGGCAGTAAGCCCGAGGCCAGGCGCGCCCGGGCGCCGAGACCACCCGCCGCGACTACTCGTCCTCCGAGATATACCCCTTGGCGACCAAACGCGCATACTCGCTCTCAATAAACATCAACTCAGGAGACTTAATGTAGCAGTCAATGAGAGACCGATTACCACCAATACTGATACCAACACCGCGGGAAGTAACATACATCGAACGATAGTAACCTCCCCTGTTCCTGCGCTGCTTGGGCTTACCGTACCGGCTCTTCAGAATGTCGCAAAAATGCCGATAAATCACCAGGGCATCCTCCAGCGAATCCCCCCGAGCCTCCTCCGGTGCAATATCGGTGATCGGTACACGCATTGACCTGATGTTTCCACCGCTGACAGAGAAGCTCGAGGATAGTTCGTCGGGACGAACATCCGAAGTAAACAAACTCGGCTTATCCTCCGCAGGCACCCACCCGAAGCGGTCGCGTAGGGCGTAGCCGTCTTCGGCGGTTTTGGGCCAGGGTGAGTCCACCCACGCCTCAAGAATCTCGATGAAACGATCATCGGACAACACGGTGAACTCAAAGGACATGATCCTCCTTCACAGGGCCTTGATGGCCTGGTCGACACCAACAACACGCACGCCGCTCACGCACAGGATGGAACACAACCAGCCCCAACAGCAACCCCACAGAAACCCCACCGTATGCCCGAGGACAGCAGAACTCAGCATCGAGCCAGCGCGCCGCCACATCCCGACAGTAAGCCCAAGGACAGCCGCACCTGGATGCCGGTTCTACCCGCCGATACTACTCGTCCTCCGAGATATACCCCTTGGCGACCAGACGCGCATACTCACTCGCAATAAACATCTCCTCAGGAGACTCAACAACACAACTCACGTGAGCGATCGTGCCCCCCACACTCACACCAACACCCTGAGACGTCACAAAATTCGAACGGTAATAACCATTTCTATTCTTGCGCCGCTTGGGCTTGCCGTACCGGCTCTTCAGAATGTCACAAAAATGCCGATAAATCACCAGGGCATCCTCCAACGAATCCCCCCGAGCCTCCTCCGGAGCAATGTCAGTTATAGGAAAGGTCAATGAATTAATCGAGTCATTTGTCGCTGTAAAGTAAGCTGACGGCTCATCTGGCTCAACATCTGAGGTGAATAGCGCCGGATCTTGAGAATCTGCTGTCCATCCCAGGTGGTCTCGTAGGGCGTAGCCGTCTTCGGCGGTTTTGGGCCAGGGTGAGTCCACCCACGCCTCAAGAATCTCGATGAAACGATCATCGGACAACACGGTGAACTCAAAGGACATGATCCTCCTTCACAGGGCCTTGATGGCCTGGTCGACACCAACAACACGCACGCCGCTCACACACAGGATGGATCACAACCAGCCCCAGCAGCAACCCCACAGAAACCCAAGCCCCCACCGTATGCCCGAGGACGGCAGAACTCAGCATCAAGCCATCGCGCCGCCACACCCCGGCAGTAAGCCCGAGGCCAGCCGCACCCGGGCGTCAAGACCACCCGCCGGTACTACTCGTCCTCCGAGATGTACCCCTTGGCGACCAGACGCGCATACTCACTCTCAATAAACATCTCCTCAGGAGACTCAACAACACAACTCACGTGAGCGATCGTGCCCCCCACACTCACGCCAACCCCCTGAGACGTCACAAAACTCGAGCGGTAATAACCATTTCTATTCTTGCGCCGCTTGGGCTTCCCATACCGACTCTTCAGAATGTCGCAGAAATGCCGATAAATCTCCAAGGCATCCTTCAGTGAATCCCCCCGAGCCTCCTCAGGCGCAATATCAGTGATCGGAAAGTCAAAAGAACCAATCACACCCTGCCGACTGGTGAAGCTAGCGGAAAGCTCATCAGGCACGACATCAGAGGTGAAAACATTCAGCTTGTTCTCCGAGGGTGTCCATCCGAAGCGGTCGCGTAGGGCGTAGCCGTCTTCGACGGTCTTGGGCCAGGGCGAATCCACCCACGCCTCAAGAATCTCGAGGAAACGATCATCGGACAACACGGTGAACTCAAAGGACATGATCCTCCTCTAGTGACCCTTGATGACCTGGCCGACACCAACAACACGCACGCCGGACACGCACAGGATGGATCACAACCAGCCCCAACAGTAACCCCTCAGGAACCCAAGCCCCCGCAGCACAACCAAGGACGACAACACCCCGGCAGTAAGCCCAAGGGTCCCCAAGCCCGACAGCGAGACCAAGCCAGCAGGCGGCCGCGCCCCCGCACCACCGAGGCCAACCACAACCCCGCAGTAAGCCCGAGGCCAGGCGCGCCCGGGCGCCGCGACTACTCGCCGGTACTACTCGTCCTCCGAGATATACCCCTTGGCGACCAAACGCGCATACTCGCTCTCAATAAACATCTCCTCAGGAGACTTAATGACACAACTCACGTGAGCGATGGTGCCCCCCACACTCACGCCAACACCCTGAGACGTCACAAAGTTCGAACGGTAATGACCATTTCTATTCTTCCGACCCTTGGGCTTGCCGTACCGGCTCTTCAGAATGTCGCAGAAGTGCCGGTAAATCACCAGGGCATCCTCCAGCGAATCCCCCCGAACCTCCTCAGGCGCAATATCAGTAACAGGGATCCTGAGAGACTTGATCTTGCCATCGCGCGCAGTGAAATACGAGGAAGACTCATGAGGGCGCACGTCGGAGGTAAACAACGCTGGCTCTCTATAATCTGGCGTCCATCCGAAGCGGTCTCGTAGGGCGTATCCTTCTTCGGCGGTTTTGGGCCAGGGTGAGTCCACCCAGGCCTGGAGGATCTCGATGAAACGATCATCGGACAACACGGTAAACTTAAAGGACATGATCCTCCTCTAGTGGCCCTTGATGGCCTGGACGACACCAACAACACGCACGCCGCTCACGCACAGGATGGATCACAACCAGCCCCAACAGCAACCCCACAGAAACCCAAGCCCCCGCACCACAACCAAGGACGACAACGCCCCGGCAGTAAGCCCAAGGGTCCCCAAGCCCGACAGCAGGGCCGAGGACGGTAGGACTCCGCATCAAGCCAGCAGGCGGCCGCGCCCCCGCACCACCGAGGCCAGCCACACCCCGGCAGTAAGCCCGAGGCCAGGCGCGCCCGGGCGCCGAGACCACCCGCCGCGACTACTCGTCCTCCGAGATGTACCCCTTGGCGACCAGACGCGCATACTCGCTGGCAATAAACATCTCCTCAGGAGACTCAACAATGCAGCTGACCAGCGCATCATTACCGCCCACCTTCACGCCCACACCCTGCGGGGTAATAAAAGTAGAACGATAACGCTCCTTCTTACTGCTACGCTGCTTCGCCTTCCCATACCGGCGCGTCAAAATCTCACAGAAATGCCGATAAATCACCTTCGCCGGCTCCAACGAATACCCCCAAGCCTCCTCCGGCGCAATATCAGTGATCGGTACACGCATAGACCTGATGTTTCCACCGCTGACAGAGAAGCTCGAGGATAGTTCGTCGGGACGAACATCCGAAGTAAACAAACTCGGCTTATCCTCCGCAGGCACCCACCCGAAGCGGTCGCGTAGGGCGTAGCCATCTTCAGCAGTCTTAGGCCAAGGCGAATCCACCCACGCCTGGAGGATCTCGATGAAACGATCATCGGACAACACGGTGAACTCAAAGGACATGATCCTCCTTCACAGGGCCTTGATGGCCTGGTCGACACCAACAACACGCACACCGCTCACGCACAGGATGGATCACAACCAGCCCCAGCAGCAACCCCACAGGAACCCAAGCCCCCACCGTATGCCCAAGGACGGCAGGACTCCGCATCAAGCCAGCAGGCGGCCGCGCCCCGGTAGTAAGCCCGAGGCCAGGCGCGCCCGGGCGCCGCGACTACTCGCCGGTACTACTCGTCCTCCGAGATATACCCCTTGGCGACCAAACGCGCATACTCACTCTCAATAAACATCTCCTCAGGAGACTTAATGTAGCACTCAACGAAGGAACGACATCCCCCCGGATTAATACCCACCCCCTGCGGAGAAATATACAGAGCGTCATAAAACCCGTTCCTATTCTTGCGCTGCTTGGGCTTGCCGTATCGGCTCTTCAGAATGTCGCAGAAGTGCCGGTAAATCACCAGGGCATCCTTCAGTGAATCCCCCCGAGCCTCCTCAGGCGCAATATCAGTAATTAGAAAGTTAAATGAATTTACAACTCCCTGTCGACTGCTAAAGCTAGACGAAAGCTCGTGAGGTTGAATATCGGAAGTAAACAAACTTGGCTTATCTTCTTTGGGTACCCAGCCGAAGTGGTCGCGCAACTGGTAGCCGTCTTCGATGGTTTTGGGCCAGGGTGAGTCCACCCACGCCTCAAGAATCTCGATGAAACGATCATCGGACAACACGGTGAACTCAAAGGACATGATCCTCCTTCACAGGGCCTTGATGGCCTGGTCGATGCGGGCGATGTGGGCTGGGTCCAGCTCAATCGGGTTGGTCTTAAAGACTATTCTCCCAGCGTTCCCACTGCGGGCAATCGCGACGTCGGAAAACACCTGCACACGCCCATCCTTGATGGCCTCCCACAACGCCGGGTTCTCACGCATCTTCTGATGAAAATCCGTGTCCCGGGCCAGGCGATCCCCCACGTAGGCAGCCGAACCCTGCTCAACCTTGACCCCGTCAACCTCGTAGGTCCCGATCTTGGCGCTCGTGCCACCCTTGCACTCCCCCACATGCAACTCCCCAGGCCGATACCCGATCGTATCCACGTGACCGCGACCGGTGCCCGGACCACCGACGCCGCCGCCCTGAACGATCCCCATCTGATCCCACTTAGCCTCCAGGGCCGCGTGCCCCATCTCCTCCGCGGAACGAGCCTCAGCCACACGCGCAGCAGTCAAATCTGTTGCTGTGTTATTGAGATCATCCAAGGTCGCCTTATCCACGCCCTGCTCTCGCAGATGTCTAATGCTCTCATTGCGTCGTTTGACCGTCATGTGCGAGCGCGGGTTACGCGGCTTGTGCCGGTCAACGAAGTGCTCATCGAGAGCGCTCTTGTGCGGGGCGAGCTTATCGTCGAGCTCGTGCTCCAACGACACGCGGTTCGCGCGCGCCTGCACGCGACGGGCGTTCGCCTGGCGCAGGTGCGAAGCGGCCTCACCCCCGCGCGGCGTCGCGCGAGGGCTGCGACCACCCACCCAGGCCTCGTAATCCACCAGATCATCAAACTTGCGCCGACTCCTGCGAGTGATCCCCGCGACGGGGCTAAACATTGCCCTCATCGAATCGAGCTTGCCCGACAACTCGGAGGTCATATGCGTCAAATTGTGCGCCGAATTCGTCAACGACGTGATCTTCGGCATCACATTGGCGCTATACGCCGTCACCTTCGCCGAAATCTGCGCCACCACCACCGGGGTCGCCAACCCAATCGAACACACCTCCTCCAAGATCGCCTGGGTCAGCTGGCCAATAATGTCGCTCAACGTCGACACGACAATACCGTGCACCACCCCCACAACCTCAGCCAAAACCCCCAACGCAGTACTCATCGCCGAGGTCGCACTGGCCCCCGCACGCAACGCATCAATCGTCTGCGCGCAACGCACACGCGCAGCCTCAACCATCTGCCCCGAGCCGCCCACCAGCAACGACGCCACATCAGACTCCAACGAGTCAGCCTGAGCACTCATCGCCTCGGCCGTATTCGTCCACGTCTGCGCATGAGCCCGCACCTGATCCGCGCTGCCCGCCAGCTCATCCATCCACTGCTTGAAAGGCTCAAAATGCTCAATCAAATACCCCGCGCCCCACGACACCAACGTCGCAATCGGATTCATCAACCCCGAAGCAACATCAGCCACGGCACCAACCGTCGACAGCCCAGCACCCAACCACGAACCCTGCGCCAACGACGAATTCAACGACTCAATATCCTCCAACAACCCAGCACCCTGCCACGTCGTGGTCGTATCCACACGCGAGGCCACCAGATCACCAACACGCAACCCACCAGTAGGAGCAGGCGTCCCACCACGCCCGCCCTCCAACGTATCCTCACTCATAGCCCCACCGCCTCAATCAGACCCGCCGACTCCAACTCGGCGCGCTCAAACTCCGCCGCCGCATCACGCAACACCTGCGCAGTGCCACGCGCATGCACACCAGCCTCGCTCAACATCTCATGCGCCGACCGAGTAAACACATCCAACACGGGAGACACAATCGCCCCCACCAACAACCCCAGCCCATCCGCAGGCGGCGCAACATTCAACGCGCCAATACCCACCCCCACGGCATCGCTCACAGCATCCACACGGCCAGCCAAACGCACCACGTCCGGCACGACCACACTCAACACGTCACCACTCACAGCGACCCCCTCCCATAGGTGTTGCCCACCCGCCGACCCCGACGCAGCACCCCGCCACGCACAACCGGCCCACGCTCCTCCTCACGACTGCGAGCCGACCCATACTGCTCCACCAACGCGCGAGCCTCCCGAGACTCCTCCCCATACGCATCCGCCGCCACATCCGCCAGCTTCGCCCCACGATCAGCAACCGCCTCCTCGTAAGCACTCACAAACCGAGGATCAACCACGTCATCCACACGAACCTCGACCACGCGCCCAGCAGCATCCACGCTCACACACACGCTCCCCGACGAGTCACGCCCCCACCCGCGAACCTCCTGAGAACCCTCCAAAAAAGCCCGCGCCGCCGCACCCGCACGCTGGGCGGCAACACGCGCAACACCGAGGGCCTCCAACTGCGCTTCCACACGAGCATCCACGCCCGACATCTCAACCATGCACACCAGGCTAGCCCCCCCCAAAATCTGTCAAACGTTCAGACCAGCGAATTTGCAACAGAAACACCCCCACGTACCGACGATTTACAGCGGTCCACGGCCCAGCAAAGGGCCCAGTTGGCACGCGGGGAACATTTTCACGGCGATTACCCGTAGAAGTATGGGGCGCGGGCCGCTACCGTGGTGATAGTTCGACTCGTCGGCTCGCCGACACCGCCCGCCGACACCAGGAGCACCCACATGAGCGAGGCATCCCGCCGACCCGCACACGACGCGGAACCGGATGCGCCAGCCCAGGCCTCGTCGATAACGACAACGAGGCCTCCCATCCCCCGGCTGCCCGTCGGACGCCTCGTCTTCCTGCTCCTGGCCGGCGTCGCGCTCCTCTCGGGACTGGACGCCTCACTTGTGCGCCTGGGGGCCCTGGCACCCGTGGCCTCGACGAGCCTGGGGACCGTGCACGGACTCCTCATGATCTACGGGTTCCTGGGCACCGCGATCTGCCTGGAGCGCGCGGTTGCCCTCCAGTCCGACGGGCGACGCCCGTGGGCCTACGCCGCCCCCCTGCTCACCGGCGCGGGCGGCATCAGCGCGGTCGTCATCTCCCTGAACGAGGCCGCGCGCACCACCCTCGCGAGCCTTCCGATCCCCCGCTATCTGGCCGCCCACCTGAGCGGCTTCGCGCCCGAGCGCATGATGCCCGGCTTCCTCATCACCCTCGGCATGGCGCTGCTGACGGCCATCTACTGCTACGTGTGGGCGCGCCGGCAGGCCACCCACGCGGTCCTCATCCAGCTGATGGGCGCTCTCATTGGCCTGGGCGGCATCCTCCTGTGGTGGCGAGGTCTGGAGACGCCGCGCGCGGTGCCGTGGTGGCTGGCGTTCCTGATCGTCACGATCGTCGGCGAGCGCGTCGAGCTCGCGCGACTCGCCTTCGCGTCCGGCTCCACGGAGCGGCGCATCACCGCCGAAAGCGCCGCCCTCATGGTGGGCCTGACGGTCGCCCTCTACTCGCCCGCGATCGGATACCCGCTGATCGGCCTGAGCCTGGGTGTCCTCATGGCAGACACCGCGTGGCACGACGTCGCGCGCGGCACCGTGCGCATGAGCGGCCTGCCGCGCCTGGCGGCCGTGTGCATGCTGAGCGGCTACGCGTGGGCGCTCGTGCCCGCACTCATGTGGGTGATCGCCCCTCCCGCCTTCGACGGATACGGCTACGACGCCGGCGTCCACGCGATCACGATCGGTTTCGTCGTCTCCATGCTGCTGGCACACGCGCCCGTCATCATCCCGGCGGTCGCCCGGCGCGAGGTCCCCTACCACGTCGCCATGTGGGTCCCCTTCGCGTTCCTGCAGCTCTCCCTCCTCGTCCGTCTCCTCGCGGGCGCGCGCGAGGCCCCCTACCCGTGGCGCCTGGGCGGCACTCTGGGGGTCGTGGGCGTGCTCCTGTTCGTGGGCACGACGCTGACGGTGACGATTCGCCGGGCGCGCGCGGCCTCGCGCGAGATCGGGCCCGGGGACGAGGCCGGGGCCAGGCCTGCGGCTCCCGCGTCCCCGGGCGGACGGGAGGCCCGATGACCAAGCCCCGCGTTCCCCGCACCGACCGCGCGACCACGATCTGGATGTGCACGGCGGCCGGCGCCGCGGCGGTCATGATCGTCGCGCGCGGATTCATCCCGCAGAACCTGTGGACGATGATCCACCTCGTCACGCTGGGTGTCCTGTCCAACGGGATCTTCCAGTGGTCCTGGTACTTTACGCGGGCGCTCGCCCACCTGGCACCAGACGATCGGCGGGCCGGGCGCGACAATACCGTGCGCATCGCAGCCTTCAACGCCTCCCTGCTGCTGCTCATCGGCGGCATGTGGTCTGGAGTGTGGCACGCAACCGTCACGGGCGCGACCGTCGTCGGCGTGGTCGCCGCATGGCACGGGTGGGCGCTGCTCACCGCCTCCCGCGAGCGCCTGGCCTCCCGCTTCGCCGTCATCATCCGGTACTACATCGCGGCGGCGTTCTTCCTGGTGGTCGGTGCGGCGCTGGCCGGTTTCGTCACGGCGGCCATGTTCGACGCGGACGCTCCCGCATGGCTGGCCGAGGCCCGCGATCGGCTGACGGTCGCCCACGCGCTGGCGGGGGTCGCCGGATGGGTGGGCCTGACGATGGGTGGCACCCTGGTGACGCTCGGGCCGACCGCGATGCGCACGCGCATGGATCCGCGGGCCGTGTCCTTCGCGACGAGTGCGCTGCCCCTGTGGGTGGGGGCGCTCCTCGTCGCGGGCGCGGGAGTCCTGGCCGGGTCGATGCGCGTTGCCTCCGTGGGGTTGTTGGTCGTCGTGGGCGCGGCGGCGCTGGGCGTGGGGGTTCCGCTCCTTCGCGCGGCGCTGAAGAAGGGCCCGGCCGAGTACGGTGCGTGGTCCCTCACGCTGGGTGCCGCCTGGATTCTCGTCGCGGGCGCGGGGGCGTCCCTGCGCGCCTTCGAGGCCGTGGACGCGACCGGCCTGCGCGCCGCGTTCCTGCCGTGGCTGCCGATCCTCGGCGCGGCCGGCGTGGGTCAGCTCTTCGTTGGCGCTCTCACCTACCTGATGCCCGTCGTCATCGGCGGCGGCCCGTCCGCGGTGCGCGTCGGGGTCGGCGTGCTCGAGGCCGGGGCTCCGATCCGGGAGGCGGCTCGCAACGTGGCCGCAGTGTTCGCCCTTGCTGTCGCGTCCCTGGGAGGCATCCCCGCCGAACGCCTTACCACCGCCGCGTGGGTGGTCCTGCTGGCCACCTACGTCGTCGACATTGTCCTCATGGCCCGCTGCGGGCGCTCCCAGGCGCGCGCCAAGCGCGCCGCCGCTTCATCCCCCACCACACAAGGAGGCCGCCGTGGCTGACCTGAACCTGTCTGCGTCACCGTCGCCGGGAGGCAAGAACCCGAAGGCGTCCGCCCCGAAGGGCGCCGCGTCGAAGGAAACGCCGAAGCTGCGCATGAGCCCGGCGGGCGACCACTCGCCCGTGAGCCGCACGGCGGGCGCGATCATCGGCGTTGTCTCCGTCGTGGCGCTCGCGCTGGCGATCTTCCTGTCTAACCCCACCGCGCCAACGACGCAGGGCACGGGCGCGGGGACGGGAACCACGGCCTCGTCCGTGACGCCGACCGGGCACACGACCCGCGTGTCGGTGGGCGTCGAGGGCATGGCCTTCACACCCAACCACATTGAGGTCCCGGTCGGCGACCGCCTCATCATTGACTTCACGAACTCGGGGGACCAGCGCCACGACCTGGTGTTCGAGACGGGCGTGACCTCCGGGTCTCTGGCGACCGGCGAGACGAAGGAACTGGACCTCGGCGTCATCTCCGGGGACGTCGAGGGCTGGTGCTCCCTGCCCGGACACCGCGAGATGGGTATGACCCTGCACGTGCAGGCCACGGGCGTATCCTCGGGTACCTCGTCCTCCGGCGCCTCCTCCTCGGCGGGGGCCTCGGCCTCGGGCGGCCACGCGGGCCACGACCACGGCCAGGATGCCGCCGCGGGACCCGCTACCCCGACCGAGCTGACGGACTACGCGGCGACGATCACCCCGCGCGACCCGGTCCTGCCGCCCGCCACAAGCGAGACCGAGCGCCACTACACGTTCACGGTCACCGAGCAGACCGTCAACGTCACGAGCTCGCTGACCCGCCAGACGTGGACCTTCAACGGGGACGCGCCCGGCCCGATCCTGCGCGGACACATCGGCGACACCTTCCATATCACGCTGGTCAACAACGGGACGATGAGCCACTCGCTGGACTTCCACGCGGGCCTCGTCTCCCCCGACCAGGTCATGCGCTCGATCGAACCCGGGCAGACCCTCGAGTACACCTTCGTCGCGAAGAACGCGGGCATCTGGCTCTACCACTGCTCGACCGCGCCCATGTCCATGCACATCGCGAACGGCATGTTCGGCGCCGTCATCATCGACCCGACCGACCTGGGTACGGTCGACCGCGAGTACGTGATGGTCGCCTCCGAGCTCTACCTGGGCGCGGACGGGCAGAGCGCGGACGCCTCCCTCCTGTCGGCCCTGGCGCCCAACGCGATGGCCTTCAACGGCGTGCCCTTCCAGTACAAGGCGCACCCCATCCAGATCAAGACCAACGAGCGCGTGCGCGTGTGGGTCATGGACGCGGGCCCGAACCTGGCGACAACCTTCCACGTCGTGGGCACCCAGTTCGACACCGTGTGGCGCGAGGGCGCCTACGTCATCCGCGGCGGCGGGAGCGGCGGCGGTTGGGGACAGGTCCTGACCCTGGGCGCCGCCGAGGGCGGCTTCGTCGAGTTCACGCCGCTCGAGGCCGGCCACTACTCCTTCGTCAACCACGCGCTCTCCCTGGCGGAAAAAGGCCAGGTTGGCGTCTTCGAGGTGAGCGACTGAGCCTGTCCCCGTTTCCCGGCCACGGCCTCGTCCACGCTCGACGAGGCCGTGGCTGCGTCCCGCTCTCGCGCGCGGTCAGGGGGTTAGCTACACCCCATCACGACCGGCATTGGCGCCCTCCGACCGACGATAGAATAGGGGGATGCTGGGTACCTATCTCGACATTTTGCGTTACCGTCAGGCCTGGAAGTTTTCCGCTGCCGGGCTGATTCTGCGCCTCCCTATGTCGATGGTGGGTTTGTCCACGATCCTGTTGGTGCGCGCCGAGTACGGCAACTACACGCTGGCCGGTGCCGTTGCCGCGGTCAACATCATCGTCATGGCGCTCTGCGCGCCCATCCTCGCCCGCCGCGTCGACCGCTACGGGCAGCTGCGCGTCATGGGGCCCGCGTGGATCATCTCCACCGTGTCGATGTGCGCGCTGGTGGCCGCCACCCTCATGCATGCACCCGAGTGGCTGCTGTTCATCCCGGCGGCCCTCGCGGGCGCCACGTGGGGCGCTCCGGGCGCGCTCGTGCGCTCACGCTGGACCACGATCCTGAACAAGCCCGGCCAGTTGACGACCGCCTACGCCCTCGAGTCGGCGGTCGACGAGTTCGTCTACATCGTGGGGCCCGTGCTCTCCACGGTCCTGGGCACGGCCCTGCACCCGGCGACCGGCTTGGCGATCTCCATCGTGAGCCTGGCGGTGGGCGGCGCGCTCTTCCTGTCTCGCCGTTCCTCCGAGCCCGCGACGATCCCCTACGACCCGCACGCCCCGCGCGAGTCCGTCATCCGCAAGCCCGTCGTCCTCGTCATGGCTGCCACCTACATTGGCATGGGCATGACCTTCGGCGCGATGGAGGTCTCGATGGTCAGCTTCACCGAGGAGCTGGGCGCTCCCGCGCTCGGCGGCATCCTCCTGGCACTCTTTTCGATCGGTTCACTGACCGCGGCCCTGTTCTACGGGGCGCGCACGTGGAGGCGCCCCACCTGGCAGCTCTTCGCGATCGGCGTCATCGCGATGGCGATCGGCATGAGCCTGTTCCCCGTCGCCTTCAACATCTGGACGATGGCCGCCGTCATCCTTGTCACGGGCCTGACCTGCGCCCCGACGATGACGAACGTCAACGTCATCATTCAGCAGTCCGTGTCCGCTGCGAAGCTCACCGAGGGCCTGACCTGGATGTCAACCTCGATCAACCTGGGCACCTCGCTGGGCACGGCGATCGCCGGGCCCGCGATCGACGCGATCGGCGCACGCGGCGGCCTCTTCACCATGGCGGGTGCCGGGTGGGCGATGGTCGCCCTCATGCTCATCGGCCTGCCCGCCCTGCGTAAGAATACGGCCGCCCCGACGCCCGAGCTCCCCCTCGACTGAGCGGGCCCTGCGCGGCCGCGCGCGTGGCACCCGAGGCACCCCGGCCTCGTCGAGCTACTGTCCGTTAGGAGAACTCCACGCGCGTCTGCCCCTGGTTCGAGGCGCATATCGGCGACGTAGGTCATGCTGGAGTAGGTGGGGCGAACACTCAGCTCGTCACCTTGTATGTGATGGTGACAGGATCACGGTAATGGAGCACATACACCCATGTCACGGTGACATTCTCGTCAGTGCCATCTGGGAATGACACGGTTACGTTAACCCAGTTATTCTCGAGAGCGGCCCTGGTGAACTCGAAGCGCACATCATCCCTCATCGAGATCGTGACACCGTCCTCGCCCTTGCCGCGCAGCCTCGAGTCGCACACCCAGGAATCTTCGCCTCGCAAGCACTGCCGAATCATGCTCTCGATGTCCGCATGCACCTCGTCGTAGTCCTCGGGGGTTGCAACGACACGAATACCGAAATCGTCACCGAGCGCCACGGTCACATGGTCGAAGTCGCCGGAGTCGATCAGAGTATCATCGCTCCCCCACAGCTCCTGGTACCAGCGCTCCGACATCTTCGTCAGATGAATATCGTAGAGCCCGGGGTATCCACTGATCGTCACGGACGCGCACGGGTAGGGCCGTCCATTTCCCCCGGTAGGAGCGTCATAGACGGACTGTTCCCCGACCGTCAGCGAGGAGATGGCTTTATCAAGCGTCGCCCTCGTGCGCACCATGAGCGGAGTCTCAATGACCCACGCCCCCATCTGCCGCTTGTCAGAAGCGGAAACGTATCCTCTGGCTTGTGCCACTGAAAACACGCCTGTCTGTTCTGATCCCGCCACCGTGTAACGGACCGTCACCATGTAGTCACTGTTGTGCTCCTTCTCCAATGACAGGTCGATGAGCTGCGGGTATTCAATGGGCTGTGCCATCGACGCGTCTAACGTGCAGTGCAGATCCGAACAGCCCGGGAAGGCCGGACGCGCATACTCCTCAGCCTCCTCGTATTTCCCCTCAAAGACCAGCTGGACGTACCGCTGCGCCGCTTCCTCGGCCGAGGCCTTCTCCCACGCCGGCTTGCCAACGAACCAGCAAGCCATACCGGCGCCCACCACGAGCACGAGCACGAGTAACACCAGCCGGCGTATGACCCTCGGCCGCCGCGCGGCTGCCCCACCCCAGAGCTCTTCCTGCGTCATTGTTTCTCCTTCGTGCTCTCTCGACGACGAGGCCCACACCTCAGTGGACAGGCGCACAACCGACTCGCGGCACTCCTTTTGACTGTGCGGTCAGACTACCACAGGGCGCCTGCGGCTCCGTCGCTCCGGAGCTTGCGCTTCCCCGGTGGGTTGGCCCTATGATTACCCTGATGTTGCTTCGACCTCCTCTCATCGACGACGAGTCCCCCTCACTCGCCCTGGCACTGACCGCCGGCGCGGGTGAATTCGCGTCGACCCTGCTGGTCGCGGCCATGTCGAAAGGCTGGTTCTACCCCGGCGTCGTCGGCTTTGGCGGCATCGGCTCCCAGCGCAGCGCCCGCATCCTCGGCCGCGTCCTCATGGCCCGCGGTGACGAGTCGCGCACGTGGCTGCAAAACCGCCGCGGGTGGCGCCAGTTCTTTAACGCGCAGGTCCCCCGCCAGCCCGTCCTCGTCACCGTCGGCAACGCCCGCAGGCTCGCCTTCGCCGACCGCGGCGGCTTCGTCGACATGACAGTGCTCGGCCACGGCCTCGAACCCGGCTGGCACAACGCCACCATCCAGGTCCTGCACGCGGGCGACGTGCGAGCCCTCGGCCTCTCCGAAGAAACGGCCACCAAGCTCGCCACCACGCTGCGCACCGCGACCCCCTTGCCGGCCCCGGCCTCGGCGATGTACGAGCGCCCCCGCAAGGGCCGCATCCGCGCCGGGCGCCCTGCCCGCGTGCGCCTGCGCATCGTCTCCGACGACGAACACTTCGGCGTCGTCTCCGACATCGACGACACCGTCATGGTCTCCATGCTGCCGCGCCTCGTGTCGGCCGCGCGGCACGCCTTCCTCGATCGGGTCTCCTCGCGCGAGGCCGTCCCGGGCATGGCGGAACTGCTGACGACGCTCACGACCTCGTCGGCGACCTCAGAGGGGGTGCCAGAAGGCACACACGCCCCCATCATGTACCTGTCGACCGGCGCGTGGAACGTCGTACCCACGGTCCGCTCATTCCTGGAGCGCACCGGCTACCCGGCGGGCGGCTTCCTCATGACGGACTTTGGCCCGTCGAACACCGGGTGGTTCCGCTCGGGCCCCGAGCACAAGCGCCGCGAACTGCGCCGCCTGGCGCGCATGTTCCCGCACGTGCGGTGGCTCCTGGTCGGCGACGACGGCCAGCGTGACCCCGAGATTTACGCGGAGTTCGCGCGCGAATTCCCCCAGGCGGTCGCGGGTATCGCGATTCGTTCCCTCTCCGAGATCGAACAGTTCATGGCCCACGGCACCTTCGAGGCGATGGTCCCCGACGCGCTGTGGACGGTCCCCGAGTCCATCCCCGTCTGGTACGGCTCTAACGGCCACGCCCTCCTCGAGAACATTCGAGGCCGGGGCACCGCCGGGCCGCTCTCCTCTTTCTGAGGCTCCCTCAACGAGGCCGGGGCACCCTCCCCGACCCGCCGTCCTCCTACTGACGCCCCTCGACGAGGCCGGGGCACCCTCCCCGGGTCGGCGCAGCGGAAGCAGGCCACTTCGTGCGCAGACAGGACAGCGATTATGGACATAACGTGTCGGTCGCGACACGGTCCCAGGCGTCGTCGAGGGCGGTGTCGTCAGGCTAGCCTGCTCGCACCGCCGCTCCTCAGACAGGATGCGCCCCATCGGGAACATTGCAGCTGATCGGGGGCATTCAACCCGTGCGGGAGCATGACCCCAGGGGTAATGGTGGGGGTTTTGCACCATTAGAAGCATCCTGTCGGCGTGTCGCCGGCGTGTCGCGGCTCTAATGCTGCAATTCCCCCCACGCGACGGCCGGTGGCATGGGTGTGGTGGCCCGTACCATCGGTGCGACGGCGGGCGGCGGGTGCGTGGCGCCCACATCGCAGACCACCTCGGCGAAAAATGGCTGACATTGGCTTAATGGGTGAGATGTTCTGTGATGCGGGCAACTCCGGCACGCAGTTCACCCCTGCGGCCCCTCCGCGCCAGGGCGGATGGGGGGTTTTGCACCATTAGAAGCATCCTGTCGGCGTGTCGCCGGCGTGTCGCGGCTCTAATGGTGCAATTCCCCCCGTTTGGTGGCGCCCTCGACATGGGGCGAGCTCGACCGTGCGCCTCTTATGCCGCAATTCCCCCGTTTGGTGGCGGTGAGGCCGCGGTTCGGGGCAGTGTGGCGCCCAAAGTGCAGACCACCTCGGCGAAAAACGCCGAAATTAGGTTGTCGTAGGCGAGGCGGCCTGCGTTATGGACACAACGGTGTCAAGTCCTGGGTTTTGTGGAGGCTTGTTGAGGCCGCTTCCTTCGTGTTGTTGTGTGTTGGTTTTCTGCTTGTTGTGGTGTGATGCCGCCCAGGGCGAGGTGGGGGCGGCGGGTGTTGTACCAGTGGACCCAGGCAGCGGTTTCGCGTTCGACCTCGCGCCGATCGCGCCAGGGGCCGGCGTAGCCGGGGCGCGCCTCGCTGTAGATGAGTTCTGCTTTGTACAAGGAGTTCAAGGCTTCGGCCAGGGCGTTATCGTAGGAGTCACCGGTGGGCGTGTTTAATTGTCTGTGTATCCGTCTTTTGTTTGAAAGGATTGATGCATGATGAATGATGATGATGTTGTTGTGGCTCGCGCTAGTGGGCGTGAGACGGTGGAGGAGCTTCGTCGCTCGGGGGCGTTGGATGCGTTGTTTGAGCGTCTTGATGCTGGCGAGGTCGAGATGACGGGTAGCGAGGGCTTGTTGCCGGCGTTGCTTAAGGAGGCGTTGGAGCGCGGGTTGGCCGCGGAGCTGACCGAGCACTTGGGGTATGAGAAGGGCCAGGCCAGTGGGCAGGCGCGCTCGAACACGAGGAACGGCACGACGAAGAAGACCGTGATGTCGGAGGTGGGAGCCTTCGAGATCGAGGTTCCCCGGGACCGGGCGGGCTCGTTCACCCCGCGCCTGGTGCGTAAAGGACAGCGGCGCCTTGATGGTTTGGATTCGATGATTATCAGCTTGTATGCCGGGGGGATGACGGTACGCGATATCCGCCATCACCTGGCCTCCACCCTGGGCGTGGAGGTGGGCGCTGGGACGATTTCTACGATCACTGACGCGGTGTGCGAGGCCGTCTTGGAGTGGCAGCACCGCCCCTTAGAAGCGTTCTACCCGGTGATCTACCTGGATGCGATCCGCATCAAAGTCCGATGCGATCACAGGGTGGAGAACCGGGCCGCTCACCTGGCGGTCGGAGTGGACATGGAGGGGGTCAAGCACGTGCTGGGCATCTGGGTCCAAGCCGATGAAGGCGCCTCCTTTTGGGCCCACGTGTGCGCCGAGCTGGCCAACCGAGGCCTACGCGATGTCCTGATCGTGTGCTGCGACGGACTTACTGGCCTGCCTGAAGCCATCGAAGCGACCTGGCCCCAGTCCATGGTCCAAACCTGCGTCGTTCACTTAATCCGCGCCTCCATGCGTTTCGTGTCCTACAAGGACCGCAAGAGCGTCGCCGCGGCTCTCAAGGCCGTGTACAGCGCGCCCAACGAGGAAACCGCCCGAGGGGCGCTGGAGGACTTCGCGGCCAGCGACCTGGGAGCGCGCTACCCCCAAACGGTTGCCACCTGGCAGCGCGCCTGGCAGCGCTTCACGCCGTTCTTGGCGTTCCCGCCCATGCTGCGCCGCGTCGTGTACACCACCAACGCTATCGAGTCCTTGAACTACCAGCTACGCAAAATCACCAAGAACCGCGGGCATTTCCCCAGCGAAGAAGCCGCCGTCAAACTCTTGTGGCTCGCCATCTGCAACATCGAAGACAAAAGAGCCGCCCAGCGCCTCACAGACGCTGGCAAACCCCCCAACAAACGAACAGGACACACCCGCCTCATCGAAGGACACACCACCACCAACTGGAAACAAGCCCTCGCCCAACTCACCACCGCCTACCCCGACCGAATCACCCCCTACCTCTAACCCCCATACACAGAAAAATTGACAGGCTCTCACCGGTCGAACCCACCGACGCCACTGCCTGGCAACGGGCGAGAGCTTGCCCGTAGCGCACGTCGCGGTATTGGACGCCTCGGTCGGAGTGGTGCACGAGCCCACGAGTGTCTATTTCATCGCGGCGACGTTGGTAGATCGCCATGTTCAACGCGTCCAGGGCCACGTCGGTATGCAGCGAGGAGGCGACTTTCCAGCCCAAGGTTTTACGCGAGCACACGTCGGTGACGAAGGAGACGTAGACCCAGCCAGCCTGGGCTGGCACGTAGGTGATGTCCGAGACCCACAACTCGTTGAGATCATGGGCCCCTAAATGCCGATTGACCAGGTCCAAGGGGCATGCATGGCGCGGTGCTGAGGCTGACATGGCGGGTCCGA
Organism: Schaalia sp. HMT-172; assembly: GCF_030644365.1. Lineage (NCBI taxonomy): Bacteria > Bacillati > Actinomycetota > Actinomycetes > Actinomycetales > Actinomycetaceae > Schaalia > Schaalia sp. HMT-172. The sequence goes on from NZ_CP130058.1 coordinate 2,336,260, forward strand.
CGCCGACTCACGCCACGAATGCCCATACGCCGCATCAGTCTCTCGACCGTGCACCGCGCCACATATCCCACGCCCAACTCGTGAGTGTTGAGGAAGGCATGCATTTTACACACCCCGAACACACAGCAGTTCTCCTTCCACACCTGCCTCATCACACGCATCAGCGCCTCGTCGCGCACGCTGCGCGCCGACAAGGCACGAGTCCGGGCAGCGTAATAGGCGCTGGGAGCAACCCGCACCCCTAACTGGGTTAAAGCAGCGCAGATCGGCCGGGCTCCCCACCGATGCCGGTTGGCCTCAATGAAATCGTAGACTAGCGTCCGAGGCGACCTGGCTCCGCCCCGAAAAAAGCCGACGCCGCCTTCAAAATTTCGTTGGCCCGCCGTAGCTCACGGTTCTCAGCTTCCAGCGCCCGGATATGGGCCTCTTGATCACTGATCTCGCCACGCTCATTGCGCCCGCCCTGCTCCACGGCGCGCACCCACGTAGGCAGCGCCTCAGGATTGATCCCCAACTGGCCGCTAATGCGCTTAATAGCACCCCTACACCGCCCGGGATCAGCACGAGCCTCCAACGCCATACGCGTCGCACGCTCACGCAACTCCATCGAATACTGACGCTGACCAGACATCCCAAACCTCCAATCCGGCCTAAGACACTCTCCACAATACCCGGGACAGCTCAACGGCGTCCGGCCTCGCATGGAGCTCGCACGCGAACCCGCTATTGCGTGCGCCAACCGGCTATATCGCACGTAAACCCGCTATTCCGTGTCTGGGCAGGGCTGCCCACGCTCGCACTAGCGGGTCAGCGTGCGAATTAGCGGGCCCACGTGCGCGCGGGTGCACTAGGGTAAGCCGCCCGGCGGTCAGGCGGCGGCGAAGCGGGCCCACGTGCGCGTTGCGAGCGCACATCCTCGGAGCAGTTTCGCATGCAATTCGATTGAGTGAACTTTCAACAGCATCCACAAACGTTGCAATTCCAACGATGCGAATGTGTAACTCGACACAGGGGCGGGGGAATTGCATGCGACATTCGCGGAAAGCACACCCAACGGGAGTCACGCAATGCCACCGGCAGCGCAGTCAGTGGCGCAGCCGATGACACAGCCGGTGGCGTATCAGAAGCTTGGCATGGTGGACACCGTCGGCGCTGGCGAACTGCCCCCTGACACCGAGTGTCCACATGACACCGAGTGTCCGCACCCGGCCAAGCATTCGCCCAGACGTTAACCCGCACATCAGGTACGTGAGGGTATTCACACCCCTCGATGACACAACCACCTCCAACGCCGACTTTCCCGCACCAACAAGCCAAAAAAGCGCAACAAAACCAACACGTTGCGTCCTTTAACCCTAGGAAGGCCGCCCCGAGGGGCGGCCTTCCTAGGGTGACGGCACGTCGGTCGGCTCACGACCCCGACATGGGGCGGCACTTGGCGGGCTGTTCGATCGGGTCGGTGGACTTCAGGACGCGTTGGACGTCCTCCGCACTCATCGTGTCGTCGTAGAAAGTGCCCAGCTCGACCTTCACGTCGGAACCCGTCGCGTCGGTGAGACGCACGTGGGCGCCGGGGAAGAAGCGGGCGACCGAGTAGGCGTTATCGACGCCGGCCGGACCGGCGGTGATGCGCACCTTGCCCGTGTACTCGACGTCCGCGGTCTCGGGCTCCTGCGTCTGGAAGCCTGCGGTCGTGAGCATGTCCGTGGCCTTCGAGGCCAGGCCCTGGTGCTGGGTGGTGTTGATGACCGCGACCGACACCGTCGAGGGGGTCACGGGCTTCGAGTTCGCTGTCGGGCAGGGAATGTCGCCGGTTTCGGCGTACTTGACCTTCACGGAGAAGTCGTTCCCGAAGGGAACCGGCACGATCCCGGTAAACACGAGGGCGGCGATCACCGCGACCACTAGCAGCGCGCCGCCAACCAAGGCGAACGTCAAGTTCTGACGCTGCTGGCGCTCGCGCAGGAAACGCTGACGCGGGGTGAGGGCAGGGCGGGGCGCGTTCGGAGTACTCACAGTGTCCAGCCTATCGAATGGGAGGGGCCCGCGGCCAGACAACGCCCCGTCAGGAGCGTTACATCTGCGCCACGACCGACCCGCGACACAGTGAGGCCATCGTTCGTGCGGGCCCTCGGCGGCCCGACGCGCCCACTCAGGCCCGCCCAAGCCTCGTCTGCACAGACGACACGGGCGGGCTCCAAGGATTCCCCTCGGAGCCCGCCCGCACGTCTCAGCCTACTGGTTCCACGCGAAGTCGGTGGGGCTGATCTCGCCGTTCGTACCGGTCATCCAACCCGCGCGGGACAGGGCGAAAGACTTGCCCGACTTCGTGTTCCAGCAGGTCACGCCGTCCTCGGTGGAGCGGCACGCGTAGTCGCCGTTCGTGGCGGCGGTCGTGTACTCCAGCTTGGGGCCACCCGAAGGCATCGACGCCGCACACGACTGGGTCGCCTCCGTCTTCGTGGCCGTCAGCGTGCCGACCTTGCTGCCGGAGCAGGAGGCGTAACCCTCCTCCTCCCAGTCCGAGTCGGCGATGCCGCAGGTAACGCCATCGGCACTGAAGGAACACTTGATGTTGCCCGACGGCGCCATGAAACTATCCATCTTCGTGGCGCCTGCGGGGGCCGGGAACTTCACGGGCTCATCCGTCGTGGCGCTCGGCGACGGCTTGGACGTCGCACTCGACGAGGAGGTGGCCGGATCCGACCCGCCCGCTGGCCCCTCGTACCCGCGCGTAAACACGAAGATCACGAAGCCAAGAAGGACCAACGCGACCACTGCGAGGATGCCCAGGACGATACCCATGATCGGGACGGGGCGACGTTCGCGCGTGACGGGCACGACCTGCTGCTGGGCCGTGGACTGCACCTGGTAGGAGGCGCCGGCACTGGGGTACGCCTGCGGCGTGGACTGGGCGCTGGCGGGCGTGCCCGACGCGCTGGGGTAGGCCTGCGGCGTGCTCGGGTACACGGCGGTCGCCTCGGGATCCTGAGCGGCATTTCCGCCCATGATCGAGTGGCGCTGCACCTGGGCGACCACCTGCTCGCGCGCACCCACCTTCGGGACCGGCGCGTTCGAGCCGACGACCGCGGAGTAGGGGGTCGTGCGCTCAACCTGCGAGTAGGAGTTCACGCCACCCTGGCCGAGCACATACATGCCGGACTCGGAGGTGCGAATCGAGGAACCGGCGACCGCGCCGGACACGTCACCGTGCATGACGAGGTAGCCGTTGGAGTCAATGTAGCCGTCGTAGTCGTCGCGGGCCTCGAGGGCCGCGTTGACCTGCGGGTCATTGAACTGGTGCAGCCAGTCGAGCAGCCCTCGATAGGCGTGCGGGTGCGCGGCGACAACCGGGCGCAGCTCGGGGTAGCGATACGCCAGTTGGCGCAGCGCTTCGGCGTCGGTCGACGGATCCTGTGCTGCCGCCGCAGGATCGTCGAAATGCAGCTCTTCTGCCATCGGTGCTCCAGACTTCATCGGTCACGCGGTTGTTACACAATACCGCGCTCACACGTCACAGGTGAAACCTTGCGCTATTTTCTTCCCACTATTCGGCGCTGTCACTTGACAAAGCCCCTAGGAGCCCCCACGAAACACGAAACTGTCAAAATTGAGGCTCTCAATGTCCGCCGCGAGCGCGCGCACCTGATCGTCCCATCCGGCGCGCGAGGCATCAAAACCTTCCGGGGTACCGAATTCTCGCGCCTGTTGGAGCGCGAAGGACCGCACCCCCATCTCGCGCGCCCGCGCCGCCACCTCGAAGCCGTCGCCAGGCCCATCCGGATAGACGGTCAGTCGCGCCTCGTGGTCCACCTCGAGATGAGACAGGACGATGCCCAGCGACTCCCACGCCCGCTCGCCGGAGCCCGCGCGCCCGGCCACCGCCTCGTAGTTGCCCCGGGTCGCCTTCACGTCGATGCCCACCCAATCGACGAGGCCCGCTCCCAGCAGCTCCGCCAGGCGGCGCGGGTAGGGGCCGGCGGTGTGCAGGCCGACGCCGAAGCCGAGCTCGCGCACTCGAGCCATCCCCGCCCCGAGCGCGACCTGACGGGTCGCCTCGCCGCCAGAGAACACGACCCCGTCCAGGAGGCCGCGCCTGCGCGCCAGCAGGTCCTCGAGCGCGCTCCACGCGACCACGCCCGGGATGCGCGGGTCGATGATCGCGCTGTTATGGCAGTACGGGCACGCCCACGGGCAGCCCTGCAGGAACAGGGATGCCGCGAACTTGCCGGGCCAGTCCACGCTCGACATGGGGACGAGGCCCGCGATCTGCAGGTCGTCCGGCGTCCACTCGCGGTCGGCCCGCCCCCGGGCGAGGCCGGGGACACCCAGGCTCAGCGTGCCCTCCCGGGTCGCCCCGGCCTCGTACTGCGGGGGACGAGCGCTCACGTCAGCGGCCCCCCGCGGGAGGGAAGGCGCTGACGAGCTCACCGTGCGCATCCGCGGCGCTCTCGGAGAACATCTGACGCTCGTGGTACTCGCCCTTCTTGCCGATGTTGAAGGACTGGACCGGGCGGAAGTAGCCCATGACGCGCGTCCACACCTCGCAGGCCTGCGGCTCCGCGTGAGGGTGGGCGGCCGCGCACTTCTCGCACGTGAAGTGCTCGCCAGCCAGGTAGCCGTGGACCGGGCAGATCGAGAAGGTCGGCGTGATCGTAATGTAGGGGACCTTGAAGGCCGTGAGCGAGCGGCGCACCATCTCTTTGCAGGCCTCGCCCGACGAGACGCGCTCGCCCATGTACAGGTGCAGGACCGTGCCGCCCGTGTACTTGCCCTGCAGGACCTCCTGATCCTCGAGGGCCTGGAACGGATCATCCGTGTAGCCCACGGGCAGCTGCGAGGAGTTCGTGTAGTAGGGCTCGTCGGGCGTGCCCGCCTGGATGATGTCGGCGAAGCGCTTGCGGTCCTCCTTCGCGAAGCGGTACGTCGTGCCCTCCGCGGGGGTCGCCTCCAGGTTGTACATGTGGCCGGTGGCCTCCTGGAGCTGGACCATGCGCTCGCGCACGCGATCCAGGATGCGCACGCACATGTCGAAGCCGCGCGGGTCCGTCAGGTCGTAGGCGTCGTCACTGAAGTTGCGCACCATCTCGTTCATACCGTTGACGCCGATCGTCGAGAAATGGTTATCGAGCGTACCCAGGTAGCGCTGCGAGTAGGGGAAGAGGCCGTGGTCCATGTGGTACTGGATGGTCTCGCGCTTGATTTCGAGGGACTTCGAGGCCAGGTCGATGAGCTCGTCCATGCGCGCGACGAGGCCCTCCTCATCCCCCTTGTACAGGTAGCCGAGGCGCGCCATGTTGAGCGTGACCACGCCGATCGAGCCGGTGAGCTCCGCCGAGCCGAAGAGGCCGTTGCCGCGCTTGAGGAGCTCGCGCAGGTCCAGTTGGAGGCGGCAGCACATCGAGCGGATCATGTGCGGGTCCAGGTCGGAGTTGATGAAGTTCTGGAAGTAGGGCAGGCCGTACTTCGCGGTCATATCGAAGAGCGCGTCGACATTCTCGCCCTCCCAATCGAAGTCGGGCGTGATGTTGTAGGTCGGGATCGGGAACGTGAAGACTCGCCCGTCCGCGTCGCCGCCCATCATGACCTCGATGAACGCGCGGTTGATGAGGTCCATTTCCCGCTGGAGCTCGCCGTAGGTGAAGTCGACGACCTCGTCGCCGATGAGGGGGTGCTCGTCGGCCAGGTCGTCCGGGCACGTCCAGTCGAAGGTGAGGTTCGTGAAGGGGCACTGGCTTCCCCAGCGCGAGGGCACGTTCAGGTTGTAGATAAGCTCCTGCATGCACTGAACGATATTCTCGTACTCCATGTCGTCCAGGCGCACGAAGGGCGCCATGTAGGTGTCGAAGGAGGAGAACGCCTGGGCGCCCGCCCACTCGTTTTGGAGGGTGCCGAGGAAGTTGACGATCTGGCCGCACGCCGAGGAGAAGTGGCGCGGCGGGGCCGAGGCGATCGCGCCGCCCACACCGTTGAAGCCCTCCTGGATGAGGCGCTTGAGGGACCAGCCCGCGCAGTATCCGGCGAACATGTCGAGGTCATGGATGTGGTAGTCGCCCTCGCGGTGCGGGGCGCCGATCTCGGGCGTGTAGACGTGTTCGAGCCAGTAGTTGGCGACGATCTTGCCCGCCGAGTTCAGGATCAGGCCGCCGAGCGAATACCCCTGGTTCGCGTTGGCATTGACTCGCCAGTCGGAGCGGTCGAGGTACTCCTGCACGGTAGCGATGGCGTCGACGTCGTAGCGGGGTGCGCTAGTCATGTTCCTGGTCCTGTCTTTTCTGCGTTTCCGCATGTTTGCTCTGGGCGCTTGTTGTTCATCTCGGTGCCGCGGACCCTGCACTCCTGTGGGCGCCGGTGCTGTTCGGACGCATGATCGACACGTCGTGAACATTCCACCCTCGTGAGGCGAGGCCGTGGCACTGTGGGTGGTGGTGGTGTCCTCCGCCCGGTGCGAGCCTCCACTAGATGTAGGGCATGGCCACCATGAAACACTAGATCTAGTATTTCCGACGAACAGTCACCACAATATCTAGTGTCATTCGAGTGACATATGCTCATCTCGCGAGTCGCCCTGTTTCCCTCGCCACGCGCGCACTTTTTCAGAAACTTTCGGGGACCAACGTCCCATTGCGCAGCCACACCCCAACCTCACCCCGACCACACCCCGAAAATTTCGCATGCAATTCAATTACTTTAACCTTCAACATCCCCTACAAACGTTGCAATTCCAACGATCGCAATTCAACATTTGAAATAGACCCAGGGGAATTGCATGCGAGATTGTTGGGAAACCACGGCACAACGACCGTCGATGCCACACCGTAGCCGCTACACTGTCGACGCCGCTACACTGTCGACACCGCAGCCGAACCGGTCCGAGTCCGGGGGGCTTGCCGGGTAGTAGCCACCACGAAGCGCGGAGGCCGCGACCGGAGAACCCGGCCACGGCCTCGTCGATCGTGCGGATCAGATAAGGAAAGGCAGCTTCTTCACCAGCCCAAGGCCCTTCCACCACGAACCCAGGCCGAGCGTATCGCCCGCGCTCGTCAGCGGAATCAAGATCAGCACGAGCGCGTACACCAGATGCTCGTTCACCACCGGATTGAGCGACCCCCACACCCACGGAGCCACGGCCGCGTACATGAAACCCAGCATGACGACGCCCGCGACCGCCGCGAGGCGCGTGCCGATACCGAGGACGAGGGCCACCCCGATACCGAGCAGGCCCACCATGAACAGCCAATCCATCGCGGGCACGGCGAGAGACTCGAAGAAGGAGGCCAGCGGCTTACCGGTCGTCGCGCCCGTCAGGTAGCTCTGCGCGGGCGTGCCGCCGTTGATCCACGCGCGAGAGGGGCCGGTCGAGTAGTGCAGGCCGAACGTCTTATCCAGGAACGACCAGAGGAACACGAAACCCACCGCGAGACGCAGCAGACCCAGGACAACACGCGCGGGCTTGGACGTGACGGGGGAGGCCATGGCACTGCTTTCGTCAGGGGAAGGCTGTCCCTCCCATTATCCCCTTATCCCAGCCGCAACCACAATGTCGCACGTAATTTCCGTCGAGTCAGTTTTCGACCGTCCCACAAACGTTGCAATACCAACGATGCAATTTCACAATTGAAAATAGTCGCGGGGGAATTACGTGCGACATTGCTGGGAAACCCCGCCCCTACTCACCCGCGAGGCGGTCGACCTCGTGGATGATGAGGCCGCAGATGCCGCTCACCCACGCGATGGCGGCGACACCCAGCACGCGCGAACGCCACGGCCGAATCAGGAGGAAATGCTCAAAGCCATAGCCGGACCCGGGGGACGCGGCGGACATGCTGAAGCCCCACATGGCGGCCAGCGTGGCGAGGACCGCGACGCCGAGAAGGCCCAGGCACACCCACACCATCGCGCGCTGGATCGACGCCCCATGCCTCGGCCGTCGCTCGATCGGCGACAGGGCGAGGGCCCACGCGCCCGCGATGAGCGCGGCAGTGATGACGTCGGAGGGCCGGTGCCATCCCTCCATCATGACGGACACACCCATGAGCGAGGTCCACGCCCACCCGATCCAGGCCGCCGGGCTGCGGAACCACTGGGGTGCGACCACGATGAGCGCCAACGACAGCGTCACCGCGACGGTCGTGTGGCCGGAGGGCAGGGAGTTCCCGGCGCCGGTCGTCACCCCCAGGTTGGGCCGGGTCAGAATGTAGTCCTTGAGGATCTGGGTCGCGATGTTGGCGCCGACGACGGCGCCGAGGGCGCGCCCGGCCAGCGTAGGCCGACGCCTCGCGGCCGCGACGAGGGCGACGATGACGCCGACGACTCCCATGACGGGGACGGACACGATACCGGTGATGAGCGTCGAAAAGCCCTCGAACTGGCTGGCCGATCGCATCATGCCTTCCATGAGGATCGTGTCGATCACCTGACCGTAGGGGGTGGTCAGCGCGACATGACTGATGAGCCCCGTCGCCAGCAGGCAGATCGCCACGCCGGCCAGGCGGCGGGCGAGCTTGAGCCGATACCACCCGTCGGAGCTCAGGCGACGAGGCGTGGGAGCGTCAGCGGCCTCGGCCTCGCGAGGCGCAGGGTCGGCTGTGCGCGCACGGGCGGGGCGACCCTTGACTGGAGCGCCGTCCTGCCCAGCATCACGCTCGTCGGAGTCTGCGCGCGCGCCTGAGCGAGCGCGGGGGCGAGCGGGACGCGAGCTCTTCGTGTAGGACTCGTCGACGCTCGGGTCGGAGGGCAGGGCGGAATTGGGGTCGTCCATGTGTTCCTCCGTTCGTGTCGATGCGTCTACTGCATACCCACTGTAGTGGAGTGTGGCGCGCCTTCGCGGATTGGGCGTGCATGCTGACGGGTTGGAGACGCGGATCTACAACTGGAAAGGCCGCTTCGGGGGCGCACAGGCCCCGATGCGAGCCTCGCCACCCACTCGGGGAGCGCTCGGAAGGCGCTCAGGGTGAGCTCAGGGTGGGCTCAGGGTGGGCGAGCGCGTGACGGAGGCCTCGATTAGAGTGGGGGTGTCCGATTGTGTACGTTTAACGCGGGAGTTGTCAGTGGCCTCTTCTTCACCTGTCAGCACCGACCGTATTCGTGATTTGCTGCGCTCCCGGGACGTGCGTTTCGGCGACTACAACGAGGGCGAACTGGCCTACCTGACGCCCAACGCCGCTTTTTTCTGGAACGCGACGAATCCTCAGATCCTGCAGCTGCGCGCCCAATGGCGAGGGATCGCGCGCACGCCGGAGCAGTTCGGTGAGCTCGCGCGCGAGGTCGCAGCCTGCAACGCGACCCGCACGGGCCCCAAGGCTTACCTGGCCCCGCTGGAGGACGGCGCGCAGTACGGACTGATCGCCGAATGCAACATCGTCGTACTGTCCGGCCTCACCCAGGCGCAGCTCGACCATTTCTTCGAAACGTCGATGGCAATGATCATGGGATTCTTCGCGGACCTTGAGGTGACGCTGCCCGGGTTCGTGGATTGGGATGGACAGAGCCAGGAGGCGGCGCAGTGAACGTTCCTTTTGTGGTGCCCGAGGACGATACGACGCCCTACCCCGCGAACTTCGAGCGCGTTACGGCCGCCATTCGCGCGATGGGCTACGCCCTCGACGTGATCGAGCCGGGACGCGCGGGCGGGGCGATCTTCGACCGCATACCCTTCCTGGTGTCCTTCGATACGGCGGGGCGCTTCCTGTCGATTCGGGCCCTGTGGGAGCCGGATGTTCCGGCCGCCAGCGCGGAGCACGCGATGTTCGCGACCGCCGACAACTGGAATCGCGAGAAGTACTTCCCGACGGTGTACACGGCGACCACCCCGGAAGGCACGCTCGGCGTCTACGCGGACTTCGTGGTCGACACGGAGGCGGGCCTGTCCAACGACCAGCTGCGCGACGCTATTTCGTCGGGCATTTCGACGGGTATCGCCGCGATGGAGTACGTGAAGGAGTCGGCGTCCGAGGCGCTGGGGTGGGTGAACCCGGACGCGGATGAGCGCTGAGTGCTCTGCCTCTCCCGACCCGGACGAGGCCGGGGCGGGCACACGCGGGCACGCGCGCTTCGCCCCTCGCACGGGGTCGTCCGCGTTGCCTCGGGATGAGGCACCCGATCACGCGCCGTCGGGCGACGTGAGCGCGCCCACGTCGCCTTCTTCTCCTTCCCCCACCGACCTGCTGGACGTCTTAGAGCGCCTGAGTTCCGGGGACGACCGCCTGGTCGGCCACGTGACGCTCCCGGGGCGCCCGGAAAGAATCGCGGATTGGCCGCAGTGGGTCTGCCCTGCGCTCATGGACGCGTGGGCGCGCCGGGGCGTGGAGCGCCCGTGGTTCCACCAGCGCGAGGCCATGGACGCCCTGCGCGAGGGCCGCGACGTCGTGCTCGCGACAGGGACCGGCTCGGGCAAGTCGCTGGCCGCGTGGACTCCGATCCTCTCCGACCTGGTCGAGGCCGAGGATTCGTCGCGCATTTCCGCGATCCACCGCCGCCCGTCTGCCCTGTACCTGGCCCCCACGAAGGCCCTGGCCGCGGATCAGCTGGCCTCGCTCATGTCGCTGCTGGGCCAGGACGTAACCCCCGAGGACGCACAGGGGGACGGGGACCCGGAAGGCGGCCCCGGCCTCGTCGATGAGCGGCTGCGCCGCGTGCGCGCGACGACCGTGGACGGGGACACGCCCCGCGAGGCCAAGGAGTGGGCGCGTGCGGGCGCCGACCTGATCCTGTCGAACCCGGATTTCCTGCACTACGTGATGCTTCCGTCGCACCAGCGCTGGTCGCGTTTCCTGGCGTCGCTGCGCCTCATCGTCATCGACGAGGCCCACCACTGGCGCGGCGTCACCGGCTCGCACATCGCGCTGGTCGTGCGCCGGCTGCTGCGCGTCGCCCACCACCTGGGCGCGGATCCGCGCGTCGTCATGCTCAGCGCGACGGTGCGCGACGCGGCATCCGTGGGGCGCGCGCTCACGGGGCGCGACGCGGTCGCCATCACCGAGGACGGCTCGCCGGCCGGCGCCCACGAGCTGGTCCTGTGGCAGGGCGCCATCATGGCCGACGAGTCCGAGGTCGACATTTCCTCGTTCCTGGCCGCTCTCGACGCGCCGCCGGGCACCGCCACCCTCAAGGTCCCGATCGTGCGGCGCAGCGCCGGTGTCGAGGCCGCGAACCTGGCCGCCGCCTTCGTCGAGGAGGGGGCGCGCCTCCTCGCCTTCGTGCGCTCGCGCGCGGGGGCCGAGGCCGTGGCCGCCCAGGTGCGCGACCGCCTGTCGTCGCGGGGTTCCGCGAATGCGGGCCGGGTGGGCGCATATCGCGGCGGATACCTGCCCGAGGAGCGGCGCGCCCTCGAGGAGGCGCTGCGCACCGGCGCGGTGCGGGCGCTCGCCACGACGTCGGCTCTCGAGATGGGCCTGGACATCTCGGGGCTGGACGCGACGATCACGGTTGGCTGGCCGGGCACGCGCGCGTCCCTGCGCCAGCAGATCGGCCGAGCCGGGCGCGCGGGCGCGCCCGGAACCTCCGTGCTCATCGCCTCCGACAACCCCCTCGACGCGTACCTCGTGCGCCACCCGGAACACATCCTCGGCGAGGTCGAAGCCAGCGTCATCGACCCCTCCAACCCGTGGGTGCTGGCACCGCACATCGCCGCCGCGGCAGCAGAAATACCGATCACGCCGTCCGACATCACCTACTTTGGCGCGGAACTGAGCGGCGTTGCCCTGCGGCTCGTCGCCGACGGGTACCTCAAACGCAGGCCCGCCGGATACTTCTGGGACGCCACCCGGCCCGAACGCCCCTCCGACCTCACCGACCTGCGCGGCGCCGCCGGCGATGTCCAGATCGTCGACGCGGCCACCGGCACCGTCGTCGGCACCATCGACCAGGCCTCCGCCGACGCCCACGTCTTCCCCGGCGCCATCTACATCCACCAGGGGCGCACCTTCCACGTCCTCGCCCTCAGCCCCCTCACCACGCCCACCGCACCCGCCGCCCAAGGGTGGCCGCGCACCCTCCTCCCCGATGCCGGGGGCGGCTCCCAGGGAGCGGACCACCTTGGGGGCGGGCGGCGGGAGGGGGCCCAGGCCTCGTCGATCGTCATTCCACCAGCACGGGCGGGCGACGCGCGCGTCGCCCTGGTCGAGGAGGTGCGCACTCCCCTGCGCACGCGCTCGGCGACCCACACGAGCGTCGAGGTGTGCGCCATCGAGCAGACCTACATGTGCGAGGATGGCACGGTCACGTGGTATCACGGGCCGACGAACGTGTCGACGCGGGTCACCGACTACGACCTGCTGCGCCTGCCCGGACTCGAGTTCATCCGCAACATCGAGCTGTTCCTGCCCACGCACACGCTGCCCACGAAGTCCACGTGGTTCACCCTCACCCCCGCGGCGCTGGCCGCGATGGGGATCAACGCCGCGGACCTAGCGGGCACCCTGCACGCGACCGAGCACGCGATGATCGGGATCCTGCCCCTCGTCGCGACCTGCGACCGCTGGGACCTGGGCGGCCTGTCCACCGAGCTGCACGACGACACGGGCGCTCCCACCGTCTTCATTCACGACGCGTTCCGGGGCGGCGCCGGGCACGTGCTCGCCGGCTTCAACAGCGCGCGGTCGTGGGTGGCCGCCACGCTCGAGGCCGTCTCCTCCTGCGACTGCGAGTCCGGGTGCCCGCGCTGCGTGCAGTCGCCCAAGTGCGGCAATGGGAACGAACCCCTGTCCAAGCAGGGGGCCATCACGCTGCTCGCCTACCTGCTGGACCGCGCGCCCGGGAACGGATGACTCGACCGACTGACGGAACGACTCGAAGCTGTCTACTGGACCGCGCGCCCGGGAACGGATGGGGTCGGCATCACAGCACGCAGGCCAGGCGGCACCGCAAGGAGAAAGAGCCCGGGCCAGATGGGGGTTTTGCACCATTAGGAGCCTTGCTTCGGCGTGTCGCCGGCGTGTCGCACCTCTAATGGTGCAATTCCCCCCGTTTGCTGGCTGTGAGGTCGCGGTTCGGGGTGACGTGGCGCCCACAGTGCATACCACCTCGATGAAAAATGGCTGACATGGGCTTGATGGGCCAGACGACATGTGATGCGGGCAACTCCAACACGGATTTTACCCCTGCGACCCCTCCGCGCCGGTGGGGTCTTCGCTGCTGATGTTGTTCGGTGCGTTGCCCTGATGCCCAGCTATGGCTATCAACCCGTAGTTTCGCACGTAATTCCCCTGCGATTAGTTCAAATGTTGAATCCACATCGCTGGAATTGCAACGTTTTCAGGTGATCTCGAAAAATGACCGAGGGGAAATTACGTGCGAAATTTGTCTGGAGGTTGTCGGGTCGCCGCCCGCGGGTGCCGTGGCTAGGCCCGTGTCTCGAAGCGCGCCCGTGGCCTCCGGCCCTCCGCCCTCTGCGCCTGGGTGTATGTCGGGCTGACGATGGGGGTTTTGCACCATTAGAAGCCTCCCCTCGGCGTGTCGCCGGCGTGTCGCGCCTCTATTGGTGCAATTCCCCCCCGTTTGGTGGCGCCCTCGACGTAGGCCGAGCTCGACCGTGCACCTCTCACAGCGCAATTCCCCCCATTTGGTGGCGGTCCGCGCGTGGCTTTGGTTGGTGTGGCGCCCAAAGTGCAGACCACCTCGGCGAAAAACGCTGACAATCGGGTGTTGTGGGCGAGGTGGTCTGCGATGTGGGCACAACGGCGCCTGGCCTCGCATGCTGCTCGCGCGCGAACCCCCGAACATGCACAGTAACCCGTCAATGCGCAGCTAAACCCTATTGGTGGCATGGTGGGCAGGGCGCCCAGGCCACCACCCATCGGGTTAACGTGCACATGAAGGGACCCAGGCCGCCACCGGCCGTGCCCAAGCCGCCACCTCACGGGTGAGCATGCGAGTGAAAGGGGCTCACGCGCGCACGATGCGTTCACACAAACACAAGAGGGCCCCACAGCTCGCAGGCGTCCCGACGCTCTCTCTATTCCCAGGGAGACGACAGAGGCGCGACCCCGAAGGATCGCGCCTCTCGTTACGGACGGTGGCCGCGCCATCGGCGCTGACAAGTCGACCATCCAGCAACACGTTTTGTCCAACCTCCACGTTGGCTCCCAACCAACTAAAACACCGACTTTCCCGCACCAGAAAGCCAAAAGGTCACCACAAAACCAACACGTTTTGTCCTATAACCCCCACCTCGCCGACCACCCCCACATACTCGAAGGGGCCGGCCCTGAGGCCGACCCCTTCGAGTATCCCATCAACACAGTGCAAGTCTCCCGATGCGCTCCCTTTCCCGGATCGCCCCGGTGGGCGATTCCTTTAGCTTGATGACTCTTACTGTAGGAGCACTTCCTGAGGGCACCATTGAACGAAGCTGATAGTTTCCTGGGAGTTTTTTCAGGTGACGCTTCCAGCCCGCGCTCGCGCGCGAAGCGTCGCCCTCACTCCCATGATGACAACAGCCTCGCTCAGGACCACCCGACAGTCGCTGCCCCGCACCTCGCAGGTCTCGATGTCGGTGCCGTTGGCCTGCGCGACTGAGGCGGCGGCCGAGCAAGGCCGATCCCCGACGTCCTCCCAGCGTGCGGTCACGGAGCGCTCGGCCCCGGCGAGCGCCGCCAGGTCCGCCACGGCCTGAAGGCGCACCGAGGCGGTGCGGGCGGCGCCGATGCCCGCCAGGAGCACCGACAGGGTCAGGGCCAGGGCGATGAGGCCGAGGCAGTTGATCGTCCCCGACCCCTCCTCGCTCCCGCCGTTCCCCCGTCGCGCGTGCCGCTCCCCTCTCACGACAGGTCCTCCTCGTCGATTGTTGTGACCGTGCAGTGCGCCTGCCCGCCGACCCATCCGGCGGCACCCCCATAGGGGGCGGTGCCACTGACGGTCACGAGGCCGTCCCCGCGCGTGACCGTGTAGGACCCCGACGGGAACGAGGCCGTGGCAACGCCCCAAGGATCGGCCTCGCCAATGGAGGCGGCCCTGGCTCCTTCACGCACGGCCTGACACAGGGACGATCCGGTCATCCCGGCCTGGCCGGCGGCCACGAGGACGCCGATGACCAGGGTGACGGCGACGAAGCACACGGCGTGTTCGACGGTGACGTATCCTCTCTCGTCGCGTGTCATCGCGTGTTGAGCGCCTCCTGGATGAGGGATTCGAGGGCCGCTCTCACAGCGTCGGACTTGAGGATCACGATGAGCAGGCCGGCGAATCCTGCGGCGGCGATGGTGCCGATCGCGTATTCGACTGTGGTCGCGCCCTCCTCCGGGTCCCTCTGTGCGCAGGGGTCGCTTCGATCCGGGTCGGCGCGAAGGTGTTGGGAGGCGTCGCGGATCGTCCCCATGGCGGCGAGTTGCGCCCTGGTCACGGCGCAGTCGAGTCGGTCGATAATCTTCATTGATCTGTCCTTTCGTCGTGCGCGCGCTCGCGCGCAGGGCCAGTGTGCGCGTGAGATTCCCTCGCATTCCACCTGGATTAAAGCCCCTGTGGATAGAGGCAACGCGACGCGAGTGCCTGTGGATACAGAAAGGGGACGCGCAGACAACACGCGCCCGACTCTCCACGAGGAGGTCGGGTGGGAGCGAGCAGGGGACGCGCAGACAACACGCGCCCGGCTGGGTGACGCGCGCCGGGCCGGTCTCATTCACGCTCCCGCGCAGACAAGGCCGCGCGCGGGCGGCTACAGTATCACCGTTAGTTGCCGGAATCCTGCGGACAGAGAGCCAGCCATGAACCCCGAAGAAACCTATTCTGCGATCGAAAACCTCCTCAACGAGTGGCAGAGCCAGGCTGAACAGAAGGCAATCGACAGCCAGAAGCTGGTCGATGACATCGCGCAGGTGGAGGTCGTCGCCGAGTCCCAGGACCGCTGCGTGCGCGTCGTCGTCGATTCCAACGGTGCGCTCACCGACCTCACCCTGTCCGAGGACATGTACGACTACGAGCCCGGTGAGCTCGCGGGCACGATCCTGGATCTGTTCACGCAGGCGAGAAGCGACGTGGCCGATCAGGTCCGTGACCTGACGAGTGCAGCCTGGGGTGCCGACAGCCCCGACGTCGAGGCCACGATGCGCTCTTACCGCAGCCCGAACCGCGGCTGATCGACAGGCGACGACCCTATCCCCCGATTCCACCCATGAGGTGAGCGAGGAGGGGCGCGATCCCGAGGGCCAGGAAGGCCGGTAGGAGGAAGACCCCGAGCGGGCCGACCAGCCGGACGCTGAGTTCCTCGGCCTTGGTTCTCGCCTCGACGAGGCGCGTGCGCCGCTCCCAGGCGGCGCTTCGGGCGAGCATCCCCTCGGGATCTGTCCCGCATGTCCACGAGGCCTCGAGCGCCTCGCCCAGGGGCCTCGCCCAGGTCGGCGCGTCCTCCCACGCCTCCTCCCACGAGGCCCCCACGCGCAGGGCGCGGGCCGTCCAGGCGAGTTCCTCGTGCGAGCACGCCTCGGCGAGGGCCGCCAGCGCGCGCGGAATGGAAGCGCCGCACGCGAGCGCGGAGGCGACGAGGTCGCATGCGAGGGCACCGTCGGCGGACACCGCACCGCTCCCCGTGGGCGGCCCGGATGCCTCGGAGCGTCGGCAGCGCTCCAGGATTCTGCGACACGAGGCGATGCCCGCACCCCACGCGGCCACGCCGACCGCGGCACAGACGCTGCCCGGCCCGCCTCCCGTGTAGAAAGCCCAGGGTGACGCCCCGAGCGCCAGGGCAGCCCCCACCCCGACGAGCGGGAGCGCCGCGAGGACGCGCGCGGACATGAGCGGTCCGGCGGAGGCGACGCGACGTGCTTCTTCCACGGCTTGGGCGTCGTCGATCGCGTCCCCGATGGCGTCGAGGACGTCGGCCAGGGGCGCGCCGAGGCCGCTGCTGAATCGGCAGGCCACGATGATGGAGGCTGCGCCGACACGCGCGGCCGCTTCCCCCGGCGAATTCCCGCCCGCCAGCATCGCGCGCCACCGCGTCGGCCGCGTCGCCCACTCGTCGAGGATGGGCGGGTAGGCGGCGTCGACGCCGCCCGAGTCTGTAGCTCCGATCCTGTCCATCGCGTGCGCCCAGGCAGCCGACGTGGGGGCTCCCGCACGGAGCCTGGTGGTCACCTCGGCGACGAGGAGGGCGAGCTCGCGCACCCGCGGCGGCCCCTGGGCGCGCCCCCGGTGGCGACCCGACCCCTCCCACCACCGCATCGGGCTCGACGGTCCGGGAGGAGCGACTCCTCCACGGGGAGGCGTGCGGCCCGAGCCCGCCCAGGCTCGCACGATGCGGCGCTCTCGCCTCCCGCGCACGACGGACGCGACGCACCCGACCAGCAGGCACGTCCCGCAGGCCGCGAGCGCGAGGCCGACGGCGAGCCACGCCAGGCGTTGGATTCCCGCTCCGGCAGCCACGTCAACGCCCCCGAGGAAACCCGCCGTCATAGCCCGGCCCTCCCGGCGAGTGTTGCCCAGGCCTGGTGCTCGGTGACGCTCCCATCCGCGCCGACGCTGAGCGCTGGCTCGCACGACAGGGAGCCGCGTTCGCGCGTGATGACGCCGACCTCGGCCACCCATCGGTGCCCGGATGTGTCTCGGCGCATGTGGAGGACGGCGTCAAGGGCGCTGGCGGCTTGCGCGGCGAGCGCTGTCTCGCTCATGCCCGCGAGCGCGCCGAGGGCCGCGAGCCGCGCGGGGACGTCGCGCGCGCTGTTGGCGTGAAGGGTCGCCCATCCGCCGTCGTGCCCGGTGTTGAGGGCGGTGAGGACGTCGCGTACTTCGGGCCCGCGGCATTCCCCGAGGATGAGTCGGTCGGGGCGCATGCGCATGGCCGCTCGCACGAGGTCGGTCAGGGTGACGGCGCCTCGTCCTTCGACGTTGGGGGCGCGCTCGATGAGGTGGACGCAGTGGGGGTGGGCGGGGGCTATTTCGGGAACTTCTTCGATGCAGACGATGCGTTCGCTGTCGGATACGAGGGCGAGGGCGGCGCTCAGGAGCGTCGTCTTGCCGGAGCCGGTCGCCCCGGAGACGAGGACGTTGGCACGGGCGGCGATGAGGGCCCGCACGAGGGCGCCCACGGGTGGGGGCAGCGTGCCGCGCTCCTCGAGGTCGGCGACCCCGAGGCGCCGGGTCCCGAGCACGCGCAGGGAGAGGAGGGTCCCGGACCCTGAGATGGGCGCGAGGACCGCGTGTACTCGCACTCCGCCGGGGAGTGTCCCGTCGGCGATGGGGCTCGCGTCGTCGAGTCGGACCCCGCACGCGCTCGCCATGCGGATGGCGCACCTGCGGGCCTCCGCCTCGCAGCTGATGCCGACGTCCGTGCGCACGAGGCCGGAGCCGCGCTCGACCCACGCGCGCCCGCCGTTGATGAGGATGTCGGTGACTCCGGGGGCGTCGACGAGTGCCGCTAGGGCCGGCGTCATGCCGCGTTGGCGGGCCCGCAGTTCCTCGAGGGAGGCGGCGGCCTCGGCGGCGCCGCACCCGGGGCGCGCGGCGCGCGAGACGGCTCGGGCGGGAGGGTCTCCCCTCGCGAAGAAGTGCAGCGCGCTAGGCATGGTCTCTCCCTCCGGACAGTGCTCCCGGGCGCTCGGGCGATGCGAGGAGGGCGAGCGAACCCGGGCGGTCGGGCGACGCGAATGGGTCGTCGCCGTCCGCGGGCTCGATGGTGGCGAGGGCCCGGCGCAGCGCGCGCAGGTCGCGGCCGGCGCGCGTGGGGGCGCGTAGGATGGGGGCGGGTGCGCACGCGCTCAGGCCGGGGCTTCGGGCCGAGCTGTGCGAGGCGACGAGGGTGAGCGCGGGGACCGGTGGCGGGGCGGCGCTCAGGGAGGCGGCCATCGCGGCGGCCCCCTCCAGGTCGGCGTGGGTGAGGAGGACGAGGGCGTCGGCGCGGATGACCTGGGCGAGGCGTGCGGAGCGTTCGTCCCACCGGCCGGCGTCGACGATGAGGGGAGCCCCGAGGCTCCGGCACGCCGCGACCACGCGCGGGTCGTCCGCTCTGGCTGCTCCTCGTCCGTCCCCGACGAGGGCGCTCACGCCGTCAATCCGGGGCAGGTGGTCGCGCAGGGCGGGCAGGTAGGAGTCCTCCGAGGCGTCCAGGTCCGCCCACCGCACTCCCGGCAGACAGTGATCGCGCGCGCGTGCGAAGCCGGGCACCGACCCGGAGGCGTCCACGACCACCGGTTCGCGCGATCGGCCATCCTGCCGCGTCGTTCTCGGGATGGAGCGAGGCCGAGGGATCATTCGCGCGAGGAGAGCGCGCCACCGCCGCTCACGCGCGGAACGCGCGAGGAGGCGCACGACGCGCGTCGTTCCCAGCCCTCCGGCGATCCCGGCCACCACCCACACGGCGTCGTCCCGCCGCTGGCGCCAGGAGGCCTCGGCGATGAGGGAGACGACGAGCGCGCTGTCCCCGGGCAGGCTCACCTGTCCCCCGCCGCCCACGCGCACGCAGGGCACGAGCGCGGGAACGGGAGCTCCAGGCGCGGCGAGGACGAGGGAGGCGCGCGAGGGGTCCTCGCACAGGCGCGCTCCCGCCACGGTGACGGTCTCGCGCGCGTAGTCGGCGTCGGGCGAGGTCAGGCCCACGAGGGCGACGAGGCCCGGGCCGGGTGCGGCGTGAGGGTTCATTCCTCCACGGTGCGCGCTGGCGGCACGCGCGTCTACCCGCACGCGCGCCCCTGTGGACAACGCAGATGCGAAATGACACCCTGTGCACAGAAGGGTCCGACGGCGGACCCCTGTGGATAATCTCGACGCTGGAGTGAACGCGATGGCACGTGCGGCCTTTTTTGACTTGGATAAGACGATCCTCGACACCTCGTCAAACGTGGCGCTGTCGGGGCCCTTCATCGAGGCCGGCCTGATGACTCGGCGCACCGCGATCGCCTCCGTGCTGGTCCAGCTGCCCTACCTGCTGGCGGGCGCGGACGAGTCGCGCATGGAGCAGATGGCCGAGGCGATGGGGCGCATGGGGCGAGGCTGGAACGCGGCGTTCCTGGAGGCGACGGTCGAGGACGCGCTGGAGCGCACGATCGCGCCGGTGTGTTACGCGCAGGCTCTCCGGCGCATCGCCTACCACAAGAGCATCGGCGACGTCGTGGTGATCGCGTCGGCGTCGGTGGAGGAGGTGGTGCGTCCGATCGCGACGATGCTGGGCGCGGACGAGGTCTTGGCCTCCAAGGCGGCCGTGGACGACGACGGGTGTTTCACGGGGGAGGTCATCCACTTCAACCAGGCGCAGGGCAAAGCGGACGCCTGCGCACAGTTGGCTCGCATGCGCGGCTGGGATCTGTCGCAGTGTTCGGCGTACTCGGACTCGGTGTCGGACGCCCCGCTCCTGCGCCTGGTCGGTCACCCCTACGCGGTCAATCCGGACCGGGCGCTGCGCGAGATGGCTGAGCGCGAGGGCTGGCCGACGCTGACCTTCTCGTCGACCGTTCGCGTGCTGCCCCGCCGGGTGCCCACGCCCGCGAAGGTCGCCGTTCCCTTCGTGGTCGGCGTCGCGGTGGGCGCGGCGGCGTGCGCGCTGGCGCGCCGCTGACCGGCTAGGAGAGCCTGCCCGCCTGCACGTGGCGGGCCACGTCCCGCCCGACCTGTGCGCCGTAGACGACGCCCCGGCAGTAGTGGGTGATCCACCGGGCCAGGCCGGCCTCGTCGGCACTCACCCACCCCGCGAGGGAACGCCCCGCACGCGCCGGATCGAGCGCATCGTAGGCGCCCGGCACGCACACGCCGGTCGGGTCAACGCCGCGCGTGACGAGGACCCAGCGGGCCAGGCCCGCGCCCACGGCCGACGAGGCCGGGGAAAAGACGCGCCGGAAACGGAAGTGGGCGGTCAGGGCGGCGGCGACAGCCAGGGCGGGCGCGTCGCAGCGCGCATACTCGAGGGCCGGGGCCAGCAGGGTGGGGTCCGTCGGGGTGGCCACCTGGCCGGGCACGGTGAGGCCGGCGGCGAGCAGGCCGGAGCAGGCGTCCCTGTGCAGCCCGGCGATGAGGGCAGGCAGGGGCGTGGGCGCGACGCGCACACCCCCCTGGGAGCGCGTGTTGAGGGCGGGGAATCCCGAGGCCAGCCTCCATTGGGAGCGCCAGATCCCCAGCGCCAGGGCCGCTCCGGGGTCCGAGGCCGTCCCTCCCTCGTCCGCCATCGACAGGGCGCGCACGTCGTCGACGGTGGTGCGCGCGCCCTCGACGATGGCCAGGGCAGCCGCCTCGCGCACGGCGGCCTCCGCGCGGGCCTCCTCCCATCCGCGACGCAGCCCCTCACAGAAACGCAGCTCGGCCAGGGCGGCGTGAGCCTCGTCCATGGTGGAGGCGACGTCGGGGCGCGCACAGGCGGCGCGCAGCACGGCGGGGGCGGGGTCGACGAGGGCTTCGATACTCACGCCTCTACACTAGGGGCATGACGCTTTTGCAGCATCGAAACTTCTCCGCGCGCCTGCGCTCCGGCCTGTTCGCGTTCATTTTTGCGCCCATCGCGCTGGTGTTCCTGGGATCGTCGATGGTCGACGTGCAGGCGCTCGCCGCCGTCGGGCAGCCGCTGGCCTCGGTCGAAGGCCTCATCGGCATGGCGCTCGCGTCGCTGCTGCTGGCCCTGATCGCCCTGAACTGCGAGGAATCCAGCGCGGGCATGGTCGTGACCTTCGTGTGGTCGCTCGCGGTGGGAGTTACCCAGTTCATGGGCATTGCACGCATCCCCTTCCTGATGAAGTCCTCAGTGGAGCCGCGCGATATGGCCGCGGGCGTCGTGTGGGGGCTCTACCCCCTGTGCATGTCGCTGATGCTGGGCGCGTGTGCGCTGACGATCAAGTCGGTGCGGATGCGCGCCGGTCAGGACACGCGTATGCCGCTCGCCCGGGTGCACCGCCACGCCTTCGGTACGACGGTCGCGGTCCCGGCGGCCATCGCGGTGGGTGTGTTGATGGTGGGGGCCGCCCCCTCGGACACGACGAACGTGGCGGCGATGGGCCTGGAAGGGGTGTTGGAGGGGCACTTGATGGGGCACGGCCTGGCCTTGGGGGCCGCGCTCGCGCTGGCGCTGCTGGTGGTGGGCGCCCGCTGGTCGATCACCGGCACGCAGCTGGCGACGTGGCTCATCCTGGTCCTGCCCGCCTTCGTCGCGGTGCCGGTGTGGGCGTCGCTGACGGGGAACGTGATCGTGCCGGGTTCGTCCCTGTTGACGAAGGTCTCGCTCGCCTGTCCGACCCTGGCGGCGCTGGGCATGGCGACGGGATGCGCGTCGATGGGCGTCCTGTGGGCGCGCGTGCGGGCGCTCAAGACGCTGGAGGCCAACGAGGAGGCGACTCACAATGAGGGGCCTGCCGAGGACTAATGAGCGCGTTCGGGCGCATGAAACGTAATATGTGGGCAGATATAAGGAGGAAGCATGTCCGAGAACGAGATTGACGTCGAGCGCGACCGCGCCGAGGACGAGCGCGACAACGTGGTGTTGACCGGTGAGGAGATCGAGCTGCCGGGCGAAGGCTCCGACGCCTCGGCCATCATCGGCGAGTCCAGCGAGCCCATTCACACGGGCGAGATCGAGTCCGTCGCGATCGGTAGTCTGAAGGCCCGCGTGCCCGCGACGGCGCCCCTGAAGCCCGCCATCGAGGACAAGATTTCCACGGGCGAGCTACCCGTCGTCTCCGCTCCCGCGGGTGACCTCCCGGCCGTCTCCCCCACGGACCAGGCCGGGGCACCCTCCGGGGCCGAGGACGCGCCCGCGGATGCGTCCTCCGACGCCCCCGAGGCGGATGGCTCCGCGCAGCGCGAGGGCGCCACGTCCGAAGCCGACGCCGCTCACTCCGAGGCCGACGCCGCTTCCTCGGACGAGGCCGCCGCAGCAGGCGACGCGACGGAGGAGGCCCCGGTCGAGCAGGGCACCGAGGCTCCCGCACAGGAGGCCCCCAGCGACGAACCAGCCGATGCCCCCGCCGAGGCCTCGTCGACCGAGCGCGCTGAGGCCGCACCGAGCGAGGACGCCGACGAGGCGGAGTCCGACGAGCCGAGCGCCCCCGTGGCCGAAGAAGCCCCGGCCGAAGAAACCCCGGCCGAAGAAGCCGCCGCGCAGGGCGAGGACGCGACGGACGACGAGCCCGAGCAGGTCGGCGAGCCCGCCGAGGAGGCAAGCGACGCGCCCGAGCAGGTCGGCGAGCCCGCCGAGGAGCGGGAGCCCGCCCGCTCCCCCGTCATGACGCCCGCGCAGGCCGCGGCCGCCCTGGGACTGAACCTCGATTCCGTGCGCGAGCCCCGCGAAGAGACCGCCGACGAGACGGCCGATGCCCCGCAGGATGCTCCCACCGACAACGTCGAGGAAACGCCCGTCGACAACGCCGAGGAGCACGCGGACGAGGCGACGACAGCGGAGGGCACCGAGGCCTCGAAGGACGCCGAGGAGCCCGTCTCCGCGGTCGGCGGCGCCGCGGCGGAAGCAACCCACACCCTGGCGTCGCGCCGCTCCATGATCTTCGGTGACGAGGAACCCGTCTCTCCCTCGATCCCCGCGCTGAGCCCCACCGAGCAGCAGGCCAGCGCGTCGAGCGCCCAGGAACCCGTCGAGCGCGACACGGCCTCGGACGAGGACACGACCAAGGACTCAGTGACCGCCCTCGTCGACGGCCCCACCAAGCAGCTGCCCACACAGGCGACCTCGTACTCCTTCGCGGATCAGGACCAGGCCGAGGCCGAACGCCCGCGCCGCCGCTCCCTGCTGGGCGCCGACGATGACGAGCGCGACGCCGCCACCCTGGCCGCGATCGCCTCCGCCAATCGCGACCGCTCCGAGAACACGAAGGAGCCCGCCGGGCTGGACGACGAGCTCTTCTCTGCCGCGCCGGTCATCACCGAGATGCCCTCGCGCCGTGGAGCCCACTTCCTGTCCCTCGTGCTCTTCCTCGTCCTCACGCCGTTCGGCTGGTACCTGGCTTCCGACGCCGGCGCACGCATGACGCTGGCCGACGCCGCCCCCATGTACACGGGCGTCGCCTCGATCCTGGCGCTCGGCGAACTCCTCGGAGCGATCATCGTCGCCGTGATCCTGTTTGCCACCGCGCGCCGCTCCTCCCTGGGCGCGTGGATCATGGGCGTGGCCACCCTGATCGTCGGCCTGCCGTGGGTGCTCGCCCCCGGCATCACGGCCTCGACCCTGCTGGCTTCGCTGAACGCCCTGAGCGCCTCCAGCTCCCTCGGCGCGAATCTCTCGCACCACCTGCAGGCGTCCGGCTACTCCGGTCGTTTCGCGATCCTGGGCATCGTCCTCATGGGCGTGGGCTACCTCTCCCACTCCGCGCGCCGCACCGGCCGCGCCGAGGAGGCCCTGCGCACCTCGATTGAGGCCGTCAACCCGGCCGGCGCTTTCTATTCCAAGCGCGCACGCAAGAAGGCAGCGAAGGACCTGAGCAGCAAGTGAAGACCCTGATTCCCGCCAGCGCGATCGAGCTCGAAGGTCCGTGGACCCATCGGCACGTGAGCGCTGGGGGCGCCGCATTCCACGTCGCCGACATGGGCCAGGACATGGACCATGCGCTGGTACTCCTGCACGGTTTCCCCGAGCACTGGTGGTCCTGGCGTGAGGTCCTGCCCCTCCTGGCCGAGTCGACCTCGCGCGTGTTTGCCCTCGATTTGCGAGGCTTTGGGACCTCCGACCTGACGCGCGGGGACTGCGACGTGACCCAGCTGGCCACCGACGTCATCGGGGTCGTGCGTGCGCTCGGCGTCGCCTCGTTCTCCGTGGCCGGCCTCGGCGTCGGGGGGACCGTCGCGTGGATGATCGGTGCGCTCGCGCCGCTCGAGTTGCGCTCGGTCGCCGTCCTGTCAGCGCCGCATCCGCTGGGCATCCAGCCCGTCATCGGGCGCGCCCCCTGGGCGGGTGGCCGCGTCCTTCAGGGCCGTCTCGCGCTGCCCACGGGACGCGAGCGCGCCCTGCGTTCCGGGTCGCTCGTGACGACCGTGTACCGCGCGTGGGCGTCTCCCGCTAACGTGGACGCCCTCGTGTCACAGTCGGGCACCTACCGGGCGGCCCTGCGCCGCCCCTTCGCCGCGCACACGGCCCTGCGGGGGTTCCACGCGACCCGGTCGCTGTCTCGCGAGGTTCGCCGCACCCTGTCGGAGCCGCTGCGGGTGCCCGTCCTGTCGCTTGTCGGCCGAGACGACGGCGCATGGTCCGCACTCGATCACGCCGCCGACGCGCAGTTTGTCGACGCTCCCCTGACCCAGATTGTCATTCGCGAGGCCGGGCACTTCCTGCCCGAGGAGGCACCCGCGGCGGTCGCGCAGGCCCTGGCGCAGCACGTCGGAACGCACGCCCAGTAGCCCATTTTCATTAGACAGGTCACACAAATCAGTAAATGAAACATGTTTCACCTGATAGATAGGGCATAATAGTGTGATACGCGGTACCTCCTAGTGAGCGGTGTAACGCATGGGACTCGCCGCGCAGTCCAAATCGGAACGCCCGAGCAACTCGGGCACGAGCGGAAGGAGCTCCGCACCATGATCGGTGACGGAAACTTCATCAGCCAGGTGCCGCTGTTCGGTGGCCTTGATGATGCACAGCAGGTGTCCCTCCAGCAGAAGATGGGTCATACGACCCTGCGTCGCGGTGAGACCCTCTTCGACGAGGGCGATCTCGGCGATCGCCTCTACATCGTGACCGAGGGCAAGGTCAAGCTCGGCCACACGTCGAGCGACGGCCGCGAGTCCCTCCTCGCCGTCCTCGGCCCGGGCGAGATCATCGGCGAGCTCACGCTCTTCGATCCGGGCCCGCGTTCGACCACTGCGACCGCCGTCTCCCCGGCGTCGCTCCTCTACCTCGAGCACGAGGACCTCATGCACGTGCTCGACACTAACCCCACGCTGGCCAAGCACATGCTGCGCGCCCTCGCGCAGCGCCTGCGCCGCACCAACGAATCCCTCTCCGACCTCGTCTTCTCCGACGTCCCCGGCCGCGTCGCCAAGGCCCTCCTGGACCTCGCCGACCGCTTCGGCACCGCGACCGACAAGGGCGTCCACGTCCCCCACGACCTCACGCAGGAAGAACTGGCCCAGCTGGTGGGCGCCTCGCGCGAGACCGTGAACAAGTCCCTCGCCGACTTCGTGTCGCGAGGCTGGATCCGCCTGGAGGGTCGCGCCGTCACCCTCCTCGACGTCGATCGCCTGGCGCGCCGCGCCCGCTGACCTCAGCTCACGGGTTGGGCCCGACACCGCGCGGTGTCGGGCCCAACCTCTTTGTTTCCTGACGCGAACGAGGCCGTGGCCCCATGCGCTTTGCGCGCGTGCCGACCACGGCCTCGTTCATGCTGTTCTCTGCGCGCAGATTCCGCGCGTCAGTTCTGAACGGCGGAAGCTTCCTCAATCGGACGCTTGAGGTAGGCCACCAGGTTCTCGGAGCCCGTGGGGCCCGGGATCACCTGGACGAGTTCCCACCCGTCGGCGCCCCACTGGTCGAGGATTGCTTTCGTCGCGTGCGTGAGCAGCGGAATCGTGGAGTATTCCCATTTAGTCATGAGCCCATCCTACCCGCCATCTGGGGGCGCACAAAGGGCAACACCTTCGGAACGTGGGCACTGCGCAGCTCCCGGGCCAACGGGTCATCCGAAGAACGCAGCCACTCCAGCCAATCCTCCGCGTGGGGATAGTGGCGCAAAATCGCGCGCCGCTCCCGCTCGGTCAGGCCACCCCACACGCCGTAGTTCGCTTCGGACTCCAGGGCATCGGCGAGACATTCGAGGCGCACCTCGCACTCGTAGCAGCGCAGGCGAATCTGACGCTGGGATGCACCCTGAACGAAGAGCGCATCCGGTTCGATGGACGCGCACAAAGCACGTGCGACCCAACTCTGGTCGTCGCCGTGGGTTGACATCGTGAATCTCCACTCCACTGTACTACGAGCCCTATCATGTGACGATACACACATACCTTTGTGGGCGCAAACGGTGCGACCTCGTATGAGGCGGCGACGGGTGACCGATCAGGCAATTCTCACGCGTTGCCAGACTCCAGATGTCCCCGGCGGCACGTAAGCTAGAACCATGTCGCACTCTCATTCACGCGCCGTCCGGCCGACCCAGCTGTTCGCCCTCCTGCTGGCGTTCCTGAGCGTCTCCTCGCTCATGGGCGTCGTCGGGGCGGGCATGCTCGTCCCCATCGCCGGACCCACCGCGCTGGTCGCGAAGTCGGTCCCCTCCGTGTTTAACGAGCTGCCCGGCGACCTTCAGACGGTGGCACCCGCCGAGGAATCACAGCTTCTCGACTCCTCCGGCGGCGTGATCGCACACTTCTACGACAAGCAGCGCATCGTCGTTCCCAGCGCGAATATCGCCGACGTCATGAAGAAGGCGATCATCGCGATCGAGGACAAGCGCTTCTACGAGCACAACGGCGTGGATGCTACCGGCATCGCGCGAGCGCTCGTGACAAACCTGGGCGATTCAGGCCGCCAGGGCGCCTCGACGATCACCCAGCAGTACGTGCGTAACTCTCTGGCCGAGCGCGGCTACCTCGAAGGCGATGCCGACCAGGTCAGCGCCGCCACCGAGCAGACAACCGAGCGTAAGCTCCGCGAGATCAAGTACGCGATGGCCCTGGAAAAAACCCAGTCCAAGGACGAGATCCTCACGGGCTACCTGAACATCGCTCCCTTCGGCCCCATCACCTACGGCGTCGAAGCCGCCTCGCAGCGCTACTTCTCCAAGTCAGCCTCCGAACTGGACTACCTGGAGGCCGCACTCCTCGCCGGCCTCGTTCAGTCTCCCGTCCAGTACGACCCGCTCACCCACCCCGAAGCCGCCCAGGAACGCCGAGACACGGTCCTGGCGACCATGCTGGATCAGGGCGTCATCACGCAGGAAGAGTACGACAAAGGCATCGCGACGTCGGTCGACTCGATGCTGCACCCGACCGTGTCCTCCGAAGGCTGCTCCGGCGCCGAGTCCTCCAAGGCGTATTTCTGCGACTACGTCCTCGCCCAGTTCCTGGAAGACCCGACGTTTGGCGCCACGCGCGTCGAGCGCGAACGCCTGCTCAAGACCCAGGGCATCACGATCCGCACCACGATGGATCCCGCGATGCAGGACGCCGCCTACTCCTCGTTGACGAACACGATCCCCGTGGGCGGCGCCTCCGGCCTGAACGACGCCCTGGTCTCCCTGGACCCGCGCTCGGGTCGCGTCCTGTCGATGGCTCAGAACACGACCTACGGCATCGAGGCGGGCGAGACGATGTCGAACTACTCGGCCGACGGCAACTTCCAGGTCGGCTCGACCTTCAAGGTCTTCACCCTGCTCCAGTGGTTCAAGGAGGGCCACTCCGCCTACGAGACGGTCGGTTCGGCGAACACCTTCTACCCGAACGGCGCCTTCAAGTGCGACGGCCGCCCCATCACGACCGAGGGCTACCAGGTCAACGACCTCGCGGGTAAGACCGGCACCATGAACGTCGTGCGCGCCACCGGCCAGTCCGTCAACCAGGCCTTCGTGAACATGGCGTCCCGCGTCGACTTCTGCTCGATCTTCGACACGGCCTACGACATGGGCATCACCGAGGACGGCGAGGTTCCCTCCCCCTACCCGGCCAACATCCTCGGCTCCGTGTCCGCCTCACCGCTCCAGATGGCGTCCGTGTTCGCGGCGATCGCAAACTCCGGCCAGCAGTGCACGCCGCAGTCCATCGAGTCCGTGACTGACCGCGACGAGAACGTCCTCAAGGAGTTTTCCGCGGACTGCAAGGAGGTCATCTCCCCCGACGTCGCCAACAAGACAGCGGCCCTGCTGACCGCGTCCGCCGGCCAGTACTACACATCCACGCGCCTGGGCGACGGGCGCCCCTTCGCCGCGAAGTCGGGCACCACCGACGGCCACGCCAACACGTGGCTGACGGGCTTCACCCCCTCCGTCGTGACCTCCGCGTGGGTGGGCCACGGCGAGAATTCCTCCCAGGAAGTCGGCGCCGTGACCATCAACGGGCACTACTACGGCGAGATTTACGGTGAAACCTTCGTCGGCCAGAACATCTGGGCGCCTTACATGACGCAGATCCTGGCGGGCACCCCCGTCGAGGCCGTCTCGAACGCGAACATCGGGGCGAGCACTCCGCGCACCTCGACTCCTACGCCGTCTCCCACCAGCAGCGGGCACTGACATGGCGTCGACGCTCATGGAGGCCGCGCCCTCGTCCCGCCGACCAGGCCGTGGCCTCCTGCGCACTGCGGGTGCGCTGGTCGGGGGGCTGGGGCTCGCCGGGGTCGCTGCGGGCGGGGCCGCGCTGGCCTGGGGATCGATTGAGCGCACGATGCCGGTGCTGCGGCGCTACCAGGTTCCGGTTCGTGCTCGCGTTCCCGAGGTGACGATCCTCCAGATCGCGGACCTGCACCTGTTCGCGGGGCAGGAGTTCCTGCTCCGTTTCCTCTCCGATGTCGCTTCCTCCGAGCGTTTCGACATGGTCGTAGCCACGGGGGATAATTTCGGCTCGACCGAGGCCCTCGACATGGTGATGGACGCCTATCGGCCCTTCCTGTCGTATCCGGGCGCGTTCGTTCTGGGTTCGAACGACTACTACTCTCCGATCCCCAAGCGCTGGAGCCGCTACCTGTCGCGCTCCAAGCCGCACCCCGCTCGCGTCGTTCCCGACCTGCCGTACCTGCCGATGGTGCGCGAGTTGGTTCGCGCCGGGTGGCTGGATCTGTCAAATGCCGCCGGGACCCTCGCCGTTCCCGGCGGGACGGTGTCACTGCTGGGGACCGACGACGCGCACATTCACCGCGACCGCTTGGGCGCCCCGGCCTCGTCGTGGGGGCAGGCCGGCGTCTTACATCTGGGCGTCACGCACGCGCCTTACACGCGCGTCGTGTCCGCGCTCGCCTCGGCTGGCTCGGACCTGATCCTGGCGGGCCATACGCACGGCGGTCAGATCGGCATCCCGGGCGGCGGCGCGATCATCACGAACTGCGACATCGCGCGCCGCTACGCGAAGGGTTTGAATCGCTGGGAGGCCCCCGACGGCTCCCAGTCTTGGTTGCATGTATCCGCCGGCCTGGGCACCTCCCCCTACGCGAAGATTCGTATAGCAACGCGCCCCGAGGCATCGATCATTCACGTCCACCCGGCGTAGCCAGCACCCACACGCCCCGGTTATTGCGGCGTGGCCCACACTTCCGCTGCTCTGTTCATCTCGGTTTGGGATTATCGGCGAGGTGAGGCTATACTCGAACGGCACCGGGGTGTGGCGCAGCTTGGTAGCGCGCTTCGTTCGGGACGAAGAGGCCGTGGGTTCAAATCCCGCCACCCCGACGGTGAGTCGCCGGGACCGTTTGGTCCCGGCGACTTTTGTTATACCGGGCCGAGGCGCCTCTCGGCGGGCCGGGTGTCGGTGGCGAGGGCGTGGCCACTGTACGCATCGAGAGGCGCGATCCTTCGGGGTTCCGCCTCTGTCGTTTCCCTGGGCACAGAGAGAGCATCCGTCACCAGGCCGACCGTGACCACAGGCCCCGGTCGTCTCCCTGGGCATATTGAGAGCGTCGGGACGCCTGCGAGTCGTCAGGCCCTCGTGTGTTTCTGTGAACGCGTCCTGTGCACGTGAGCCCTTTCACGCGCATGCTCACCCGTGAGGTGGCGGCCTGGATCCGGCGGGTGGCGGCCTGGGCTCCTTCATGCGCGCGTTAACCCGTGAGGTGGCTACCTGGGTCCCTTCATGCGCGCGTTAACCCGTGAGGTGGCAGCCTGGGCTCCTTCATGCGCACGTTAACCCGTGAGGTGGAGCATGGGCACCCCTGCCCATGCTCCACTAGTAGGGCCCAGCTGCGCATGAAGGGGTTAACACTGCCAGCACAGGGGCCCAGCTGCCACCCCTGGCCCACATGATCAGTTGCCACCGCAACACGATCCGCTCGCGCGAAGCAACTTGGCCACTTGCTCACACGCTCACACCCACCCGGGCCCTCTCGCCCGCCCGTGGGCGGCAAGGACTTGCCGGACAACGAGCCAACGCGCCGAGCGCTACCAGCGCGCACGGGCGAAGCGGGCGGCCGAAGCGGGCGGCATCGAGACAACCGCCAGACAAATGTCGCACGTAATTTATTGCGGTCATTTTTCGAGATGCCTCAAAAACGTTGAAATCCCAACGATGCACATTCGATGTGTGAATGAGTCATCGATGAATTACGTGCGAAATTACTGGTTGACAGCCATAGCTGGGCACCAGGGCAACGCACCCAACAACACCAGCCGCGAAGACCCCACCGGCGCGGAGGGGTCGCAGGGGTAAACTCCGTGTCGGAGTTGCCCGCATCACAGGCCGTCTGGCCCATCAAGCCCATGTCAGCCATTTTTCACCGAGGTGGTCTGCACTGTGGGCGCCACGCCACCCCGAACTGCGTCCTCACCGCCAGCAAACGGGGGGAATTGCAGCATTAGAGCCGCGACACGCCGGCGACACGCCGACAGGAGGCTCCTAATGCTGCAAAACCCCCATCCACCCGCAGGCATACCACCGCCGCGGTCCCCCAAATCCCCGCCGCGGCGCGGCGGCAGGAACAGAATCGGCGGCAGGACCGGCATCGTCGGCGTCTCCATCGGGTTCCGAACCCCAAACCACCCGGGTCGCTGGGCACCCGGTCGGCGCCCACTCGCACGAAGAACCGCGCATGAACCTCCACGCATAACGCCAACGCGCATGCCGCCCCGACGCTTAGCGCGACAGTGAGCCTTCGGTGTGTTGAATCACCCCATGTCCCTCACGCTCACGTTTTAAAGACGATAGACTTTCGGCGTACCCATCACCTACGTTCTAGGAGTACCCCCATGAAGCGTCGCATTGTCGCAGCCGTTCTCGTCGCCCTC
Source organism: Schaalia sp. HMT-172 (assembly GCF_030644365.1). NCBI lineage: Bacteria > Bacillati > Actinomycetota > Actinomycetes > Actinomycetales > Actinomycetaceae > Schaalia > Schaalia sp. HMT-172. The sequence continues at coordinate 2,368,026 of NZ_CP130058.1, forward strand.
TTCCCCCTCGGCATGGCCGCCTGTGGCTCCCAGTCCAAGGCCGATGCCTGCAAGGAGATTGAGAAGGCTATGAACGAGGCCGCCGAGGCCATGGTCTCCGCTGCCCAGGACATGACCAGCAACTCCAATGCCCAGGCTTCCTACAACTCGATCGCGGAAGCCTACGAGGCTGCCTCCAAGAAGATCACCAACAAGGAGATTAAGACCTCCGTGGATCAGGTGGCGCAGGATTGGCGCAAGGTCGGCGAGAATGCCTCCGCCGTTGCCAACATGGACCTTTCCAAGATGAACGAGTACATGCAGGCCGTCGAGGATATGTCGGCGCACCAGGATGCTCTCTTCGAGACCTGCGGCTTCTCCCAGGCAGGCAAGTGAGCCATCTCTGACACCGTCAGCTCGCAGTGGGAGGGACGACCCGATGGGTCGTCCCTCCCTTGTGTCACGCCGCGAGTGGCCCCGACGGCGCGGATGCAGACTCACCCGAGTCGGCCATGGCCTCGTGACGTCAGGCGCGGCCGCCGTTCTTCCAGCGGCGGAAGAACATCGCCAGCAGCGCGCCGGACAGGTTGTGCCACACCGAGAACACGGCTGCCGGGAGCGCGGTTTCCGGGGTGGCGGCGAAGTGGGTCTTCGCGAGGGTCGCCGCGAGCGCCGAGTTCTGCATGCCAACCTCGATCGCGGTCGTGCGCGCAGCCTTGTCGGAACCGCGCCCCACGCGCCCGGCCAGGTAGCCGAACAGATAGCCCAGCAGGTTGTGACAGATGACCACCGCGATGATGAGGGCGCCCGACGTGAGGATCTTGTCGACCGAGCCCGAGACGACGACGACCAGCACGTAGCAGATACCCAGCACGGAGATCCAGGGCAGAAGCGGCAGGATCTTCTCCACGAACTTGCCGGCGAGGAAGCGGACGATGAAGCCGCCCAGCACGGGGGCGAGGACCATCAGCAGGATGTTCTTGGCCATTGCCGCGCCATCAACCGGCATGCGCGAACCCACCAGCCAGGCGGTGAGCAGCGGCGTCATGAGGGGTGCGAGCAGCGTCGAGATCGAGGTCATGGTGACCGACAGGGCGACGTCCGCCTTTGCCAGATAGGAGATCACGTTCGAGGCCGTACCGCCGGGGGCACAGCCGACGAGGATGACGCCGACGGCGACCGCGTCGGGGAGGCGGAACACGTAGCACAGGGCCCAGCCGACGAGGGGCATGATCAGGTACTGGGCGACAACACCCACAAGCACGGGCAGCGGACGCTTCACGATGAGCCCGAAGTCGGGCAGCGTCAGGGTCAGGCCCATGCCGAACATGATGACGCCGAGGGCCCAGTTGACGCCGGGGGCCAGCGGCTTAAAGGTCGCAGGCGTGACCATCGCGATGGCGAAGGCCGCCAGAATCAGCAGCGGAAATACCGTAACGGCGATGCGAGCGCTGCGATCCTCTGAGGACAGAGTCGGAGATTGAGTTGTAACTGCGTCTGATGTGGACATGCCCCCATCGTTCACCGATCGTTGAAATTTTCCCTTCCGCATCTCACGTTGTGATCGGCTCAGTATTGAGCCTCACAGGACTACTTCACTAAGCTAAGGCTATGCACAGTGCAGCGCTGCAGACTCAGAACGCATCCGGGCGCCCCACGGGTGGCGGACCCGGCCGCACGTCGGGGCGACCCCAGGGGCGCCCGAAGCCGCGTCACCATAAGAACCCCCGCATGCGCGAGCTTGCCCGCAACGGCTGGCTCTCCGACCAGCACGGCGCATGGACGATGATGGCCTTCCCTCCACTGCTCGGCTGGGCGCTATCCTTCACCTTCTCGTGGCTGGTCATCCTCATGCTCCTCGCGTGGGCGATGGCATTCCAGATGTTCTCGGCCGTGTGCCTGTGGGTCAAGACCCCCGCGAAGCGCCGCAGCCGCATCGTGCCCGCGATCATCACCTACGGCGTCCTCGCGGCCGTTCCCGGCATCACGCTGCTCGCGATGCGTCCCCAGCTGCTGTGGTGGGCCATCGCCTTCGCGCCGCTGGCCTCGTCCGCGATCTACCTGGTGTGGCAGGGGCGTGAGCGTTCCCTGGGCGCCCGAGCCGCCTCGATCCTGGCGGGCTCCATCATGGGACCCGTCGCTTTTTCGCTGGCGACCGCGGAGGGCTCGCCGGCATCAGTGACACTCCACGCGTGGGCGACGTGCGTCGCGTTCGGCCTGCACTACATCGCTACGGTTCCGCTGGTGCGCTCGATGATCCGAGGCCGGAAGGACCCGCGCTGGGCGGTGGGCTCGACACTGCTGCACGCGGCGTTCACGCTCGTCGCGGCCGTGGCGTGGTGGTTCGGTGCGCTGGCGATCTGGCCTGTCATCATGTGGGCGTTCCTGACGGTTCGCGCGTGGGTGATGCCGACGATCAGTCGAAGGCGGGCGCGTCCGCTCTCGCCCAAGCTCATCGGATTCAGCGAGCTCGGCTGGTCAGTTCTCCTCATCGTTTCCCTGTTGGTCCCGTAGGCTCACCCTCCCCAGATGCCGCCCGCGCAAGCCGCCGCCCGCGCAAGCCACCGCCCGCGCGAGGCGCCCGCGCACCCCGTAGGCCGTCGTCCGCGCCGCCGCCCGCGCGGTGATCCTGCTATTGGGTGATGCCTTCGGCGCGCGCGAAGTCGGCGGCCACGGATAGGAACCGGTCGTTTTGTTCGCGCGAGCCCACGGACACGCGCACGCCTTCGCGGAACGGGCGCACGATGAGGCCGACGCGGGCGCAGGCATCGACGAGGCCGTAGACGCTCCCGCGCAGCAGGTAGAAGTTCGCCTGGGTGTCCGGGATGTCGTATCCGAGTTCGCGAAGGGCGGGGACGATGCGCTCGCGTTCGGCGACGATCTCTGCGACCGCGCGCTGGACAGCCTCGGCGTCCGCGAGGGAGGCGAGGGCCGCGGCCAGCGCGAGGGAGTTGACGCCGAAGGGCACGAGGAGGGACGAAATGGCGCCGGTCACCTCGGGGTCTGCGATGGCGTAGCCGACGCGCACGCCGGCCAGCGCGTGGGCCTTGGAGAAGGTGCGCATGACGACGACGTTGGGGTGCTCCTCGATGAGGGGAACCGCGCTGCGCACGCCGGGCTTGGTCGCGAAGTCGATGTAGGCCTCGTCGACGATGATCATGACGTCGTCGGGGGCGTCCGCCACGAAGGAGGCGATCTCCTCGTAGGTGAGGGCCGGGCCGGTCGGGTTGTTCGGAGAGCAGAGGATGACGGCGACGGTGTCGGGCGTGATCGCTTCGCGCATCGCGACGAGGTCGTGGCTGCCGTCCGGGAGGAGCTCCACGGGCACGGGGTCGGCGCCCACGGTTGGAACGGCGATCGGGTAGGACTCGAAGGAACGCCACGGGTAGACGACCTGGGTGCCGGGTTGGCAGACGGCGGACAGCGCGGCCACGAGGATTGCCGAGGAGCCGGTGCCGACGCACACCTGGTCGGCGCCGACCCCGAAGCGCTGTCCGAGCGCCTCGCGCAGGGGCGCGGCCGTCAGGTCGGGGTACCGGTTGATTGTGTCGAGCTCGCGGGCAATCGCCTCCAGGACGGCGGGGCTGGGCGGGGTCGGCATTTCGTTGGACGAGATTTTGACGGCGTCGGGCGCTGACTTGCTGGGCTTGTAGCGGGGCAGGGAGAGGACGGCGGGCCGGAAGCGCAGGTTGCTCATGTGTGTAGTCCTAGCCCATGGGGGTGCGCCGTGCAAGCAACGTCCCACTGCGCAAGAATGAACAAATGGATTTCATTGCTCGACTCGTTGCCACGATGGCCGGCCTGTGGGTGACGACGCTCCTGGTCCCGTCGATCTCCGTCACGTCGACGACGGCATCAGGAACCGTGATTGCCCTCGCCGTCATCGCTTTTGTGTTCACGCTGGTCAACTCGATCATTAAGCCCGTTGTCAAGACGCTGGCTTTCCCCCTATACCTCCTGACCTTCGGCCTGTTTGCCCTGGTGACGAACTCGCTGCTCTTCGCGCTGACGGGGTGGCTGTCCACGTCGCTGGGTATTCCCATGACGACGGGCGGCTTCTGGTCGTGCCTGGCGGGCGCCGTTATCACGTCGGTGGTTGCCTCCCTCGTGTCGGGCGTGCTGCGCGACAAGAAAGACAAGCGCGACTAGGTCGGACCTCCCTCCTCTTCGGGGCGCATCACTTGTCGGTGATGCGCCTCGTTTGGTAGTGGTGGACGGTGGTTTGTGTGCGTTCGGTCAGCCCGAGCGCCTGGGTGCGGCGGGCCTCGGCGGCCGCGAGTGCCCCGAGGCCCGGGTCGGTCGAGGTCTTGGCGGCGTTCAGGGAGCTGCGGATCTCTTCGACGTAGACGGGGGCGGAGTGTGAGCAGGGGACGGGGTCGGTCCCATCGCAGGTGGCCTGGTAGTCGTGGAACATGACAGTGGTGATGTTGTCTCCTTGCGTGGCGTAGCCGTCGAGGCCGGGGACGATGTCGCCAGAGTTTTCGTAGGAGAGAACGGGGACGTCGGTCGGGGCGATGGTGGCTGTCGGGGATCCGGCGGTGACGACGGAGACGACGTTGTAGCGGGAGCGCACGTCCGGGTCGGCGGCCAGTTGGGCGGCCATGATACCTCCTTGGGAGTGCCCGGCGAATTCGACGGCTTCGCCGGGTGCGATGCCCGCGTCCTTCATCGCCTCCTGGATGGCATAGAACTGGTCGGATGACATGCCGCCGACGCCCTGGAGGTTGGTGAGCATGTCCTGCGGCCCCTTCTGCCCGACGGCAAACGATTGGGTGCCGCGGATGTCGACGGTCCACGAGCGCGTCTGCGTCCCGTCCTCTCCCATCGTGACGTGCTCCTCGATGGCGATCTCGCCGTTGTTGGCGTCGCCACCGTGCATGTCAACGATGTGTTCGATGAGGTCGGCGCTGGTCGGCGCCCCCTCGTAGTGGGTGTCGGGCGCCGCATCCGGCATCGACTCCTGCGTCTCAGCCGTTCGCTGCCGAAGCTCACCTGGCCATTTCTTCAGGCCGATTCCGCCGTAGTGGACGCGCATGTCTCCGCTGGCTGACTTGACCACGACCCCGTAGCTCGCGCCGTTCTCCCGCCGACAACCGGTCCACCACGCGGCGGCGAGTGCTGCTACGCCTGAGGCCGGGGCCGTTGACGTGGAGTTGAGGTCCTGGCTGACGCCGAAGCCGAAGAATGACAGGCTACGCGCAACGTCCCTGAATACGGGTACCGAGTTGACGTCCAGGGCGAATCGGCCGAGGTCGCGCTGGAAGCGGGCGCCCGACATGTCGTCCTTGTGCACGTAGAACAGGAGGCCGTCGATACCAGTGTTGATCAGATCCCTGTTTCCCACAAACGATGCCGCGGAAGGGTTGAGTACCGTTGGCAGCCAGGGAAGCCCCAGGTCATGTGCCGCGTCCTGCTGCCCATGAAAGACGGCGCTCGACGCCGCGCCCGCGACGCCTCCCGTGGCATAGAACCTGGCCATGCCGATCGGGGTGAGTTGCGGTCCCATCGGGCTGCCGGGGACGGCCTCCCACAGCGACGCTCCCGCCTCCGCGTCCCCGTAGGTCAGGGATGCGTCCTGGAGCTTCCACAGCAGCTCGTCGATGTGGGATTCGAGGGCGTCCAGCGCGGCCAGCGCCCCGCGGATCGCGTCGGCGAGGGCTGTGCCGGCCTGCGGGTTGGCGGGAGTGGTCGCCTCCGCCTCCCATAGGGCCGTGGTGAGGGCGCCCCGGGCGGGTTGGATGATCAACAGCTTTTTGTATGTCAGTATCGTGTGTTCGGCGCACAGCTCGTTGACGTCGACGCTGAAGGGGCCGGAGACGACGGACACGTCGCGATGGGGATCGAAGGGCATGGTCACCATCTCCCCGACAGGGCCATGTCGATGCCGATCTTGCATGAGGTCGACATGGCGCGCTGTGCGGCGGCCAGCGTCTTGGCGCATTCCGATTCGAATGAGGGGACCAGGTCCAGGGCCTGAGAGATCTCGTCGAGGACCGTGTGGGCCTGGGCGACGGCCTCGTCGCGCCTGGCCCGGTATCCATCTCCTGCGGTCCCCGTCCACTGGGGGCACGAGGCATCCGCGAGCACTGCGCGCAGGTCGTCGACGAGGCCGTGGGCGGAGTTGAGGGGCCCGGCGGGCCCGAGCGCATCGATGAGCATGGGGACTCCCTTCGTTGGAAGCGTTGTCGTGACAATCAAGACGCTACGCGCGAGGCCGTGGCTGGTTCTACCCGCACGGACAGCCCTGTGGATAGCGGGCGACACGAACTACCCCCTGTGGATAGACGCCGCCCGCGTTGGTCTGTGGATAAAGCGAAGTCGCCCCCCGGACGGTATCGGGCACTCCCCCGTTAGCGAACGTGAACAACTCTCTATCGAGGTGAACCACTGATGAAGGTGCACCGTTGTAGCATCGATGCATGCCACTCGACTACACACGACCGCTCGCCGTAGACCTTTTTGCAGGAGCAGGAGGACTATCTCTCGGCCTCGAACAAGCCGGATACGAAATCGCGGCCGCAGTCGAGTATGATCCCATTCACGCAGCGGTCCACGAGTACAACTTCCCGTACGGAAAGACCTTCGCTCGAGATGTTACAGGCATCACCGGCGCTGAGATTCGCATCAAATCCGAGATCGGAGACAGGGAGATTGCTCTGGTTGCCGGCGGCCCGCCATGCCAAGGGATATCCCTCATTGGCCGCCGCGCTATCGATGATCCTCGAAACGCACTGTTGAAAGAATATGTACGTTTGGTTCTCGAACTGCAGCCCCGTCATTTCCTCATGGAAAACGTCGCGGGTCTGACTGTCGGCAAGCACCGTCACCTGCTCACAGAAGTTATCGACCTTCTGTCTGATGGGGGGTATCAGGTACTCACCCCTTATCGCGTTTTGCAGGCAGCGGACTACGGTACGCCACAATCACGTAAGCGCCTCATCCTTTTGGGCGCCCGCGAGGACGTGCCTCTACCGCACTATCCAGAACCGCTTTTCACACCTCGACCTATTCGGAACAAGCCTCTCCCGAGCGATCCTGTGCTGCCCTTTGGCCCCTCCGTCAATGACGCGCTCTCGGATATTCCCGACGCTCACTCGATCAACGAGCTCCTCGAAGGAGACACCACGTCCGACGTTGTTTACAACACACCTTCGGACTACGCGGCAGAGCTGCGCGGCATAACAACTGCTGCGGACGATTACTCGCACCCTCGCCGCTTTGACCATTCCGTGTTGACCTCATCGAATCGGACGAACCACACAAGCACATCAATTGAACGTTTCAATGCGACGACACCGGGTGATGTTGAGCCCGTCTCACGTTTCCTTCGGCTAAACCCCGAGGGAATCTGCAACACGCTGCGCGCAGGAACTGCGTCTGATCGTGGGGCTTTCACCGCACCTCGGCCGATTCATCCGACGTACCCTCGCGTCATCACTGTCCGAGAAGCGGCACGTCTTCACGGATATCCCGACTGGTTCCGGTTCCACGTCACGAAGTGGAATGGTTTCCGCGAGATCGGCAATTCGGTGCCCGCACGGCTTGGACGCGCCCTCGGCGCTGCCCTCCTACAGGCGGACAATGTCACCCCCACGCGTGGCGGGATCATCGACTTGGGCGCCCCCCAACTATTGTCTATGAACGCCAGCGAAGCAGAAAAGTACTACGGGATCAAAGAACGTGTCATCCCTCAACGCGATAGGAAATAGCTGATGGTCAAAGAAGCCTCATCAGATCTGTATTCACTCATCTTGGAAAGGATCTTTTTCAAACATTTTCACGACGGCACAACATCTATTTGGAGGAGAGAGGAGCTCCTTGAGGCAGCGAAAGAACTCGATGTTCGAGCACCCAAAAACCGGCTCTTCAGAGTTGAGTGTGGGTGGAGGCGTCTAGGCCTCCTGCGATGAGGAGCATTCGGAGTTGGTAGTTGGTGGGGTTGCGGTAGCCTCTGGCGGTGCGTCTGCCTAGTTCGATGATTCCGTTGATTGCTTCAGTCGGGCCGTTGCTGGCTCCGCCGGTATCGAAGTAGGCCAAGAAGGCATCCTTCCACGTGCGTAGGGTCCGACCCAGGCGAGCGATTTCGGGGATGGGACACCTTGGTAGGCGCTCAATAAGGCGTGTGGCCAGGTGTCGGCCTTGGGCGGGTGTGGCTTGGTGGAAGACCTCGCGGACTTGCTGGGTGAGCAGGTAGGCGACTTCAACACTGATATGCGCCTCATCTGCCACGAAGGCCTCACGGAGTCGTTCCTTTTGACGCTTCGTGAGCCGATCACGCGAGGCACGCAAAAGATTGCGGATCTGATAGAGGGGATCCCCCTTGCGTCCGCGGTGACCCAGGGTGTCTTGCTGGACGCGGCGGCGTACCTCATCGAGAGCGTCGCCAGCGAGCTTGACGATATGGAAGGCGTCCAGCACGCTGGTTGCGTCTTGGAGCTGGTCATCGATGGCGTTCTTATATCCCTGGAAGGGATCCAGCGTCGCGATTCGCACTCCCGTGCGGAAGTCTTCGCCGCGCTCGGCCAGCCAGTTCTTGTACACGGTGCCAGACCTTCCCGGGACCAGGTCCAACAAGCGGGCCGTGGGATGATCCTCCCCTCGCGTCAGGTCCACGATGCCGGTGAGCTCACGGGGGCCCCGTCGGCGTCGGTCCTGGTGATGCCATACGTGCTCGTCAACCCCCAATACCTGCACCCCTGCGAAGCGGGCGGGGTCCTCAGATGCGGCTTGCAGACGCGGCTTGATATGGGACCACACGGTGTTCCACGTGGTTCCTAACTGGCGGGCCAGGCCAGCGATAGTGGCTCCCTCGAAGCGCAACTGTCGGATCGCCCAGCGGATCGCCCGCACACCCAGACGCGCCCGAGGTGCGCACATCGAGTGGTTCTGCTCGCTAAAGGTCGCGATCTGGCAGGTGGTTTCGCGGCATATCCAGCGTCGCTTAAACCACCGGATCCGTACTGGAACCCCTGCCCAGGGCGCGTCGATCACCTCCACCACCACACGCCCGTGACCTTGAGCAATCACCCCACAACCCGGGCACCCCGCCAGCTGGTTGCACGACTCAACATCGAGCACCAGAGCATCTGGGGTGCGAGCCACGCTCATCAGATGGAAGCCCTCCAAACCGACGAGCAGATCACACCGATCACAACGATCAAGCGACACAGAGCAGCAGCAGGTAGGGTGAGACATTGTCGAGGTCCTTTGAAGATCGCGGGGGTTGAAGTCCGCTCATCATCAAGGACCTCGACCTCTACCCGCAACCCCCGACCAACACCCGGTCACCCACACTCAACTCGGAAGAGCCCAAAAACCTCGGAGATCTCGTCTATGCTTTCCGCTATCGCCGAACACTCCCTGAGAGCATACGCACGGTAGCACCGGAGGGCATGCAGTGGATTATTCGTGGAAAAGGACGAGCTGAGTACCAGTTCGAGCTCGTAAAACAACAGGTTCGAATCATTCCGAATCTTTCTCTCGCCCGCATCAAGATTCCGGACGCGACTCCTCAGATTATTCGCTCCTCTGCACTCGGTGATGAGCAGGCACTGCTCGCCCTGGTTCGTTACAACCGTCTCATTGATATCTTCTTGGGTATCACCACCTACTCCCTCCAAAACCACTTACGCACAACAGCACCGGGTATTGGGCAAGTAGAAATTGATGAGATCTATGTTGGCGTCGACGGCGGCGGCAGACAGTACATTTTGCCGGTCCAGGCAAAGGGAGGCAAGGATGAAATTGGCGTGACACAGGCGGAACAAGACCTCGCGGTGTGCGCTGACAGGTGGCCATCCATGATCGCTCGCCCGATTGCTGCGCAGTTTGCGGATGACGGATTGATTGCGTTGTTTGAACTCGCACTCCAGGACGGTGAGCTTCGGGTCAGGCGTGAGGAACACTATGAACTCGTCCCAGCGGATGCAATTTCGCCTGCGGACCTGCAATCGTACCGACTGAACCCCTAACCCGGCCCCGGCCTCGTGCGTTACCCACGCCACGAACCGCCGCGCGGACTCAGCGTCCCGAAGGCCCACCGTTCTGGGAAGATAGGGGGTATGAGCGACACGATGACACTGTTCTCCACTGCCCACGGCTATTCGGACTTGGCGGGCGGGGGTGAGCCGCTCAGCCCGCTGGACGGGCGCTACCGCGCGGTGGCCGCGCCGCTGGCGAACTACCTGTCCGAGGCGGGCCTGAATCGCGCGCGCGTGCACGTCGAGATCGAGTGGCTGATTTTCCTGCTCGACAACTCGGTCCTGCCGGGCGCGCCGACGCTGACAAGCGCCGAGCGCGACTACCTGCGCGCGCTGCCCCGCGATTTCGGAGCCGAGCACATCAAGCGCCTGGGCGAGTTCGAGGCCGTCACCCGCCACGACGTCAAGGCCGTCGAATACCTGATCGGCGAATACCTGGAGGCCGCCTCCGGCAAGCTGGGCGAGGGGACGACGCTGCCGTCCCTGCGCGAGGTCGTCCACATCTTCTGCACCTCCGAGGACATCAACAACCTGGCGTACGCGCTGACGATTAAGGCGGCGACCGAGCAGGTGTGGCTGCCGTCTATCCGCGCGCTCCTGGATCGCCTGCGTGGCCTCGCCGAGGCCGGGGCGGCCATCCCGATGCTGGCGCACACGCACGGACAGCCGGCGACCCCCGTGACGATCGGCAAGGAGATGGCGGTGTTCGCGCACCGCCTGTCGCGCCAGATCAAGCGCGTCGAGGCCACGGAGTACCTGGGCAAGATCAACGGCGCGACGGGCACGTGGGCCGCGCACGTCGTGTCGGTGCCGGGCGCGGATTGGCCGACGTTGGCTCGCTCTTTCGTGGAGGGCCTGGGCCTGACGTGGAACCCGCTGACGACGCAGATCGAGTCGCACGACTGGCAGGCGGAGCTGTACTCGGACGTGGCGCGCGCGGGCCGTATCGCCCACAACCTGGCGACGGATGCGTGGACGTACATTTCGATGGATTACTTCCACCAGAACCTGGCGGCGCAGGGGTCGACGGGTTCGTCGACGATGCCGCACAAGGTGAACCCGATTCGCTTCGAGAACGCGGAGGCGAACCTGGAGGTGTCGAACGCGCTGTTGGATTCCCTGGGTGCGACGCTGGTGACCAGCCGCATGCAGCGCGACCTGACGGATTCGACGACGCAGCGCAACGTGGGCGTCGCGTTCGGTCACGCGGTGTTGGCCTACGACAACCTGGTGCGCGGCCTGGATGGTATCGAGATCAACGCGGCTCGTATGGCCCGCGATCTGGATGCGAATTGGGCGGTGCTGGGCGAGGCCGTCCAGCAGGCGATGCGCGCCGCCGCGATCGCGGGCGCGACCGGCATGGCGAACCCGTACGAGCGCCTCAAGGAGCTGACGCGCGGCCACGAGGTGGGCGAGCGCGACATGCGTGAGTTCATCGCGGGCTTGGGTCTGCCCGCCGAGGTGGAGGAGCGCCTCCTTGCGCTGACCCCCGCGACCTACGTCGGCTTGTCCGAGCGCCTGGCGCGCTGGGAGGCCTGAGCTCTCTTCGCGAAGGGCGGCGGGTGCGCGGGTTCGCGCCTCGCCGCCCTTCCCGTTTCTTCGCCTCCCGACGAGGCCGGGGCGGGGGTTACGAACCCGACTGGGCACCGCTCTGGGGCCCGGACTGGGGGTCGGCTTGGACACCAAGGGTGAGCGTGGGGACCGGGTGCAGGTCCGGGTTCGTGTTGTCGCTGACCGTCACGGGCACGCCCGGGAACGCCTCCTCCACGGAGGGTAGGACGAACTGACCGGGATCATTCAGGGGCTTATCCGTCGGCAAACACGCGGAGCGCGACCTCACGGCGATAAAGTCCTCCGAAAACTTGAACTCGACCATGCCGCCATAGTTGTCTATCAGGCGAATATCCCGAGTAGCATCCCTGTCGATTTGCTTGTCAACCTGCACGGTCGTCGACCAATCGGGCTTGTTTTCTGTCACCAGTTTCTCGAGTTGCTCAAAGGACATCGACGGAGCCACCGTGGTGTAGCCAACCACCCGATACCCCTGGGTATCACCACTGCCACACACTTGCACATACGGCAGGCCCATCACTGTCAACTCTCCACCGGCCTCGGCGGCCACCTGACCGGCAATCTGCGAAACCTTCGGCATCTCCTCATCAACGTACTCGTCAAGGCTCTGACGGTCGCGGAAGGGCACGCTGCCGCCGAACCACATCAACGTCAGCCGGCAGACAACGAGCACCGCCACCACCACGACGCACCACGCACCCACGCGTGCCGGAGTCCACTTCTTCGTCATGCTCATTCTCCCGACTGAGTTCCCGACTGCGGGCGCAACCCAGGATTCTCGTCGCCGTTGTCGTCGAATGCCTGCACGATTGTCAGATTCGGAAACATCTCTTCGGGGCTAGGCAGCGGATAGGACGAGAGCGGGACGTCCGGATCGAGAGGCTGGGATGGGAGCATACACCCCGAGTACAAACTAATGACAATGCTGTCCTTAGCCTCGTGATGATAGAAACTCAGCTTATTCCCGTAGCCATCCCCGACAGTAACAGTGCGAGAGTTAAGTTTATCTCTGCGTACCGGATCCCACGAATAGCCGAAGCCGTTACGCTGCGCACCCTCAACGACCATCCGGCGCAAATCCTCGTAATCGATCGCAGGAATAACCATCATCATCCAGTCGATATCCATGTCGGTCGTGTCCGTCGTCAAGCAACCGTCGATTCGATTCTTGCCGCTGACTCCTAGCACGCCACCGGACTCGACGACAACCTCCTCGATGATGCCAAGATACCGGGGCAGGGTATCCCTGATGTGAACCTCCGTCGTCTGCCCCTCGGAGATCGGGATACTCCCGCTGCCGCGCCCAAAATACAGTCCAGCATCATCCGACAGCCCCGGCACACACGCTGCCAGCAGGCAGAGCACCGACAGGGCAGGCAGACAGGACAGCACCTTCTTCCTCATCATCGCTCCTTGACGTCCGCGATGACCTTGCCGAGGTCGTTCAGCACGAGATTCTCTTCACCAGCCCTAGGCTCAACGAAATACATTGAGTGGTGTCCATACGGGTTACCGAAATAGTTGGGATTATATCCCTCAGCTCCACTTACGTCTCCGGACAAATGCCCGATTCCCTCCAGCTGCTCCGGGTTACGCCCGAAGTCCTCGTCTGGGCCCATTCCCCTTACCCAGTCGAGATGATCGATTGCGGACACCCAGACATGATCCTTGTCGACGCCAAGGGTTCCGACGGATGCAACGCCCGCGCCGGGTGAGCCCGTATACGCGAAGTCGTCCACAACGTCCTTACCGATGCTACGCATCGCGATGCCCGCAGTCGTCGACCCGTACGAATGTGGAATGATGCTCTGATGTACATCCATCCCCCGCTCGCTGCGCCAGGAGCGGATGCCCGTCGCGAAATTCCTCAGAGGATCCGCGCCCTCTCGGGCAAGGGTTGCCGTCGTGGTTCTTGCATCAGGCCCACTCTGTGGGGCGTGGTAGTTCATCCAGGCGATGGTCGCGACCTTACTCGGATCGATATTCCCTTGCCGAGCTGCCGCTCGCCTTAGATTCTGCGCATATGTCACATTGTCAGCCGAAGAGTCACGACAGTTGGTCGTTCGCCCGGGAACGAGTGTCGCGACGTGATCAGCGTTATCCACATCCCCAATCGCAAGTGCGGCGCGAACGTTCTCACCCGGTTTGCCCGGCTGCAGGGCAACTAGCGTCACTTCCGGGTCTCTCATCTGCTCACGAAGAGCCCTGAGATCGTCCACTCGATCCTGGGCATCATTCTTCTTCCGGATGAGGTCATCGAGATGCTTCGGACTTCCCACACTCGTTTTGGTCGCATTGTTAAGCGCTTCTTCTGCTTCCGCAAGGTCTCGCTCAGCTTGCCCCAGCAATCCAGCCCCCGGCATGTGTTGCCCCGACGCGTCCTTGGGCCCCAGCAGCACAAGCTCATTGGCCCTTGCTCGCGAGGCCATATCGATGCCGTCCAGGTTTCCGTACTTTTCCGGATCCTTGTTGATGAGCGCCTCGCGCTCGGACTCCGACAGGAGCGCCCACCACACGGAGACCTCCTCGGGGCTCCACGAGGGGTCGGCGTCGTTTGCCAGGCCCGCGGACTCCGAGTGGCGCCCCTCGGCCAGGACATACTGGCCGTCGGCCAACGCCTGATAGCGTGGCCCCACCGTTTCCTCGGCTTCCGTCGCCAGTTTCACTGCCTTTGAAACACAGTCACGCAAATCATCGTATTTCAAGACCTCACTAAGGCTGGGCTTCTCCCGAGTAGCCCCGCGATTTTCGACATTGCCGTCCTCTGGGATTTGATAGTTCAGCTCCGCCGCAACCTCATGAGCCGATTCACGAATAGCCACCACCCGGCTCACGTACCCGTGCAGCTCCGCGGTCGCCAGCGCGTATTCAGTGAGTTCGTTGAGGCGCGAGTCAAGCTTGTCCTGGATCTCGGAGAGTCGCTGGCGCATCCGGTCGGGCGCCTCGCCCTGAGAACGGATGTCTTTCGCGGCGTGCTCGAGTTCGGCGATGATCTCACGCGCCTCGCGCACCTCGGCCTCGATGAGGTCCTCGGCCTCCTCCACGTAGCTGAGCTTCCAGCTCTGAATGTCCGCCCAGGTTGCCACTACTGTTCCTCCCTCATGCACAGCAGGTCATCCATCGTCATCGCCGGGCTGCCGTGGTCGGTGTGCTGGAAGCTCACCGCCGCTTTGTTTTCGGTTGCGTTGTAGGCGTTGATCGAGTCGTTCACGGACTGGGAGAAATCGTCCAGCTCGCGCGTCAGCGCGATGACCGCCTCGTCGATCGTCTCGCCGGCGCTGCGCCCCTGTCCTGCGAGCGGGCTTCCGCCGACTGCAGAGGAGATGTAGTCGCCCGCCGTCGCGACGGTCACCGACTGCACTCTGCTGGACAGATCTCTCGTTCGGTCGCACAGGACTTCGAGGTCCCCCTCTTCGATGACAAGATCGCCGGCCATGATGCTCCTTCGCCATCACTTCTGTGCTGTTAAGCCAGACCCTACCAAACGGACACAAGGCGAACAACAGCGCCCCCAAGGGGTGGGACACCCCATTCCACCCTGGGAACGAGGCCTGGGCTCACGGTCCGGTCACGGCCTCCAGGCGGGGTCACACTCGGGCGCACCGTAGCGATCGTAAAGCTCGTCAGGGCGCGCGATCTCGTCGGCGAAGCCGAGGGCGGTCATATCGATGACCGCGTCAGTCTGAGCGCCGGGCGCCGCCAGGCTTTCCTCGTCGTTGTCGTCCGTGCGCGCGACGAGGATGCGGGCGCGCACGCTGACCGGCGCCATTTCGTCGTTATTCCAGGTCGCGCGGGTGACCTCGTCGAGCGCCAACGTCGCCGCCACGGGGTCGGTCAGCGCATCCTGGGCGGGCAGGACCACGTCGATGGACACGAGACAGGGTCGCCCGAATCCCTCGCCGACCTCCACGTTGACGACGCGGTGTTGACCGGAACTGGCGTCATTGACACAGGCCTCGTCCGTGGTCCTCTCCGGGAAGCGCGCGTCGAGCGCGGCTGTCACGAGGTCCACGAAGCGCTGCGTGCGCCCGGTGCCGCGCGTGGAGGACAGGGCGCGCCACGCGATGCCCGCGCCCAGGGCACCCACGCCGAGCGCGCCGATCATGAGGGGCCCGGCGATCTGCGGGAGACGGCCGCGCAGGCCCGAGGAGGCCGCCTTGTTGACGGGGGTCGAGACGCGCATCCATCGGCGCACCTCGCGCAGGGGGGCGTGTGGGTCGTTCATGACCTGTCCTTTCTGAAGGGAACGAGCGCCGACAGGGCGCCGAACACCGACGGGCGGCGGCGCTTGGGGCGTGCAACGCGGGGCAGGCGGGGGGCCGTGACCGCATAGTCGATCGGGTAGGTGGCGGGTTCGTAGGAGCCCCCGCGTTCAAGCGCGGCGACCGTGTCCCACGCGGCGTCGGCGGTGGGGGTCAGGATGTCCTGCCAAATCTCGTAGTGCATGACGCGCGTGGCCTCGCCCGGGGTGGGCAGGAAATCCTGGAGTGCCGCCATCGACGAGGCCAGCCTGCCCCACGGGGTCACGCGGACCTTGCGCTCGAGGAGACGCACGGTCTCCGTGTAGGTCGAGGAGGAGTGCGCGTAGTAGAGGGGGCGGATCCGAGGCCTCACGAGGCTGCGCCCGACGGTGACGCGCCGGTCGGGGGCTCGGTCGGGCGAGCCGTCGAGGCTTGGCATGACGTCCTGGTCGTGGTAGACGGCCACGGTCACGACGTCGGGGCGCACGCGGATGCGGCGATTCGGGCCGCCCGTGGACAGGATGCCCGCGACGTTCACCCCGGCCTCGTGCGGAGGGACCGAGGCGAGGGCGGCGGCGACGATGCCGCCCTGGGAGTGGCCGCAGATGAGGACGGGCTCGCGCGCCCACCGATCGGCGGGCACTCCGTCGCGTTCCATGGCGGCGTGCAGGGCGCGCACGACGCCGACGCTCATCGAGGCCTCCAGGCCGAGCATGAGGCGAATGTTGGTCTCCACGTCGGCGGGGTTGTTCGTGGAGCGCCAGGTCATGGACTCGGTGCCGACCAGGGAGAGGAGCCAGCGGCGCGCCTCGCCGTCCCCGACGCGGGTGATCTTGACGGCGGGGCCGATCGTGCGCGACCAGTAGAGCTCGTCGATGTCGGCGCACATATCGGACAGGACCGCGGGCGCGTCGACGCGGCGAATCTGCGCCTCGGGGTGGCCGGGCAGCGGGTCCTGGAAGGCCGGGTCGGCATCGGAGTCGCGCAGGAGAGCGACGTGGACCGCGCCGCCGCGCAGGGCACCCACGGCGGTGCCGATCGTCAGCATGCCGGTCATGAGGGCGTCGTACCCGCGCCTGGGGATGAGGGGCAACATGCGGGCCATGCGCCCGTCCTTGTCCGCGCCGACGGCGACGATCGCGCGCGCCCAGGCACGACCAACGGTCGCAGTGCGCCGCGCGACGTGTGAGAGGGAGCGGATGAGGAGCGTATCGAGGCCGGGGTTATCGAAGAAGATGCGCTGCGATTGTTCGCTGATCGCGGTGCCCATGTCGTCGGAGAGGGAACGTGCGCGGGCGCGAACGTCCTCGGGCAGCGCGGGGATTTCGGCGAGGGCACCGACGGCGACCGTGGCCGCAAGGGCGGGGACAATGGGGGCGATTTTGAGGCGCAGGTAGAAGCCGGGGTAGGCCTGGGGGACGCGGCGGATCGCGCGGTAGCGCCGACGCGGGCGTCGCTTCATGTCCCCTCCTTACCTGTGTGCTCCCTCCACCCTACGGCGGGCCGGGGCTGGGTGCGCCGCATTGGGGGATGCGTGTCGCCACCGCCACAGCGCTCGTTGACGACACCCCCTTGACACCCATACCCCCTAGGGGTATCATCTGCACCATCTTATCCTGATCGTTTTTACCCATCATCTCGACCCCGACCGGGTTGAGCGAAAGGAACGTCATGAGCACTCCCCACCATTCCGGTGATCACCACGGCGATCACCCCGCTCCGGAAACAGACCACACCCACCACCCGGATCATGCCAGCCACGAACATCACGCAGATGCCGACACCCACGGCCAGGCGATGCACCACGGTCACCCGCACTCCGTCCTGGACGAAGACCACCAGGTTCATGGTCACGGCGAACACGCCGGGCACAGCACCGCAATGTTTCGGGAACGCTTCTGGTGGTCACTGATTCTGTCCATTCCCGTCGTTATTTTCAGCCCCATGGTCGCCCACCTGCTCGGCTACCCCCTCCCGGCATTCCCCGGATCCACCTGGGTTCCCCCGGTACTGGACACGATTATCTTCGTCTACGGCGGAACGCCTTTCCTCAAGGGCGGATGGAAGGAAGTGAAATCCCGCCAACCCGGGATGATGCTCCTGATTGCCATGGCCATCACCGTGGCGTTTGTCGCCTCCTGGGTCACCACTCTGGGGCTGGGCGGTTTTGACCTGGACTTCTGGTGGGAGCTGGCCCTGCTGGTGACCATCATGCTGCTGGGCCACTGGCTGGAGATGCGCGCTCTCGGGGGTGCGTCCTCCGCGCTTGACGCGCTGGCTGCCCTGTTGCCGGATGAGGCCGAGAAAGTCATCGATGGGACCACCCGCACCGTGGACATCTCCGAGCTGGTCGTCGGCGACGTCGTGCTGGTGAGGGCCGGTGCCCGGGTGCCGGCCGACGGAACCATCCTCGAGGGAGCCGCCGAATTCGATGAGGGGATGATCACCGGCGAATCCCGTCCCGTCTTCCGCGACACCGGTGACAGGGTGGTCGCCGGTACCGTGGCCACCGACAACACCGTCCGCGTCCGGGTGGAGGCTACCGGCGGGGACACCGCCTTGGCCGGGATCCAACGCATGGTTGCCGACGCACAGGAGTCCTCCTCCCGGGCCCAGGCCCTCGCGGATCGGGCGGCGGCGTTGTTGTTCTGGTTCGCGCTGATCTCTGCTCTGATCACCGCGGTGGTGTGGACCGCCATCGGCAGCCCGGACGATGCTGTGGTGCGCACGGTCACGGTGCTGGTCATCGCCTGCCCGCACGCCTTGGGCCTGGCGATTCCGCTGGTCATTGCGATCTCCACCGAGCGGGCCGCGAAATCCGGGGTGCTCATCAAGGACCGGATGGCGCTCGAGCGGATGCGCACCATCGACGTGGTGCTCTTCGATAAAACCGGCACCCTGACCGAGGGCGCGCACGCGGTCACCGGTGTCGCGGCAACTGTCGGCGTCACCGAGGGCGAGCTGCTGGCCCTGGCCGCCGCCGCGGAGGCCGACAGCGAGCACCCCGTGGCCCGCGCCATCGTGGCGGCCGCGGCCGCCCATCCCGAGGCCTCTCGTCGGCAAATCCGTGCAACTGGTTTCAGCGCCGCCTCCGGCCGGGGGGTCCGGGCCACTGTCGATGGCGCTGAGATCCTCGTGGGCGGGCCGAACATGCTGCGCGAGTTCAACCTCACCACCCCGGCCGAGCTCACCGACACCACCAGCGCCTGGACCGGGCGTGGGGCCGGTGTGCTCCATATTGTCCGCGACGGTCAGATTATCGGTGCGGTGGCCGTCGAGGACAAGATCCGCCCCGAATCCCGCGCCGCTGTGAAAGCCCTGCAGGACCGCGGGGTGAAGGTCGCGATGATCACCGGTGACGCGCAGCAGGTGGCCCATGCGGTTGGCCAGGACCTGGGGATTGATGAGATCTTCGCCGAGGTCCTGCCCCAGGACAAGGACACCAAGGTCACCCAGTTACAGGAGCGTGGCCTGAGCGTGGCCATGGTCGGCGACGGTGTCAACGACGCCCCGGCCCTGGCCCGCGCCGAGGTCGGTGTCGCCATCGGGGCCGGCACGGATGTGGCGATGGAATCCGCCGGAGTGGTCCTGGCCAGTGACGATCCCCGGGCAATATTGTCGATGATTGAGCTCTCGCAGGCCAGCTACCGCAAGATGATCCAGAACCTCATCTGGGCGTCCGGTTACAACATCTTGGCCGTGCCCCTGGCCGCCGGCGTGCTCGCCTCTAGCGGCATTCTGCTTCCCCCGGCCGCTGCTGCGGTGTTGATGTCGCTGTCGACGATTGTGGTGGCGCTTAACGCTCAGCTGCTGCGCCGGATTGATCTGGACCCGGCCCGCCTGGCTCCCACCAGTCCGAAGGAGGAACACACCACGCCTACTCCGGCATCCACCGCCGTCCACTGATCCACCACTTCTCTCCACTGCCCCCATATGACCCTGAAAGGCTCCACATGAAGCGCACCCTATGTTCTTTCCGCTCTCGCCGTGGCCTCCACCCTGGCGCTGGCCGCCTGCAGTAAGGCCACCGAGTCAGGCAACACCGACGCCACCACCTCGGCCGCCAGCACTGCGACGACTACCGCTGAGACGACCGAGACCATGATGGCGACGACTGAGGCGGACGGGGAGATCTCCGCCGATTACAACGACGCGGACATCATGTTTGCCCAGATGATGATCCCCCCATTACCAGCAGGCCGTGGAGATGAGTGAGATGCTCCTGGCCAAGGAGGGTATCCCCGCCCAGGTCGTGGAGTTTACCCAGGGGGTTATTGTGAACTGCGGGCCGGGACTGGGCGCGCCGCATTGGGGGATGCGTGTCGCCACCCCCACATCGCTCGTTGACGACACCCCCTTGACACCCATACCCCCTAGGGGTACACTCAGTCTCATGAGCAACGAGCACGGCTACCACGGCAACACCGAGAATCACCTCGCGCGCCTGCGCCGCATCGAGGGCCAGGTCCGCGGCCTGCAGCGCATGATCTCGCAGGGCGATTACTGCATCGACATCCTCACGCAGGTCTCGGCCGTGCAGTCCGCGCTCGACTCCGTCGCGGTTAACCTGCTCAAAGACCACATGAACCACTGCGTCGTCACGGCGGCGCGCGAATCCGACGAGGCCGCGCAGGCCAAAGTCGACGAGGCGGCCGCGGCTATCGCGCGCCTCATCAAGTCCTAATAACAAGGAGAAACCATGACCACCGAGATCGATCGCACCATCGAACTGTCCGTCGACGGCATGACCTGCGGCCACTGCGTGATGAGCGTCAAAGAAGAGCTGGGCGAGATCCCCGGCGTCAAGAACGTCGACGTCATCCTCAACTCGGGCGCCACCTCCAAGGTGACCGTCCTGACCGACACCCCCCTGGACGACGCGGCGCTGAGCGACGCGGTGTCCGAGGCCGGCTTCACATTGACCGGCATCTCGCGCGACTTCTGAGGACTTCCACGCCTCACCGACGAGGCCGGGACACCTTCCCCGGCCTCGTTTCCTTTCGCCCGATACATACCCCCGGAGGGTACCTATGTCCACTGATTCCATGACGCACGACCACACAGCTACCGCCTCTTCGCACGGGGCATCCCAGGCCTCGGCCCCCACCCCCCAGGTGGGCGAGGGCACCCGCACCCACGCCGCCGACCTGCGCCGCCGCCTCATCATCTCCGCGCCCCTCGGCATCCTCGCGATGCTCCTGTCGATGGTTCCCGCGTGGCAGTTCACGGGGTGGCAGTGGGTCGTCGCGGCAGCCTCGATCCCGGTGGTCACGTGGGGGGCGTGGCCCTTCCACCGGGCGGCCTTCGCGGCCGGGCGCCACGGGTCGACGACGATGGACACGCTCGTCTCCCTCGGCGTCATCTCCTCCACGCTGTGGAGCTGGTGGGCCCTCCTGTGGGGCGGCGCCGGAATGCTCGGGATGCGCATGCAGATGAGCCTGATCCCGCGCGCGGCGCACGCCGGCCACGCGGAGATCTACTTCGAGGGCGCATGCATGATCGTCGTGTTCCTGCTGACGGGCCGCTACCTGGAGGCACGCGCACGCTACCGCGCGGGCGACGCGCTGCGGTCGCTGCTGCGCATGGGCGCCAAGGAGGCGACGCTCGTGACCGTCGACCCCGCGACCGGCGAGCGCAGCGAACAGGTCGTGCCCGCCTCGTCCCTGCAGGTCGGGGACCTCTTTGCGGTGCGCCCGGGCGAGAAGGTGGCGACCGACGGCATCATCGTCGAGGGCTCCTCCGCCCTGGACACCTCGCTCCTCACGGGCGAATCCGTGCCCGTGGACGCCGCCCCCGGCGACGCCGTGACGGGCGCGACCGTCAACACGTGGGGCTCCCTGCTGGTGCGCGCCACCCGCGTCGGATCCGACACGACGCTCGCGCAGATCGGGCGCATGGTCGCCGAGGCCCAGGCCGGCAAGGCCCCCGTCCAGCGCCTCGCGGACCAGATCTCCGGCGTGTTCGTGCCGATCGTCATCGTCGTTTCCCTGCTGACCCTCGCGGGGTGGCTGCTCGCGGGCGGCGGCGTACAGGCCGCGTTCACGGCGGCCGTCGCCGTTCTGGTCGTCGCGTGCCCGTGCGCACTCGGCCTGGCCACACCCACCGCGATCCTCGTCGGGTCGGGGCGCGCCTCGCAGCTCGGCATCCTCATCAAGAACGCGGAAATCCTCGAACAGACGCGCTCAATCGACACCATGCTCCTGGACAAGACGGGCACCGTCACCACGGGCGTCATGTCCCTCGAGTCCGTCGCGGTCGCTCCCGACGCGGGCGGCTCCCCTGAGGTGGACGAGGCCTCGGCCCTGTCCCTGGCCGCCTCCGTCGAATCCCTCTCCGAACACCCCGTCGCCCGCGCGATCACGTCGGGCGCATCCTCCCGAGGTGTCTCTCTCGTCCCGGTGACCGCGTTCGCGAACCAGCCCGGACTCGGCGTCGTCGGCATCACCGCCCAGGGCGGCGTGCTAGTCGGCCGCCCGTCGTGGCTCGCATCCCTGGGCATCGACGTGCCCGCTTCTCTCCTCGACGCCGTCCGCGGGGCCGAGGCCTCGGGCGCCTCCGCCGTCGTCGCGGCGCTCGCTCCGGGCCTGGGCGCCTCGGCAACCTCGTCCCCGGCCGTCGCTGCCTCGCCCGAGGCGCATGCGCCCGTCACGCTCCCCGGCCCCAACGCGGATCTGCCCCTCGCGACGCTCACCATGAGCGTGGGCGGCATGACCTGCGCGTCCTGTGTGCGCCGCGTCGAACGCAAGCTCGGCAAACTCGACGGCGTCAAAGCCGAGGTCAACCTGGCCACGGAATCCGCGCGCATCACGCTCACCACCCCGCACACCGACGAGGAACTCGAGGCCGTCGTGAATGCTGCCGGCTACTCCGGCACAGTCACCTCCCGTTCTGAGGCCACGACCGCCGATGGCGCACCCGCGGCTGGCGACAGCGCGACCGGGGATACCGGTACCCCCACCCAGCCCGGCACCACCCCGGGCGCGGGCGAGAGCGAGGGGGCCACGGCCTCGTCCCTGGTGATTCCCGAGCGCGTCGAGGGCAGCGCGATCGCCGCTCTCGTCGTGCGCGACACGGTCAAGGAGTCGTCGGCTGATGCGATTGCTCAGCTGCGCGAGCTCGGCATCGAGCCGATCCTCCTGACAGGCGACAACGAGGCTGCGGCCCGACACGTCGCGGATCAGGTCGGAATCAACCGCGTCATCGCGGGCGTCCTGCCCGACGGCAAGCGCGACACGGTCGCCTCCCTTCAGGCCGAGGGCCGCACGGTCGCGATGGTGGGCGACGGCGTGAACGACGCGGCCGCCCTCGCGCAGGCGAGCACGAAGGGCCTGGGCATCGCGATGGGCTCGGGCACGGACGTGGCGATCGAGGTCGCGGACATGACGCTCATGAACTCGTCTCTGACCTCGGCGGCGACCGCGATCCGCGTCTCGCGCCGCACCCTGCGCATCATCAAGGAAAACCTGTTCTGGGCGTTCTTCTACAACGTGTTGATGGTGCCGCTGGCGATCGCGGGGCTGCTCTCCCCCATGCTGGCCAGCGCCGCGATGGCCTGCTCGTCCGTGTTCGTGGTCCTCAACTCGCTGCGACTGCGCACGGCGAAGTAGCCGCACGCGCGGCATCAGTGCCGCGTGGCCGGGCGTCCGGCTGCGTGGCACTTTCGGCCCCTACCCCATCGGTGCTCGCCACCTGCAATGCGGGCGCGGCCTCACCCCGTGCCCCTCACTGTCAACAGTTCATACCGCGCACCCTCGACGATGCGCACAGGCCCACTCTCTAGTCCCAGCCACACACAGCACCTTGACCAGCAAATCCGAACACGATTGTCGGCTAGTACACACGTTTCATTCATGCGCTGAGCTTGTGCCACATCAGCGTCTTTCCACTCAGCGTTCAACCGTTGAACGAAGCGTCTACCTGCGTTCATCGAGGAGCATCCACATGTCCGATTCACCGCCGACAAAGGGCGACCAGGAACTCGCCGTACGCGACTGGCTCAACCGGGCCAGCGAGGAACAGGATGGCCAAGATAACCAGCATCTCTACAGACGTTGCCAGTCCTACATTCTGAACATCTTGCAAGTGCTGGATCCAAAGAGACTTCAGCAAAGATCGCAACGGCAATTGGCATGTTGCTGACCGAGCAATGGATGATCTTGATTAACCCGGGGAAATGAGGAGGATCGTGGGTCTAAGCAACTGAGTCGAAACAAACTGGACGAGGCCCCGGAGACATCCATGAGCTCCACACACGTGTAGTTCTGTCGATCCGCATGGCTTACGCCGAGCTTCACCGCTGCGCGGCACCTGCCGCATTACGAGGTGCGGCGGGCGACGCGGAAGCCCTGTTTGGCGTAGACGGTCTCGTAAGAGTGGCCGGGGTGCGCGGCGGACGCCCACGACTCGGCGTCGACCTGCTGGCCGCCCCACGCGTAGGAGCGCACATCGATGACGACATACTCCGGAGGGGTATCCATGGTGCCGCTCGTCCCCACCCAGTAGACCTCGCGCCCGGGCACCAGCCGGGCCAGCAGCGTCGTGTCGGTTTCGACGCTCGCCCCCTCGGGGACGGCGTCGAGCGCGCCTTGGGCGGCCGCCATGCGCGGGTCCTCCGTGAGAGTGGGCAACTGCCACAGGGGCAGCGCCGAGGCCGTGATCGCCAGAGACAGCGCGGGCACGCAGGCCACCGCCCACGCGGCCGCGCGCCGGCGTCGCGTCGCCGAGGCCGTGGCAACGTGATCGGTGCGCAGATCGTTGAGCGCATCCTCTCCCACAGCCTCCGCCAGCGCCGAGGCGGACGCCGAACGAGAGGCGCGCTCCGGCGCGAGCCACCGGTTGATCACGTCAAGCAGGGAACAGGCGGCGATGGGAACCAGCACGGCGTTGTAGTGCCACGAGTCCCACACGTAGTAGGTATCGACGGAGCCCGCGAATCGCCAGGCGAGCGTCGGCAGGACGAGCGCGAACCAGGGCGAGCTCGCGCCGACGAAGCCGGCCCCCGCGAGAAGAACGAGGAGCGTCGCAAGCTTGACAGGGGGGGTCGTCAGGATGTCCCACAGGGAGGGGACCTCGTGCGCGGTGGTCGAACCGCCCATCGGCGTGCCCGCCCCGGTCGCGGACCCGTCGAGGGAGTAGGCCCACGTGCCCGCGGGATTCATGGCGGGCAGCAACAGCTTCACCGTCACCACAAACGCGACGATACCGAACAGCGCGTATGCCAGGCCCCGCAGGACCGCGGGCCGACCCTCGCCGCGCCTACGCCACGTGATCGCCAGGCCAGCCATGAAAACCGTGAGACCCAAGTCCTCCTTGACGAGGACCAGCGGAGCCAGCCACGCCATGCATGCGCCCCACCGCCGCTCCACGAAGGCGACGCCCCCGAGCGCCAACAGCGGAACCGCCACGCAGACCTCGTGAAACTGCGCACCGACTGCGCCCTGCAGCCCCCAGCCCAGCCCGTAGACGAGCCCGACGAGGAGCGCGCCACCTCGACCGAGGAGGCGCTGCGCCAAGCGCGCGACCGGCACGACCGACGCGGCGATCAACACGTCCTGGACGACGAGAAGCGTGAGCGCCGAGGGGAAGAGCCGATACACCGGCCCCAGCAGCGCCAGGATCGGATGGAAATGATCGCCCAGCAGGTTGTAGCCCGGCCCCTTGATGGGGACGATGGGCGCCTCGAAGCGCGAGTACGCTTGGACGGCCTCGGCGAAGATCCCCAGGTCCCAGGAGGGCACGACGAGCGCGCGCCACTGGGCCACAGAATAGACGACGTAGAGCGCTCCTACGGCGCACGCAATGACGGTGGGCAGCCACCAGGTCGCAACGACGCGCCCTACGGCTAATCGATCCGGGCGCTTCACCCGACCATCTCCGTCCGGCGCCCTCCGGGAGAGTCGGCCGCGTCCGCCTCATCGCGCGACGAGGCCGGGGCCGGGTAGGGCACGCCGATCCCCTGCTCGTGGTCGGCTCGGCGCTTCGATCGAGCGTCAGAGTGGAAGACCTGGCTGACGGTGGCTCGCACCGCGTCGAACATGCGCGCCGGGCGATTCAGGGAGCCCAGCGATCGGTCCGCGCCCGAGTGCGTGAAGTTGCAGGGGACCTCCATGACGGACAATCCTGCGCGCAGGACGCTGATCGTCATCGCGGCCTCGAGCGCGTAGCGTCCCGCGAAGGGCATGGCCGCGTCGATGGCCTCGCGCGTCAGGCACCGCTGGTAGCTCAGGGGGTAGTGGCAGTACCAGCCGGTCTTGCGGCGGATGAGGCGGCGCACCACGGCGGGGCCGTAGCCCGAGTACTCGCGGCCGGTGGCCGGGACGGCGATCGCCATGTCGACCTGTCGGGCGAAGACGGCCTCGACCAGGGCGGTGGCCTCGACGGCGGAGTCGCCCAGGTCGGGCGAGAGGAGAAGGATGTGGCGGGGCGGCCCGTCGGGGCGGTCGCGCATGGCGGCCACCTTCACGCCGGTCTCGATGGCCGAGGCGCGCCCACGCTCGACGGAGTGGCGCACGACGACGGCGCCCGCGGCTCTGGCGGCCCGCCCGGTGTCGTCGGTGGAGCCATCGTCGACGACAATGAGAAGGTCAACGCCGGGTATAGCGCGGCACGCGCGCACGGTGGCGGCGACGGCGCGGCCGACATTGTGTGCAGCGATGACGGCGGCGACGCGCTGCGGGTGGGATCCTCGCGATCCGCTTGGATAGTTCACGACTAACAGTCTACGGGCGGCGTGGGCACTCTCGCGCCCCGCCGCCCGTAATGTGAGCGACAAGTCTGCCTAAACGGTAGGTAAAAACTCGTCAGCGGATCGTCACGGCGCGGGACACGAGGCCCTGGCGCGCGCGGCGCTCCTTATCATCCAGACGCTCGGTGACCTTCAGGGCCTCGGCGAGGGCCTCGGCGAGGGCCTGCGTGCCGGGCGCGACGTCGGCCGCGCTGGCGCGCTCGGGCAGCTCGAAGACCGGGACGATGAGGCCGCACGCGCGGAAGGAGCCCACGTAGCGCGAGCCCTCACCGACGTTAGCCTCGCCGCGCGCGGCCAGGCGGGCCAGCGCGTCGAAGAGCTTGGCCTCGTCGTTGTCCGTCAGGAAACGCACGAAGTTACGGTTCATCTCGCACCAGTACGCGCCGGGGACGCCGGGCACAGGCTCGGTCGGGATGATCTCGTCGCGGTTCTGCTCGAGCGCGCGGCGCGTCTGGTCGTCGATCTCCTCGGCGGGGTCGAACCAGAAGGAGAAGTCCTCCTCGAGCTTCATGTCCGTGAAGCTGTCGAGGTCGAGGATGTCCTGGAGACGCTCGGACGGCTCGCGCACGTCGATCGAGATGACGCCCTCGTCGCCCGCCTCCTTCGCGGCGATCGCCGCGAGCAGCGCGGCGCCCGCGTCGTGGCTCAGATCCGCAGAGTTCGAGCGGGTCTGCAGCGCGACGAGGATGCGGCCGTCGGGGCGCACCATCGCGGGGTGCCCCTCGGGCAGGAGGGTGACGAAGTCGAATTCGACGGCGCCGTGGTCGGCGTCGGTGCGTGCGGTCAGCGTCGCCGCCGGGATGAGCTCGCGCATAGCGACCAGCTCGATCTCCTTCGGCAGGCCCTCGTAGGGGCGCGCGACGAAGGGGATCGGCGGGCGATACGCCTTGAGCTTGGCGGGATCGGTGACCTTCTTACGGCGGCTAGCTTTACCCATGGGAGTAATCGTAGCGGGTTTCGCCGACGAGGCCGGGGCTGGGCGAGCCGGTCCCCTCACCCCACCCTCCCCACACTCCGTCCCACCCTCCCCACACTCCGTCCCGCCCTCCCCCAAAGTCGCATGCAATTTGGCTCCCCTACTTTTTATTAGGTATCTAGAATTGCCTGGAATTTCAACGATCTGATTTCAATGTTTGAAATAGCTCGCGTGGAATTGCATGCGACATTTTGGGGTAAGCATCCGCGGAGGCGGCGGGTACCGTCAGCGGCCGCGGGCCTCGTCAGCAGCCCCGGGCGATGACCTCCACGCCGGGCAGGGACGCGCGGTAGGCGTCGAGGAAACGCTCGTACCCGGCCACGCCCTCGGCGGTGGGCTCGAGGGTCGCCACCGAGGCGCCCGCGAAGACGCGCTCAGAGAGGTACTCCGGCAGCGCGAGGCCAGCCTCGCCCCCCGCGAGGATACCGCGGTAGCGCGCGAGGACCGCGATGCCCCACGCGCCACCCTCGCCCGCGGTGTCACCAACTGAGACTGGGATGTTCAGCGAGTCGGCGAGGATCTGCTGGGCGACACCCGGGGTCTTGAACAGGCCGCCGTGGGCGAAGAGCGAGTCGAGGCGCACCCCCTCCTCGCGCAGGATGTCGACGCCGATGCGCACGGCCGCGAAGATGCTCATGAGCTGGGCGCGTACGGCGTTGGCGAGGCTCGCGCGCGCCTCGGCGGTGTGCGTGAAGACCGGCTGCGCGGCCTCCTGGCCAACGAGCGGCTCGGCGGACAGCGTGTTGTAGGCCATGACGCCGCCCGCGTCGACCTCGCCGGTCAGCGCGTGGTTGTAGAGCGCGTCGTAGATCGCGGGGACGCTCACGTCGGCGC
Source organism: Schaalia sp. HMT-172 (assembly GCF_030644365.1). Lineage (NCBI taxonomy): Bacteria > Bacillati > Actinomycetota > Actinomycetes > Actinomycetales > Actinomycetaceae > Schaalia > Schaalia sp. HMT-172. The sequence continues at coordinate 2,396,352 of NZ_CP130058.1, forward strand.
CGACGAGGCGCGCGAAGTCCGCGAACCAGCCCACCCACGCGTCAATCTCGGACGCGCCGTTGTTCGAGTGAACCATGGCGACAGGCGAGCCGTCGGGCGTCGTCACCATGTCGATCTCGGTGTGCAGCTGCGCGAGGGAGCGCTCGAGGACAGCCATCAGGAAGACGGAGGTACCGCACGAGATGTTGCCGGTACGCTGGGCGATCGCGTTGGTCGCGATCATGCCGGTGCCCGCGTCGCCCTCCGGCGGGCACAGCGCGATGCCGGGCCGCAGCGTTCCGGTCGGGTCAATGAGGGCCGCGCCCTCGGGGGTCAGTATGCCTGCGTCCTCGCCGGCGCTCAGCACAGTCGGGAGGATGTCGCGCAGACGCCACGGGACCAGGCCCTCGACCATGGCCTCGTACTGATCAAGGTAGGACTCGACGTAGGTTCCCGTAGTCGAGTCAATCGGGAACATGCCCGAGGCGTCGCCGACGCCCAGGACGTGGCGGCCCGTCAGCTGATGATGGACCCACCCGGCCAGCGTCGTCAGGCGAGCAACGCGCGGCGCGTGCTCCTCGGAGTCGAGGACCGCCTGGTGCAGGTGCGCGATCGACCAGCGCAGGGGGATGTTGAAGCCGAAGAGGCGGGTGAGCTCGTCCGCGGCGCGACCCGTGTTGGTGTTGCGCCACGTGCGGAAGGGCGCGAGCAGGTTGTCGTCCGCGTCGAAGGCGAGGTAGCCGTGCATCATCGCGGAGATGCCGATCAAGCCGTAGGACGTGGGGGTGACGTCGTAGCGCTCGCGCACGTCAGCGACCAGGGAGGCGTAGGCGCTTTGCAGGCCGGCGACGACCTCGTCGAGGCGATAGGACCACAGGCCGCCCTCCAGGTGGTTCTCCCACCCGTGGCCGCCGGTGGCGAGCACCTGGTGGTCGGGTCCGATGAGGACGGCCTTGATGCGGGTCGAGCCAAACTCGATGCCGAGCGCGGTGTCGGCGGCGGCGATGGCGACGCGGGGGTCGGTGCTCATGGGTGCTCCTAGGGTCTTCATTGACGAGGCCGGGGCCTGGAATGCGCTAACGGTAACACTTTCGCGCACGCTAGGATAGCGACCTTTCGCCCTTTATCGGACACTCTGTTCGCTATTCGTCTCTTGATCCCAGATTATCAGGCGTTGATAGCATTTTGACGACCATGTCATTCCCGACTCATCGAGCATCACATACTCTTCCAACTATTTCCAAAGAGAGATAGACTACGCGTAGTCACTATTTGAGGAGGACACATGTCTACGGCACGGGTTGCACGCTCCGTCAAGCTCGATCCCGAGATCGACGCCCGCCTCACAGCCCTCGCTGAGCGGACGGGACGAACGAAGTCGTTCTACATGAATCGCGCCATCGAGTCAGCGCTCGAAGAGATCGAGCTGGCCTACTCACTACAGGCGGAACTCGAGGACATTCGCAGCGGCCGAGCCACATCAGTGAGCCTCGACGAGGCGGTGACGACCCTTGGCCTGGAGGGCTGAGCTGTCGCCGCGCGCACTGAAACAGCTCAGCAAGCTCGATAAGCCGACCGCAAGACGCATCATCGACTATCTCCGCGAAATCGCGAGTGGCGAGGATCCCCACTCGCAAGGGAAGGAACTGACCGGCAACCTCGCTGGCTTCTGGCGATACCGTGTCGGCAACTATCGGATTATTGCTTCTATCGAAGATGACGAGCTATTGATCCTCGCCATCACCATCGATCACAGGTCTCAGATCTACCGCTGAGATACTGAGCGCCGAAGCCTGCGATGACGAGCTCGCGGGCGCGGTCGATGGCGGCCAGTTCCTTCTCACTCAGCGCCTTGGCGGCGCTGCGACGGATGAAGGTCAGGACGACGGAGGCGTAGACGTCCGAGGCCAGGGGGAGCACCTCGTCGTCGACGCGTCCGCGCGCCCAATCGGTAAATACCGAACAGCACGTCCAGCAGTACGCGTGCGGACCCCCTGCTATCGCCGAGGCTCCAACCTGAGCTTGAAAGCGATTCGCACCGCGTGATAGCCTTCCCGAACACAGCGACAACGGCACGCGATGATAGGGAGATTATGTCCACGGACCTTCAGATCAACCCTGACGACATCACGAAGGCTGCGAACGTCCTGGACGCAATCGGCGAGGCCACCGACGGCATCCAAGTGCCACCGTCTCCCAGCCCCAGCGCACTCGGAGGCCTAGCCATGAGCGCTGGGAATGCCCGATTTGTGCGAGGCGTGGATGTTCGACGCGAACGCATCCGGCAATGGCACGCCATGACCTCAGAAGCACTCAATGACACGAGTCGACACAGCGTCGATCAGGACGCCGCCTGGGCGTCGGCGTTTACACGCGACATCGCGATCCCCCTGTGACAGCAAGGACCCCCAATGACTAACTTTGTGTCGTGGATCAACGATGTGCCCGGTCAGTCAGGAGCGATTTTTGCTGCGGCGGCTGCCTGGAAGCAGGTAGGACAGCAGATCGCTTCAGCCGCCGACGATATTTACGCCGTTGATGACGCACTCTCCTCATGGGTCGGATTCGCGAGGGCCAGCTTTCATAGGTCATCTAAGCGCACCTATCACAGGTATCTGAACCTGGGAGAGGGCATCATCGACGGCGCTTCCGTCCTCGAGAAGCAAGGCTGGACAGTAGACTCAGGGCAGCGCTATATCGAACAGCTCCGCTACCACGCCGAGAAACTTGACCAAGAGTTTGCCAAGACCCCTGCCGCACTCCGGCCCCTCGTCTACCAGGAGCTGTGCGTGCAGGCAGCTGCCCTCGCCTTCGCCGCCTACGCTAAGATTATCGAGGTCAAACAGGCGACCGAGCAGCACGGCCAGGAACTCGCTCAGACGTTCCACGATGAACCCATCACTGTCGATCAGTCCGGAAATCCAACCGAGACCGGTCAGCGCGCGCATTTCACTGACACGCAGATTGACCAGATCAATGCCGATCTTAACGACCTACTCAACGGTTCCTTCGACTTCTCAGGAATGAAGCAAGGCAATATCGGTGATTGCTACTACCTCTCTTCACTGATGGGACTTGCTCAATCACCCGAGGGACAGGAACTCCTCGCGTCACTGATCGAACCCCACTACGATGCGTCTAAAACACACATTGACGGCTACTACGTCACTATCTTTAACGATCCCGCCGATCCAACCCGCTCTGGCACACAACGGATCCTCGTCCACGACTACTACCTCAATGGCGTCACGCAGAACGGCCAAGTCACGGTCTATTCGCTCATGGAAGCAGCCTATGGGCAAGCTCATGGCGGAGGTGCGAACGACTCAGGACAACCGCATTACGGCATGTCCGGAGGCTGGAGCGAAAAGGCTCTCCACACGCTGACACAGCACACCGGATACACCCTTCGTTCCGATGAAGGATCACCTGATTACACGCCCAGCGAGCGCGCCCGCATCCAAGCGGCGAGTAGCCAGCACCTCCCCATCATCGCTGAATCAGCCACGAGCCTCGAACAGTACGACAACCAGCGAATGGCGACGGTAACCGTGACCACGAGCAACGGAACGACCGCTGACATCAGGCTCTACCAGTCACACGCGTATACCGTTACCGCTTCCGACGAGAACGGTATCACCCTGTGCAATCCGCATGGGACGAATCCCGGAACACAGGGGGAAAGCCAACCCGCCACCTTTACAATGTCGTGGGAGGATTACGAACGGTACTTTGGCGCCACCACAATTGGCCGAACATCATGAAGCATTATCTGCCCGTCGTAGCGGCATTCGCCCTTGCCAGCTGCACCCCGGTTGTTCCTACCCCGACTCCAACGGCCAGCCCTACCACGGCCTCGCCAACGCCCACCGCCACGGGAACGGCATCCCCTCTTCCCACACCCGCACCCACACTCACGCCCACGAAGGATAGAACCATGGCGCCATGCGCAGGAGAAGTAGTATCGGTCGACGAAGTCGCAGTTTTCCGGCCGCACCCGGATAAGCCGGAGCCTTCCTACGTGTGGACCGGGTTTCGCATCGTAGACGGCGTCATGACCGCAACCGTCGTCGGAGGCTACGACGCGACGGAGTACCCAGACGGCTACGTGAACGCCGTCGATGTCACCGTCGGAGAAACACTGGAGCTGCCGCACGCGGGCAGGGCCACCCTCCTCGACGTGATGCCGGCCAGTGCTCCGGGAGCACACGGCACCGTCACCTTCTGCTGGGAGCCTTCCCCGGAACTCCTGTCGACTCCGTCGGCGTGACGTCGGGGCGTCGTCTCACCCCACTCACGCACATCGCCTGGGCGGCAACGGCGCTCACTGCCCCACCGGAGCCGCGCCGAAGCCCGCGATGAAGAGCTCACGCGCGCGGTCGATCGCTGCCAGCTCCTTGTCCGTCAGCGGCTTCGTGGCGCTGCGACGGATGAAGGTGAGGACGACGGACGCGTAGACGTCCGCGGCCAGTGGAAGCACCTCGTCGTCCACGCGACCACGGGCCCAATCGGTAAATACCGAACAGCACGTGCGATACAGCTGCTCATGCAGGTCGCCGTCACCTCCCACGCGGATCGCCAGCAGGGTTGTCAGGGCCTGCCCATTGCGCGCGTACACGTCGGCAAGGTGGCGGGCGATGGCGCGGGCGTCGCGTCCCTCGCCGAACCACAGGCCCTCGAGGGCAGGGGCGATCTCTTCGAGGAGGAAGGACACGACCTCGGCCAGGAGGGCGTCCTTGTCGGTGTAGTGGTCGTAGAAGGTCGTGCGCGACACCATCGAGGCGGAGCAGATGTCGGTGACGCTCACATGCGCGTAGGGCTTTGCCTGGCACGCCTTGATGAGGCCCGAGCGGATCGCCCGACGCGTCTTCCGGATGCGCAGATCCAGGTTGTGCTCGGCCTCGCGCCCGTGCTTATCCGCACTCCGCAGGAACATGTCTCTCCGATCAGTTTTCCTTTATTAATGGGCTTATCCTACGCATAGCGTTCGCGTCGTCCAGTATCCAACACACCGTTTGTTATTGTACGGTCCGCCCTAGCTGTGAAGGCGATAGCGTCGAGTTATGTTCACCGAGTACACCGGCAATCGCCAATTCGACCTGCAGCTCAACCGGACCTTCGCACCGATCCTTGATCGCCCCGGAATGGACAAGGTCGCAGCCACCACGCTCCCCCACCTGCGCACAACAAAGAAGATCACGGCGTTGGCCCAGCACCTCGCCGATCGCTTCGAGTCGCAAGGGGATGCGGATGCCGCGTGGCGCCTCTACGAGCTCGCGGCCTTCTACCTGGGCGCCGGCGACCCGCGCAAGGGGCGCTTCATCGGCGCCATGTCAGCCGCCTTCGACGAGGCCCACCGAGGCCTCGCGCTCACCCGTCACGCGGTGCCCTATCGCGGCAGGGAGCTCACCGCGATGCGTTGGGAAGCGGACCCGGCGGACCGCGTGCAAGCCCCCGAGGGCACCCCGCGCACGGTCATCATGATGAACGGCTTCGACGGGTACGCCGAGGAGATCATCGACTTCGCGTCCCACTTCCCGGCCCGCCCCTTCGACATCATCGCCTTCGACGGGCCCGGCCAGGGGCACACGGTGCTGACGGGCATGCCCCTCGAGCCCGAGTGGGAGCACCCGACGGAGGCGGTCTTGGATTACTTCGGGGTGACCAGCGCGGCCGCCCTCGGCGTGTCCTTCGGCGGTTACCTGGTGATGCGTGCGGCCGCCCACTGCCCGCGCATCAGCCACGTGATCGCCTTCGACATGATGTATCGGCTCCTGGACGGCCTGACGCTGCCACTGCCTCGTCCCCTGCGCCCCATCGCGGACGCAGTCATCGGGAACCCGAGGCCCGAGTGGCTCATCGACACCGCGCTGGGGATGGCCTCACGACTCAGCGCGGATCTGGCGTGGAAGCTCCAGCAGGCGCGGCACCTCACGGGACTGCACCGGCCCAGCCAGGTATTGCACGCGTTCGGCGAGTACACGATGGAACCTTTCGAGGGGCGCATCACCCAGCCGTGCCTGGTCCTGGCCGGGGACGCCGACCAGTACGTGCCCTTCGAGCGCCTGGGCGATGTGCGCCGAGCGTTGCGCAGTGCGGAGTCCCTGGAGGTACGCGCGTTCCGTCGCGCGCAGGACCCGGACATGGCGCAGCACTGCCAGATCGGAGACCTTGACCGCGCCTTCGCGATGATGGGCGACTGGCTCAGCGGCCGGCAACCCCGCAGCGGCGCAGAAGAGCGTGCATGACGGCGGCGGCGCCGTCGTTTTCGACGGCGGCCGTCACGTGATCGGCGTGGGCGCGCACTTCCTCGGAGGCGCCCCCCATGGCGACGCCGAAGGCCGCCCACTCGATCATCGCGATGTCGTTCGTGCCGTCCCCCACGGCGACGGTCCCGGCCGCGGGAACCCCCACTCGCGCCCGCAGCGACTCCAGCCCGGTTGCCTTGGTCACGCCGAGCGGCTCAATGTCCGCCCAGGACGTCCAGCCGACGAACACCTCGTGGGTGCGCGACACGTCCAGGGAGGCCAGGATCCGATCGAACTCCTCGCGATCCATGTCGGCGGCGCGCACGACGATCTTCGGAGTGGGCGTGGAGGCCAGCTCCTCCATCGACACGATGCGGTGATCGCTGCCCTCGATCTCGTTGTTCGGGAAGGGAGCGGACAGCAGAATATCGGGGTGCGGCATCGACGCGAACACCGAGCCGGGCACGGCCGAGGCGATCTCCTCTAGGATCGGGCCGGGCACGAAGGTGTGCTCCTCGACGATCTCGCACGTCCCGCCGCTCACGCGCACGAGGGTCGCGCCGTTGTTACACAGCGCCCACCCGTCCGTGAACTCCAGGGCATCGAGAACGGGAATCACGCCCTCGAGCGCGCGACCTGACGCGATGAGCACGTGGGCGCCCGCGTCGGCGAGGCCGTGGATCCCCTCCAGGACGCGCGGCGTCGCCCCCGCGGGGGTGAGGATCGTGCCGTCGATGTCGAGCGCAACCAGGACCTGGCCCGCCGACGTCGGAAAGTCGGCGGGCAGGGCGGCCGAGGCCTCGTCGAGGAGCTCCTCGAAGGGGCGGGCCGCCTCCCCGGTGGAGGGGACCGTCAGGAAGCGCTCTTGGCTCATCGAGCGACCGGGGTCAGGACCTCGAGTCCGCCCAGGTAGGGGCGCAGCGCCTCGGGCACGTAGATCGAGCCGTCCGCCTGCTGATGATTCTCGAGGAAGGCGACGATCCAGCGGGTCGTGGCCAGCGTGCCGTTGAGCGTGGCGACCGCGGTCATGCCGCCCTCGCGACGCTCGCGAATGCCGAGGCGGCGCGCCTGGAACGTCGTGCAGTTAGAAGTCGAGGTGACCTCCATGTAGCGCTCCTGAGTGGGAAGCCACGCCTCGCAGTCGAACTTGCGGGCGGCGGAGGTGCCCAGGTCGCCGGCGGCCGTGTCGATGACGCGGTAGGGCAGCTCGACCTTGGCGAGCATCTCCTCTTCCCAGGCGAGGAAGCGCTGGTGCTCCTCCGCAGCGTCCTCGGGGCGGCAGTAGCTGAACATCTCGGCCTTGTTGAACTGGTGGACGCGGATGATGCCGCGCGTGTCCTTGCCCGCGGAGCCGGCCTCGCGGCGGTAGCAGGTGGACCAGCCCATGTAGCGCTTAGGGCCGGCGCTCAGGTCGAGGATCTCGTCGGCGTGGTAGCCGGCGAGGGCCACCTCGGACGTGCCCGTCAGGTACAGGTCGTCGGCGGGCAGGTAGTAGATTTCGTCGGAGTGCTCGTTGAGGAAGCCGGTGCCGCCCATGATCTGCGGGGTGACCAGGGTCGGGGTCATCATCGGCACGAAGCCGTTGGCGAGCGCCTGGTCCATGGCCATCGTCATGATGGCCAGCTCGAGGCGGGCGCCGATGCCCTTGAGGTAGTAGAAGCGCGCGCCGGACACCTTCGCGCCGCGCTTAGTGTCGATCGCGTCCAGGCCCTCGCCGAGCGCGAGGTGGTCCTGGGGCTCGAAGCCCTCGGCCGCGAAGTCGCGGGGGGCGGGGCCCTCGTGGCGTAGGACCACGAAGTCGTCCTCGCCGCCGACGGGCACGCCGTCGACGATCAGGTTGGGCAGGAGGCGGGCCAGGCGGTCGGCCTCGGCGTCGGCGGCGTTCGCGGCGGCCTCGGCGGCCTTGACCTGCTCGGCGAGCTCCTTGGCCTTGGCCAGGATCGCCGGCCGCTCCTCCTTGGAGGCGCGTCCCACGGACTTGGAGACCTCCTTTTGGGCGGCGCGCAGCGTCTCGAAGGACTGCAGGGCCTCGCGGCGGGCGGCGTCGGCCTCGATGATCTCATCGACGAGGCCGGGGTCGGCTCCGCGGGCACGCTGGGAGGCGCGGGCGGGTTCGGGGTTGTCACGCAGGGCACGCACATCAATCATGCGTCCCATCCTATGCCAGGTGGGCGCGCCGTGTCCCCTACCACCCCGACTGTGAATTCAACACAACAGGTCAGGGTTATGCACAAACTACACCGGCGAGAGTTCTCAAAAGCCTGAAAGTTATCCACCTTTGGTGCATAACCGTGTGGATAACACGACGACAAGCACGCGTCAGCACGACTCTTATGACACGGAGTACAACGAAAAGCCACTGAACACCTCATCCACAGGCCGACCGCAGGCTAGGCTTGTGCACATGGACGGAATATACTGGGCACTCGCAGCCTCCGCCGGAGCCGGAGCGATCGGAGTCGCGCGTCTGGCAACCGCCCTCACCCGCCGGCATCGCCGCCGCCGCGCCCTCGAGGTCCCCGCATCGGTGGACGACCCGACGCGAGGACGGCCGCGTCCCTGGATCATCATGAACCCCTCCAAGCACGAGGACCCCCAGGCCTTCAAGGATCGCCTCAACCGCAAGGCCAAGGAACTGGGCATCGACCACGTGCACTGGCGCGAGACCACGCGCGAGGACCCGGGCACCGGGCAGGCCGTTCTCGCCCTCGAGGAAGGGGCCTCCGTCGTCATCGCCGCGGGCGGAGACGGAACCGTGCGCGCCGTCGCCGCCGGCATGGCCGGATCCGGCGTGCGCATGGGCATCATCCCCGTGGGCACCGGCAACGTCCTGGCCGGCAACCTGTCCATCCCCGAGGATCCCGAAGCGGCCCTCGCCATCGCGCTCGACCGCAACCACCGCGCCGTCGACCTCGCGTGGGTGCGCGTCGAAGACGCCACACAGAAGACGGATCAGCCAGCCGAGGGCGGCCTGCGCCTCGCCGCGCGCGCCGCGCTACACCCCGAGGCGACTCTTCAGGACGGGGCTACCCCGGCCTCGTCGATCGAGCCGCGAGCGGACGAGTATGCCTGCCTCGTCGTGGCAGGCATGGGCTACGACGGCGAGACGATGGCCGACACCGACCCTGAGCTGAAGAAGCGCATCGGGTGGATCGCCTACGTGTGGGCGGGCCTGGGCGCGATGGGCGCCCCGCGCATGAAGGCACGCTTGACCCTGCGCTCGCCCGTGGCCCCCACCCCCGACCCGCTCGGCGTCAGCGATCAGCTGGCGGGCACGACCCTGGACGAGGCCGGGGGTGCTCGCGCTGAAGCCCCGCACTCGCCCGCGGACGAGATCACCCGCGTCGAGGCCCGCTCGGTCATGTTCGCGAACGCGGGCGAGATGAAGATGCTGGTCCTCGCGCCCGACGCGGAGCTGTCCGACGGCCTCGTCGACGTCATCGCGGTCGACGCGCACGCCGGCCTGCTCGGCTGGGCGGACGTCACCTGGAAGATGCTCGGACAGCTCATCGGCCTGCGCCCGATCAACCTGCCGGTCTCGACCGGCACGGTCGCATTCCGTCAGGCGAAGGGCGCCTCCGTCACGGCCGAGGAGCCGCAGGTGTGCCAGGTCGACGGCGACGCGATCGGCCTGGCCCACACAATGCACGTTCGCATGCAGGCGGGCGCGCTGGACGTGGCCGTCCCGGCCGAGCGCACGTGGATGGAGCTGCTGCCCGGCTGAGCCCGAGCCCTCGCGAGGCCCGCCAAGCCGGGCCCGCGGGCGCCAGCAGGGGGCGTCAGCAGGGCGGCGTCAGGCCAGGGGCCACGACGGGGCCCTGCCCGCCGCCTCGCCCGTGCCGTCTCCCCCGCGCAGCAGGTCCGCGACCCACGCGCGACCCGCGCGGAAGGCCTCGTCCGTCGTGCCGGGGATGACCTGCGCGCGCACGCCGTCGACGCGCGGGTAGGAGCCCATGAAACGCACCTCCGGCGAATAGCGGTGCAGGCCCACGAGGGCCGCCTGGACGCGCTCCTCGCGAATGTGGCCGACGATGTCGATGCTGAACGTGTAGTTGCCGAGGCCATCCCCGCTGGGTCGCGACTCGATGCGCGACAGGTCGACGCCGCGCGCCGAGAACTGTTCGAGGAGGGTCAGCAGAGCGCCCGACTCGTTGACGGGCAGGGCCACCTGGATGGTCGTCTTGTCCGCGCCGGTGGGAGGTGGGACGGCGCCGGGGCGCGCCACCAGGACGAAGCGCGTGACCGCGCCCGGGTTGTCGGCGACGTCCTGGTAGAGGGCCTCGAGGCCGTAGGTGTTGACGGAGACCGCGTTACACAGGGCAGCATCGAAGGAGGCGTCCCCGTCCGAGAGGAGCTCGGCGGCCGCCGCCGTCGACGTGGCGGGCACGTGGATAGCACCCGGGAAGGTCTCCTCGACCCAGCCGCGGCACTGCGCCCACGCGTGGGGGTGCGTACCGATGCGGCGGATGTCCTCGGCGCGCGTACCCGGCAGGACGGCGAGCTGGAAGACGACGTGCACGTGCATCTCGGCGACGATGACGAGGGGGTCGCCGTGCGAGAGGGAATCCAGCGTCGCGTTAACGCCGCCCTCGATGGAGTTTTCGATCGGGACGACGGCCCGGTCGGCCTCGCCGCGGCGCACCGCCGCGAGCGCCTGGGGGGCGCTCGTCATGGGCAGGAGGACGGCTCCGGCGGGGGCGACCTGGTGGACGGCCTGTTCGGTAAAGGTGCCGAAGGGGCCGAGGAAGGCGATGCGAAGCTTGTCACCGAGGGGCGCGGGGCCGGGAATGTTCGTCGTCATGGTGTCAAGGGTATCGACACGCCCCGGGGCCCGGCACTCGCACGGGCGCGCCAGCTGCGCATTGTGGCCTATCGCGCGGGGTAGGGGGATGCGGGCGCGCCCGAATCCCCCACGCGCCTCGTCTTGACAGGCGCGCTGCTACTCCTGGCGGGACTTGATGCCGTCGGCGAATGCGTCGTGGCCGCCGCCCGGGGTGACGTCGCCGCAGGCAGTGATCTTCCACAGCTTCGCGGTGCCGCCCGCGTCGACCAGTTCGAAGCCCGTGGAGGTGTCGACCCCGTATAGGCCGGGGCTGCGCGAGGAGCGCATGAAGTTGTAGTAGGCGCCGTCTTCTTCCTCGTAGAAGTGGGTGATGCCGAGCTCGCGCACGACCTCGCACACCTCGGGGTCGGTGGCGATGTCGTGGAAGCGCTGGGTGAGGACCCGCTGGGAGGCGACATCCTCGTTAGCGGTGGTGAGCTGCGGGAAGACGGCCTTGCGGCTCGCGAGCAGCTCGGAGTATGCGGCTCCCGCGATCGGGTCGCCGAGAATGAGGGCGTCGGGCGCGGTCGTGTACTTCATGCGCCTGAGCATGGCGAGTTCGCCCTTGGTGGCCATGCCGGGCTTGCCCAAGCGCGCGGGGTCGTAGACGGAGGCGACCGCGGAGTTGCGTGCGTCGATCGCGCCGAAGCCGGACAGGATGAGGATGAGGGCGCCGACCCCGACCTGGATGGGCCAGCGGGGCGCCTCGACGTCGGTGTCGACGCCGCGGTCTTGGAGGATGCGGCGCAGCGAGGAGGTCCACGCCGCGTGGATGACGTGGACGATGGCGGCGAAGCCGACGGCCATGAGGACGGTCAGCGCGATGTCTTCGACGCCCATGATGCGTCGGGCGTCCTTGTACCAGGGGGCCAGCAGGTAGGTGCGTAGCGCGGAGTTGGGCGCGTATGCGAGCCCGGTGAGGGCGGCAAGGATGAGGTAGGAGACAAGCGGCCACGCGGGCATGGGCGCGGCCTTCTCTTCGGTCGAGACGGGGCGCGCCGAGGCCCGGGTGCCCTCGTCCTCGCCGGTGACCTCGCCGCTGGCCTCGTCGGTGTCCTCGGAAAGCCCCGCCTGGGCGGCGGCGCGCGCGAGGGGGTCGCGGCGGCGCAGGAGCGTGTCGAGGTGCGCGGTCACCGCGATGCCCGCGATGAGGAGAACCGTCTGGAGGAAGGCCCACTGGGCGGTGGCGGCGGTGCTGGCGAAGGGAGGGTAGGGCACGAAGGCGTGCGCGAAGGCCTCGCCCCAGCTACTTCCGGCTCGCGGGTACTTGCTCATCGCCTGAATCTTGGGGGAGGCGAGGGCGATGAGGGGAAGTGCGACGACGGCGAGGCCGACGGCCGCCCAGACGATGGCGAGGAGTTGGCCGCGCCCGTCGCGCCCGAGGGCGGCGCGCGCGAAGGACGCGATGGACGCCAGGAGGGGCGCCACGAGGAAGGCGAGGAGGGAGAAGGCGGCGCTCGGGTGGACTCCGACGAGGCCGAGGCACCCGATGGCGAGGAACACTCCCTGCGGGATGCGGCGGGCGAAGGAGCGCAAGCCCTCCCCGTCGCTCAGGTCCGACGCGAAGCGTCGGCCGGCGACGATGGCGGCGGCGGCGAGGCCGGGAACGAGGACCGTGCCCGTCGCGTTGGGCCACTGGTTGTACATGGTGAGCGCGTCGGCGGGCATGTTCAGGAGCGTGCCGGCAATGACCGGGGCGGCGAGGAGCGCGCTGCGCGACGCGGTGAGCACGGAGACGAGGGCGGCCAGGCCGATGACCCACACGGCCATGAGGGCCAGGGAGGAGACGTTGGCGGTCTGGACGACCGAGTCGTAGCGGGCGAAGAGCGCGACGAAGGCGTGCCAGCCCGTCGGATAGTAGACGCGGCGTCCCCCGTAGAGCTCGTGGAGTCCGCCAAAGGGGCTGGCATCCTTGCCGTAGAGGATCGCGTGGACGCCGTTCTGGTGGAAGGTCGGGTCCCACTGCTGGACCGGGTTGGCGGGGTCGGCTCCCCTGATGAGCGGCCACGCGGCCAGGAGGAATCCGACGAGGACCGCGCCCCACGTGGCGGCGCGGATCGCGGCCTGCGCGGCGCCGATGGGGGCGCGCACGCCCAGGGCCTGACGGAACGGCACGCCGTTGAGTGCAAATCCGCCGTTCGTCCGGTGGAAGTAGCTCAGTGCCCAGGTGAGCGCGCCGCCGAGGGTACTAAGTCCGAGGACGGGCATGACCGTGGAGGGCTCCCACTCGATGTCGAAGGCCGGGTAGGCGACGGAGAGGAAGGTGATCAGGCCGAAGGTAAACGCGGGCGCGGCGCCGATCGCGACGAGCGACGAGCGCGAGCCGGCCCGCAGCCACATGAAGCCTGGCAGCACCAGGGCGACCATCATGGCCAGCAGGGTCGGGACCAGCATCCACCAGGCCAGCATGGCTTACTCCTTGTCGGCGCCGGCGCGACGCTTGCCGACCATCTCGATGATGACGGGCAGGACGGAGGCCAGGATGATGACGGCCAGGATGAGCGTCAGGTTGTCGTGCACGAAGGGCACGTTGCCCAGGAGCGCACCCACCAGGATGAAGCCCGCGCCCCAGATGACGGATCCGAGCGTGTTAAACAGCACGAACTTCGGGTAGGGGTAGCGGGCCATGCCGGCGGCGAGCGGAATGAAGGTGCGCACGAAGGGGATGAAGCGCCCGATGACGAGGGAGCGACCGCCGTAGTTCGTGAAGTAGTGCTCCGCCTTCTCCAGGTGCTCGGTCTTGAGGATGCGGGCGTTCGGCTTGAAGAAGCGGCGCCCCCACTTGGCGCCCAGGAAGTAGCCGATTTGCGCGCCGACGAAGGCGGCGACGACGACCATGAGGATCAGGGTCGGCAGGTGCAGGCCCAGGCGGTCATGCAGCAGGCCGGCCGTGAACAGCAGGGATTCGCCGGGCAGCACGGGGAAAAGCACGCCGGATTCGATGAGGACGATGAGCATCGTTCCCCACAGGACCCACGGCCCCATGGCGACAAGCAGAGTCTCAGGATTCTTAAACCACTCGATAACAGTGCTCAGCATCGACGGATCCGATGCTGCCGCGAGTGTAGACCAGGTCACGATAGGGCCCTTTTCTGCCGGGAATGTGTCTCCCTAACCCTACCTTTGTTGACCGCGAATATAGGATGGTCAGCATGAGGAAGCGCAAGGAGTCACACGACGGCACGCCGGTCGTCGATACGAACATCCTATTCGTCCCCTCCTCGGCCGAGGACCCGTCCGCGCTCGGGGTCGAGGGTCTGATGGGCATGATCGACGAGGCCGGGGCCGCGACAACCCCTGCCCCGCCGCCGGAAGTCCCCATGTCCGAGGCCCGCACCGAGGTCTTGGACGCCGTCGTCATCCCCTCGACGACGCAGCCCGTCGTGATGCCCCCCAGCTTTCCTCCCATCCTCACCACGCATCCGGGTCCCGCCCCGGCCTCGCCGATTCACCCCGCCGCCGCCCCAGCCTCGCCGATGCCGCCGCTCGACGCGCCGGGGAATCTCACTCCCCCTCCCCCGCCCGCTCCCGCGACGCCCGAGCCCCCGCTTCCCTCCGCCGCTCCCGAGGTCGGCGCCCCTCTCGCCCCCGCAGCGCCTCTCGCCCCCGCAGCGCCTCTCGCCCCCGCAGCGCCTCTCGCCCCCGCAGCCTCTCTCGCCCCCGCAGCCCCTCTCGCCCCCGCAGCGCCTCTCCCCCCCGAGGCGCCGAGCGAGCCGATGTTCGCAGCGGACGCGGTTCAGGAGAATGTCCCGGCCGACGCGCCCGTGCCCGCCGATCCTCCCGCGCCGAGCAACGACGCGATCACCGATATGACCGAAACCACAGACTCGGCCACTCATGCGACCGAGGCCCCACGCGAGGAACGCGAATCCGACGCTGAGGACACGCCCACCGCCGAAGAGTCCAGCGACGAGGCCGCGGTCTCTGCCGCCGTCATCCACGCCAAGAGCGGTGAGGTCGCCCTGCCGGTCCCCGCGCGCAGGCTCCGCCTCCCGCGCCCCGCCTACATCGCCGACCGCATGTTCACTCTCCGGCGCCGACGCGAGGACGCCGTCGACGTCGTCATCGCCCTCCTCGCGATCGTCGGCATCTGGACGATCGGCACGGTGGCCAGCGCCACGACGCACGGCGTCACCATGGACGTCCTGCAATTCCAGCTCGTCCGCAAGATTCTGATCCTGCCCGTCAACCTGGTCGAAGGCCTCATCATCCTGATCACGCCGATCCTCGTGATCGTCTCCCTCGCCTTACGTAGGCGCCTCCAGGCGATCATCCAGGCCCTCGTCACGAGCGTGATCGCGGCGGTCGGCGGATGGACCATCATCGTGCTGACAGGCCTCCTTCCCGCCTACCTGACCGCTCCCCTGAGCGTGGACCGCGCGATCGCCACGCAGGGCCACCAAACCGGCTTCGCTATCGCGATCAACCTGGTCATCGTCACCCTGTGCGCCCTCTTCACCTCCGCAGGCGAGGCCCAGTCGATGAAGGCCATCAAGTGGGGGTGGACGGGCCTGTGGATCATCCTGGTCCTGGGCGTCCTGCGCTCCTCGATGACCCTGCCCGTCGCGTTCATCTCCGTGTTCATCGGCCGCGCGTTCGGCTCCGGCTCGCGCTGGGTCATGGGATTCGACGACCAGCGGGCCAAGGGCGCCGCCCTCGTGGAGGCCCTCCTCGGTATCGGCATCACCCCTTCGCGCATCGTGCGCACCGACCTGGACACGTCGACCGAGCCCCTGTCCACGTGGGCGGTCGCGGAGAACGCCCGCGGGCGCCTCACCCAGATGCCCGCCGACCTGGGCGACATGGGCGTCACCGTCACGCGGCGCCCCGACCCCGACCACCACCGCCACTACCAGGTGTGGAGCGACACCGGGCTGGCCTATGAGCTCATCGTCATGGATCCGGGCCAGGAGCTGACGGGCACCCTCCTCGAGATGTGGAACAACCTGCGGCTGCGCGGCATCAGCAGGTGGGTGTCGCCCTCGCTCAAGGCGCAGGCGGAGCGCTCGTCGTTCACGACGCTGCAGGCCCTGCGCGCCGGCGTCTTCACCCAGGAGCCCATCGCCATCGCCTCGGCGAACGACTCCATCATCATGGTCCTGTCCGCCCTCCCGCCGACGACGCCGCTCACGGAGCTGGGCGAGCAGGCCTCGGACGAGGTCCTGGACCGCGCGTGGGAGCAGCTGCACTACGCGCACACCCGCGGCATTTCGCACCGCGCCCTCACGCCCGAGGCCGTCGTCGTCGATGCCTCCAACGACGTGTGGCTTCTCGACTGGGATTCCGGCGAGGTGGCGACCACCGAGCTGAACCAGTCGATTGATATCGCCCAGATGCTGGTCCTCACTGCCCTGGCCGTGGGTCCCGAGCGCGCCCTCGAGGCGGGACGCCGCTGCGTCGGCGAGGACACACTGATCGCGTGCGCGCCCGTCATCCAGAAGCCCGTCCTGCCTGCCTCGATCAACCAGCGCCTGCGCCGCTCCGACCTGCTGGGCGAGCTGCGCGCCGCCCTCGTGGGCGACTCCGAGGCTGAGACCGCGCCGACGGCCGACCTGCAGCGCTTCCGCCCGCGCACGATCTTCACGATCGCGGTGGCCTTCATCGCGGTCTTCATCGTCGTTTCCTCGCTGAACTTCAGCGACCTTGTCTCCACCGTCACCAGCGCGAACCCGTGGTGGATGGCGGCGTCCGCGGTGCTCGCGTGCCTCATTTGGGTGGGCTCCGCGGTGCCGCTCATCGCATTGTCTCCCGAGAAGCTGCCCTTCAAGGACACGCTGATCGCACAGGTTGCTGCCTCGATCATCACGATCGTCGCGCCCGCGGGCGTGGGGCCTGCAGCCCTGAACCTGCGCTACCTGCGCAAGCGCCGCGTCCCCACGGCGATGGCCGTGACGACGGTGACGCTCATGCAGATTTCGCAGGCGCTCATCACGATCATCCTGCTGATCCTTGTCATGGTCAGCGCGGGCTCGTCCCTGTCCGTGTCCGTCCCCTACGGCACGATCCTCGCGATCGTCGCGCTCGTCATGGTCGCTGTCGGCGTCATCGTCGCCGTGCCGAAGGTGCGCCGCTGGATCTGGGCGAAGATTCAGCCGACCTACCAGCAGGTCTACCCGCGCCTCCTGTGGATCGTCGGGCAGCCTCGACGCCTGGCGGCCGTGGTCGGCGGCAACCTGCTCATGAACATCGGCTACGTGGGCGCCTTCTGGACCGCGATGGTGGCCATGGGCGGTTCCCTGAACTTCTCGACGGTCGCCATCACCTACCTGACGGCGAACGCGGCGGGGTCCTTCATCCCGTCGCCGGGCGGTATCGGTACGGTCGAGACGGCCCTCACCTCGGGCTTGACGGTCGCTGGCGTGTCGTCGTCCGTCGCGATCGCGACCGCCCTGCTGTACCGTCTCGTCACCTTCTACGGGCGGATCCCCTTCGGGTGGCTCGCCATGAAGTACATGGAGAAGAAGGATCTGATCTGAGGCGTACCCATCCTGTGCCTCGGCCCTGGGGATGCTCACGGGGCTCGCTCCTCCTTGCGCGCGCCGCGGGGCGCTCAGATGTGTACCGCGAGTTGGCTGCGCGTCACTCTGGACGAGGCCGAGGCTGGGTCATACGCGACATCAGGGCACGAGTGTACCCCACTTCTAGTTCCTTCTAATTTGAATCAAATTTGAAGCAACTGGACGTTTCGTCGCACCGCAAGATTCTCGTCCCCATCTCAGTCATAACGACCGTGGCGCTTATGACACTCGCACTACGCGTCGGTGCCCCGGACTCGGCGCGCCAGATCTGGAACCGCGTACCACTCGAAACTCCGGCCACGCTTGACACGCATCAGGTATCCCCCATCCTCAAGGCCACGCAGGTCGGCGTGCGCCGTCTGCAGCGTCACCCTGTATTTGTCCGCGTGCGCGGCTGCTGTCACGGTCATAGCGGAGTGCTTTAACGCTTCCTCAATGACCCCAATCTGTCGATTATTGAGCTCGGTGAGCCTCAGGAGATGCTTAACCTCTTCCATCTCCTTGGACTTTCTCGCCAGATACTCATGCAGCTCACGAATTGCTCGACACATGACCTCGGCGTGCCAGATGAGGAAGTAGGTGAGGTCCCCTTCATCCTGCTCAACCTCAAGGAAAGAGCGGGCATACTGCGCGGGCGCCCTGCGCAGAAGCCTCGAGACAGGCACGAAGTCCATGAGGAAGAAGCCCTCACGAAGCATGACCCACTGGGCGATGACGCGGGCTGTGCGCCCGTTCCCATCGACGAAGTAATGGTCGTAGCCCATCATGAAATGAACGACGAGCGCCCTCACGAGGGGCGGCACATATTGCGACGCGTACTCCCCCACGCCATTGGCGAAGTCGCACAGACGCTGGAGCCGTTCGGGCAACTCCTCGGCCGGCGGCGGAACATGCAGCAGTTGCTCATCGCCTTCACTTCCATAGATACGAATTCGCTCCTCACCCTGGCGCTGCAGGCACCCTGCATCCTCCACCTCGTCGAGCGTTCCATCCGTGACGATACGATGAACCCCACAGATGAATTCAGGAGTGAGCTCCTCACCCAGGTGCTCACGCACGAATTCGAGGGCAAGGAAATTGTTCAGAATCATCCGCTCCGAGCGAGTGCGCGGATCCTTCTTTTCTCGGAGCATCTTTTTCGCGTCACGCCGCGTCGTCGACGCCCCCTCCATCTGCGAGGAGGTGATCGCTTCTTCATACAGGGAGTTGATCAGGTACCTATCCCTCATCCCCTGCGTCGCCACCTCTCCGGGCAGCTCCACCTGACCGCGCGCCTGCGCCGTAATCTCCTCATTCAACCGCAAGAAGCGATCTGGGAGATTAAAGGTCAGGCGCGTCCCATCCTTCATGATGAAGGGAGTGGTCCGGGCCGATGAAGCGCGCGCAGTACGCACGGCGTACCACCACTCCTCACGCGTCAGTCCCTCTGGCACCGGCTCGGCACGGAAGTAATACTCCCACGGGCGATACTCTGGATCATCCAGTCCGCCAGCGAGGGCACGAAGAACGGAGAAATGCCGCTCATCATCCGCGTTCGCCAAACTGGCAATGACGCGTTCGCGCAGCTCGCCAAGCCGATAGGGCGGAGGGACGGGAGCCTTCATAACTACTCCGTTCACACAAATGTCAAATTACTTCTAATTTTATCTTAATTTGAAGCAAGTAGAAACACAGGCGCATCAGGTCGTAGGATTCCACGTTGGCAGAACGGCGCTCACCCCCGCCTCGCCCGCCGCCGCGGCGCTACTGCACTCGCATCTCACCCTCGATCGCTGCCAGCTTCACGCCGCTCACGGCCCGGATCGCATCCAGCGACCCGGCGGGCGCGCGCAGCGCGTAGCCCTGGAAGACATTGCGATACTCGCGTTCCACGGTCACGGAGGCGCCCGGAAAAATACCGGCAACGGCCTCGTTGATCGAGGCGAGCGTGGCCTCGCGGTCCGCCCCCTCCTGAAGGTGCACGACGATGACGACGAGCCGCGCCGGATCGTCGTCGCGACTCGGCGCGCCCGAGGCCCCCTCTCCGCTCTGCCCGCCCTTCGGGGTCAGCGCGGTGTCGGCGTCGCCCGCGGACAGGGACGAGGCCGTGGCCCCCGGGGCGGACTGGGGAACCCCGGCGCCCGGGCCGGACTCGCCGGCGGAGGGCGGCGTCGACGCGCCGGAGGAACAACCCGCGATCGCGAGCGCGCACGCGCCCGCCAGGAGGACGGCTGGCTTCTTCAAGGACATGAGCACTCCTCACCCGGCCACCGCGGATGCGGCGGCCTGCTGATATCTCCAACATAGCGCAGCGCCTCCCTCGCCGGGGCACGACGGCCTTCCCTACTCGCGGAGCATACGTGTGGGCCCGGGACGCTCGCGGTGAGCGGTCCCGGGCCCAGGCCTCGTGAGTCAGAAGCAACCGGCCAGCGTTAACGCTGCCAGACTCCCGACTCGTCGAAGGTGTAGACGCGACCATTGATCGTGTGCGTGCCGGTGAACATGGCGCCGTCAGGTCCCAGGTAGTACCAGGAACCGCCCAGGTTCACCCAGCCGGTCACCATCGCGCCCGAGGCGTTCAGGTAGTACCAGGAGCCGCCATCGTTCACCCAGCCGATCGCCATGACCCCGTTGGCGTGCAGGTAATACCAGGAGCCGCCGTTGGCCAGCCAGCCGGTAGCCATGACCTTCGTAGCGGGGTCGAGGTAGTACCAGTAGCCACCATCGCGCACCCAGCCGCCCACGAGGGCGCCCTCGGAGTCGGCGTACACCCACTCGCCGTTGGCGCGCTGGAGGAAGCCGGTCATCATGTAGCCGGACGGCCCGAACTGGTAGTCCACGCCATTAATCGTGAACCAGCCGGCCTTCAGGTAGTCGGTCCCGTTCGCGCACACGTACCACCAGCCCACGGCATCCTTGGCCCAGTGACCGCCCTCGGGGTTGGTGCACGGCAGCGTGACGCCGGGGTTATCGGTCGGCAGGTCCACCACGCGAGCCTCAGAGTGGTTGAGCCCGTAGTCCCACGCCAGCAGATACGGGTGGGCGATGACGGAGCCGGTGCCGCCCTGGTCGGTCCATGCCTGAGAGATGTCGGACATGGGGATCTCGAACTCGTAGCGGTACCTGCCGTCGTCGCCCTTGACACCGTCGGTGTCAGAGAAGACGTGGCGGTAGAACCACAGGCCGTCGGCCGGGTCGTGCAGGTCGATGCCGGCCACGGGCTTGTTGTCGGTGACCGTGACGAGCAGGCGGGCGTTGCCGCCCTCCTCCGTGTACTCCAGGTTGGCGACCTCGGGGGCGGTCGTGTCGATGCTGAAGTTGTACGAGATCGACTGCTCGGCCTGCGAGGGGCCGTCGTTGTGCGCAGAGAGCGTCAGCGTGTAGTCGCCGTCGGGCAGGTTCTTGTACGCGTCGGAGCGCAGGTCCAGGGTCGTGGGTTCGTGGCCGTCCTCGACCCAGGTCATCTTGCCGGTGCTGGGGTTGACGCCGGACTTCCAGGCCTGGTGTGTCACATACGAGGCGACGGATTCACCGGCGGCGTTCGCGTACACGGTGTTGAGCGTGTGGACGCTGCGCAGGGTGCCGGTGCGCGGTTCGAGGACCGTGGGAGCGCCCGAGGCCTCGGCGCGGGAGAGGACGTAGCGGTCAGCCTTGGGCGTACCGGTGCGCGCGTCGGCCTTGACCAGGGGGTTGTATCCCAGCTGCTGGCCCGTGGTGCCGTTGTAGATGCCCGAGGCCAGGGTGTGCGCTCCCCCGTCGGAGGCGAGGGCGTCGAAGATGGGGGCCTTGCCCCAGTTGCCGTAGAAGCCCATGTAGGGCACGGTCAGGTCGGGCTGACCATCGGTCTTCGAGGTGAGGCGCACGAAGCCGTCGAGGAACGTGCCGTTGGGCGCATTCTGCGCGACGTAGGAGTCGAAGGCGGCGCCGGGCTTGACGTCCACGCCCACGGTGGCCTCACCCGAGGCGGGGACGGTGATGGTCGCACCTTCGCCGGTGCCGCTGACGGCCGCTCCGGAGTAGGCGATGTCCACGCCCTTGCCTCGCCAGTCGGAGGAGTGGCCGGTGAAGAACCCATCCTCAACGATCTCGGAGAGCGCCTGCGTGTTCAGGGCGTAGGTGGCCTCGACGCCGGAGAGGTTGTGGAGGGTGACGTCGAAGTGCCATCCCTTGGTCCCATCCCCCAGGTCGGCCTTGGGTCGAGAGGACTCGGGGGCGCCCTTCACGGTCGGGTACACGGACGAGGTCGTGGCAGCCAGGACGTTCGTCAAACCAGAGCCCTGCTTGCGCGGGGAGTAGGGGGCGCCAGTGTCCTGGAGCGGGTCGGCGATGGGAGCGGCCGTGCCCATGATGAGGTTCTGGACGACGTCAACCTTCTCACGTGCACTCATCGAGGCGAAGAGCGGATCATTCTGGACGCGCTGCAGGACGACCGCGCTCACGCCCGCCATCTGCGGGGTCGCCATCGACGTGCCGGACATGAACTCGTAGGTACCGCCGGGCACGGAGGAGTAGATGTTGCCGCCGGGTGCGGCGACCTCGGGCTTGAGTCGCAGGTCGGGGGTGACGCCCCACGAGGAGAAGCTCGACATGGAGTACTTCGAGCTGGGGGGTACGACCTTGCCGGGGGCGACGCTCAGGTGGTGGTCGGCGGCGGCCAGCATGGCCTCGCCGTCCGCCTGCGAAATGAATGCGGCGGGCACGCTGTCCGTCTTCAGGCTCATGACGACGAGGGAGTCACCGGGAACGTTGTTGTAGACGATGAAGCCGGCGGGCTTGGAGCCTGCGATGTTGTCGAACTTGGTCTGGAAGGTGAGGGAGCCTCGCTTGACCAGCACGATCTTTCCGGCCAGGCCTTCGGGGTACTTGGCCTTGAGGGCCGCGCCATCCTCGGCCGAACCGATGCCGCCGTCGACATATTCGAAGGGGCCGCCGGTCAGGTCGGACAGGTCGGGCATCTTCTGACCGTCAGCGCCACCGGCCCGCTGGTAGGGAATGTCGCGGTCGCCGACGGTGAACGCGCTGTGCGCCAGCGAGTTATCGACCGAGGCGACGGAGACCACGGAGGAGTAGGTCGCTGGCTCGCACTGGGTGGAGGAGTCCGGGTCGGACGCGAAGGGCAGGTTTTTGCCGGAGGTATTGCCGTATCCGGCCGTGTAGTGGTTGCCGGCTGCCGCGTTGACGGTCACGCCCACGTCCTGCAGGCTCTTGAAGACGGTCGCGTAGACCGAGTCGGCCTCGTTGTCCATGCCTCCGAGCTGGCCGAGCGACAGGTTGATGACGTCGGGGTGCAGGATCACCATGTCGTCGAGTGCGGCGAGCAGCCCGGAATCGGTGATGTCGCCCTCGACGCTGCGCGCGACCTTGGCGACGATGATCTGCGCGTCGGGCGCGATGCCCACGATTTCACCCGCGTTGGCCGCGGCGATGCCGGCGACGTGCGTGCCGTGCGATCCGGCTTGTCCGGTCGGCGAGGCGTCCGGGTCGTTATCCGCGTAGTCGTAGGCGAAGGGGAACTTCTCCGACACGTAGGTGCCGGTCTTGCCGTCGCCCAGCTGGGGGGTCAGGGACGCCACCTTGTCCGCCGAGAGCTCGGGGGTCCCGTGCAGGGCGCCCGCGAACGCCGGATGCGTCATGTCCACGCCCGTGTCGATGACGGCGATGACCTTCCCGTCGCCCTTCTGGGTGATCTGGTCGGCGTGCATCATCAGCTGGGCGCTGAGGTTGGCGGGGTCCTGGGTTGAGGTACGGGCGGAGTTCGTGGCTCCCTCGCCAGCGACCTGGTCGTCGGCATCCTCGACGCGGGTCTCGCGATCACGGAAGGCGGCCTTGACGCCGCTCGCCGCGCGGATCGCGTCGAGAGAGCCGGCGGGGGCGCTCAGCGCGAAACCCTGGAGGGCGTTGTCGTACTCGCGTTCCACCTGGGCGGAGGTTCCGGGGAAGGCGCCGGCCACGGCCTCGTTGATGGAGGCGAGGGAGGCCGCGCGATCTGCACCGTCATTGAGCTGGACGATGATGCTCACGACGGCGGCCGAGTCGGCCTCGTCGCTCGCCTGGGCCTGATCGGCCTGGCTGGTCTGCCCGCTCTTCGAGGTCAGCGCGGTGTCGATGTCGCCCACGGGCAGGGACGAGGCCGTGGCCCCCTGGGTACCCTGGGCGGGAGTCGGCGGCGCTGCGAGGGACGCCGGACCGGTGACGGCCAGCGCGCAGGCACCGACGAGCGCGAGAAGCGCCGTTGGTTTCTTCATTGTCATGTGCGTAACTCCAATGTGTCGACAGTGGCCGTCCCTGGGGGCGGAAGGGCTCCGCCGTGTCGGCCGCCACACCCAACATACCTCACGCGGGCCATGTGACAAACTTTGTCCCACATTGGGAAACAATTGACAATTATTTTACCGACAAACTATGAAGAGGCCCGGGAGCGTCACCATCGCAACGCTCCCGGGCCTCGACAATCAGTCCGTCCGGGTCTGAGGCGATCAGGTCACCCGACCCACGCACCGTTCGTGTCAAAGGTGTAGACGCGTCCGTTGATCGTGTGCGTGCCCGTCAGCATCGCTCCCGAGGGTGACAGATAGTACCAGGAGTCGCCCACCTTCACCCAGCCGGTGGCCATCGCCCCGGAGGCCTTCAGGTAGTACCAGGAACCATCCACCTGCACCCAGCCGATCGCCATGACCCCGTTGGCGTGCAGGTAATACCAGGACCCACCGTCGGACAGCCAGCCGGTGGCCACGACCTTCGTCGCGGGATCCATGTAGTACCAGTAGGGGCCACCATAGGCGCCGTCGCGCACCCAGCCGCCCACGAGGGCACCCTCAGAGTCGGCGTACACCCACTCGCCGTTGGCGCGATGGAGGAAACCGGTCACCATGTAGCCGGTGGGGCCGAACTGGTAGTCCACGCCATTGATCGTGAACCAGCCGCCCTTGAGGTAGTCGGTGCCGCCCGCGCACTGGTACCACCAGCCGATGGAGTCACGCACCCAGTGGCCACCCTCGGGGTTGGTGCAGGGCGCGACGACGCCCGGGTTGTCGGTGTGCAGGTCAACAGTGACGGCCTCGGAGTGGTTGAGGCCGTAGTCCCACGCGAGGATGTACGGGTGAGAGATGAGTTCCTCGGTGGAACCCTGCTCCTGCCAGCCCAGGGCGATGTCACCCAGGGACACGGACATGTACACGTGGTACCTGCCGTCGGCTCCCAACTGGTCGCTATCGTTATCGGCGACGTAGCGGTAGAACCACATGCCGGAGCGCGGGTCGTGCATGGTGACGCCGGCGATGGGCGAATCGTCGCTCACGTCAATGCTGACGTCGGGGCCACCGAAGTCGCCCTCATGGTACACGACCCCTTCCACGACCGGGGGCGTCGTATCGACGCGGAAGTCGTAGGAGATGGACTGCTCGGTGGGCGAGGGCCCGTCGTTGTGCGCGGCGATCGTCAGCTTGTAGTTACCGTCGGGCAGGTCCTTGAACTCGTCGGACGTCAGGTCCAGGAACCTCGGTGCATGCTCCTGCTCCACCGGGCTGATCACTCCGGAGGAGGGGTTCAGCATCGACTTCCAGTTCTGATGGGACTCGTAGGAGGCGACGACCTCGCCGGCCTCGTTGGTGTAGGTGGTCGTCATCGTGTGGACGCTGCGCAGCGTTCCCGTCTTGGGGTAGATGGCGTTGGGAGCATAGAGCGCGTCGGAGCGGGAGATGACGTACTTGGAGGCGTTGGGGCGCCCGCTGCGCTCGCTATCCTTCGCCAGGGGGTTGTAGCCGAGGATGTTTCCGCCGTCGGTGGCACCGATCGACGAGGCCAGGATGTGTCCGTCGCCATCGGAGGCAAGAGAATCGAAGATCGCGGGCTTGCCCCAGTCACCGTAGAAGCCCAGGTAGGGAACGGTCAGGTCGGCCTGCCCCTGGGTACGCGAGGTGAAGCGCACGAAGCCGTCCAGGAAGGTGCCGGAGGGGGCGTTGTCGGCGACGTAGGAGGCGAACTCGCTACCGGGCGTCACGTCGACGCCGACGGTGGCCTCGCCCGAGGCCGGGACGGTGACGGTCGCGCCCTCATCGGTGCCGCTCACGGCCGCGCCGGAGTAGGAGATCGCCACGCCACGGCCTCGCCAATCGGAGGAGTGGCCGGTGAAGAACCCGCCCTCAACGATCTCGGAGAGCGCCTGCGAGTTCATCTCGTAGGTCGCCGCCACGCCGGAGAGGTTGTGGAGGGTGACGTCGAAGTGCCAGCCCGTCGTGCCGTCGCCGAGGTCCGCCTTGGGGCGGGAGGGATCGGCGGCGCCCACGACGGATGGGTACACGGACGAGGTCGTGGCCGCCAGGACGTTCACCAGGCCCGCTCCCTGCTTGCGCGGGGAGTAGTAGGCGCCGGTGTCCTGGAGCGGGTCAACGACGGGAGCGGCCGTGCCCATGATGAGGTTCTGGACGACGTCAGACTTCTGACGCGCGTCCATCGAGGCGAACAGCGGGTCGGACTGGACGCGCTGCAGGACGACCGCGCTGGCGCCCGTCAGCTGCGGGGTCGCCATCGACGTGCCGGACATGAACCCGTAGGAGTCCTCGGGCAGCGAGGAGTAAATGTTGCCGCCGGGCGCGGTCACCTCGGGCTTGAGGCGCAGGTCCGGGGACACGCCCCACGAGGAGAAGTCTGACATCGAGTAGGGGGCGTTCGACCTGACCGTCAGGCCCTCGACGAGGGTCAGGTGGTGGTCGGCGGAGGCCAGCATGGCCTGCCCGTCCGCCTGGGAGATGAAGGCGGCGGGAACCTCAAGCGTCGTCAGGCTCATGACGCTGAGCGCGTCGCCGGGGACGTTGTTGTAGACAAGGATCGCCGCGGGCTTGAGCGAGGTCAGGTTGTCGATCTTCTCCTGGAAGGTCAGCTGACCGCGCGAGACGAGAACAATCTTCCCGTCCAGGCCCTGCGGGTACTTCGAGCGCAGGGCTGCGACGTCTTCCCGAGTACCGAACCCACCGTCGACGTATTCGTAGTCGCCGGGGGTCATCTCGGCGATCTGAGGAATCTCCCCTCCGCCCTCTCCACGCGCACGCTGATAGGCGATATTCTGACCGGCCGCGGTGAAGGCGTTGACGGACAGGAGGTTGTCGAGCGAGGCCACGGACAGCGTGGGGCTGTACGTGGCGGGCTCAGCCAGGGTCGAGGAGTCGGGGTCGGAGGCGTAGGGCAGGTTCTTACCGGAGGCGTTGCCATATCCGGAGGAGAAGGCGTTACCGGCGGCCACGTCGACGATGATGCCCTTGTCCTGCAGCGTCTCGAAGACGCCCGCGTAGAGGCTGTCGGCCGCGTTATCCATGCCGGCGTCCTGGCCGAGCGACAGGTTCACGACGTCGGGGTGCAGGATCGCCATGTCGTCGAGGGCGGCCAGCAGCGCGGAGTCCAACATGCCGCCGCCGTCCTGTTCGACCTTCGCGACGATGATCTGCGCGTCGGGGGCCACGCCCATGATCTCGCCGGCGTTGGCCGCGGCGATGCCGGCGACGTGCGTCCCGTGAGGCTCCAGGGGCGAGGCGTCGTTATCCTCGTCCGCGTAGTCGTAGGCGAAGGGGAACTTCTCGTTGACGTAGACGCCGTCCTTGCCCCCACCCAGCTGGGGCGTGAGGGCAGCCACCTTGTCCGCCGAGAGCGCGGGCGTCCCAGACAGGGTGCCCGCGAAGGCGGGGTGGGTCATGTCGACGCCCGTGTCGATGATGGCGACGACCTTACCCTGCCCCCTCTGGGACACCTGGTCGGCGTGCATGATGACCTGGGCGCTGAGGTTGTCGGGGTTCTGGTCGGCCAGGCGCGTAGCCTGGAAGCCACCCTCGGCGTCGACTCCCGCCACGTCGCTGACGTGGGTCTCACGGTCGATGAACGCACCCTGAACGCCGCTGGCCGCGCGGATCGCGTCAAGAGAGCCGGCGGGGGCCTTGAGCGCGACACCCGAGAAGGTGTTTGAGTACTCGCGCGTCACTTCGGCGGAGGCGCCCGGAAAAGCCCCGGCCACGGCCTCGTTGATGGAGGCGAGGGAGGCCGCGCGGTCGGCGCCGTCCTGAAGGCGAACGATGATGCCGACGACGCGCGCCGGATCCTCCTCGGAGGGCGCTTGGGACGAAGAGGAGCCCAGCGTTTCGCCGCTCTTCGAGGTCAGCGCGGTGCTCTCGTCGCCCACGGGCAGGACGGGGGCGGCGGGCGTGGGCGCCTGGGGGGAGGCGGGGCCCGGGTCGGCCTGGGGGGCTGGCGCCTGCGGCGACGCGAGGGACGCCGGGGCTGCGATCGCGAGCGCGCACGCGCCAGCGAGCGCGAGCAGCGCCACCGGTTTCTTCGATGTCATCTACGTAACTCCAATGTGTTGACTCAGTGCCGATGGGACAGTGAAGCGAACTTCGACCTATCGGTTATCACACGGTACAACACATGGGACCCTTCCGGCACGGGCCACCAATGGGCGGAAAGGAACCACCGACGAGGCCGGGGCCCGGGATCGCTCGCGAATGAACGTTCCCGGGCCCAGGCCTCGTGAGTCAGAAGCAACCGGCCGGCGTTAGCGCTGCCAGGCTCCCGACTCGTCGAAGACGTAGGTACGACCGTTGATAACTTGCGTTCCGGTCAGCATCGCGCCGGACGGGGCCAGGTAATACCAGGTACCCCTGTCCTTGACCCACCCGGTCGCCATCCGTCCGGAGGCGTTCAGGTAGTACCAGGTACCGCCGTCCTCGACCCAGCCGATCGCCATCGCGCCGGAGGCCGTCAGGTAGTACCAGGAGCCACCCTGAGCCAGCCAGCCTGTGGCCATGACCTTCGTGGCGGGGTCGAGGAAGTACCACTGACCGCCGTCGCGCACCCAGCCGCTCACGAGGGCGCCCTCGGAATCGGCGTACACCCACTCCCCGCTGGCACGCTTGAGGAAACCGGTCATCATGTAGCCGGACGGCCCGAACTGGTAGTCGCGGCCGTTGATGGTGAACCAGCCGGCCTTCAGGTACGTCTGGCCGTCGGCGCACACGTACCACCAGCCCACGGCATCCTTGGCCCAGTGACCGCCCTCGGGGCTCACGCACGGGCTGGGCGTGCCCGGGTTGCCGCTCGGCAGGTTGATCGGGAAGACCTCGGAGGGGTTCAAGCCGTAATCCCACGCGAGGATGTACGGGTTGGCGATGACGTCGCCCGTGCCGCCCTGATCGGTCCACGCCTGCTGGATCACGCTCATCGGAATCTCCACGTGGTACGTGTAGCGACCGTCGGCGCCGACGCTGCCCTCGTCCTCGGTGAAGACGTGGCGGTAGAACCACAGGCCGTCGGCCGGATCGTGCAGGTCGACCGCCGCCAGCGGCGAGTCATCGGTGACGTCGAAGGTGACGACGAAGCCCTCATCCTTTCCGGAGTAGACCAGCTCGGAAATGACGGGCGCCGCGGTGTCGAGAAGGAAATCGTAGGAGATCGACTGCTCGGTGCGCGACGGGCCGTCGCCCTGCGCAGCGATCGTCAGCTTGTACGCGCCGTCGGGCATGCGCGCGAACTTCTCCGCGTTTGCGTCGAAGGCCGTGGAGTCATGGTAGGCCTCGACCCACGTGTTCTGCTCGGTGCTGGTCAGGTAGATGGACTTCCAGTTCCGGTGGTTGGTCACCGAGAAGACTGTCTCCCCGGCCTCGTTCGTGTAGGTGCTGGTGAGCGCGTGGACGCTGCGCAGCGTGCCCGTGCGGGGTTCGAGGACCGTCGGGGCGCCCGAGGCCGCGGACCGCGAGATCACGTAGCGCTGCGGGTTGGGCTTTCCAGTGCGGTCGGCCACCTTGATGAGGGGGTTGTACCCGAGGGAGTCCCCGGTGGAACCGTTGACGATCTCCGAGGCCCGGGTGTGCGCCCCGCCCGTCGAGGCGAGCGCGTCGAAGATGGGGGCCTTGCCCCAGTCGCCGTAGAAGCCCAGGTAGGGCACGGCCAGGTCGGGCTGACCATCGGTCTTCGACGCGAAGCGCACGAAGCCGTCCAGGAACGTGCCGTTGGGCGTGTTGTCCGCGACGTAGGAGGCGAACACCGAGCCGGGCATGACGTCGACGCCGACGGTGGCCTCGTCTAAGGCCGGCACCGTGACAGTCGCGCCCTCAGCCGAGGCCGATGCCGCGCCGGAGTACGTGACCTCCACGCCACGGCCTCGCCAATCCGAGGAGTGCTCCGTGAAGAACCCGCCGTCAACGATCTCAGACAGGGCTTGGGAGCTCAGCTCGTAGGTCGCGGGCGCCGCGCCGAGGTTGCGGAGCGTGACGTCGAAGTGCCAGCCCGTCGTGCCATCCCCCAGGTCCGCCTTGGGGCGGGAGGGCTCGGCGGCGCCCGCCACGGTCGGGTACACGGACGAGGTCGTGGCAGCCAGGGCGTCGACGAGGCCCGCACCCTGCTTGCGCGGGGAGTACAGGGCCCCCGAGGTCTGGGCCGCGTCTGTCAGGGGGCGCGCGGTTCCCATGATGAGGTTCTGGACGACGTCAGCCTTGTCGCGAGCGCTCATCGAGGCGAAGAGCGGGTCGGACTGGACGCGCTGCAGGACGATCGCGCTGATGCCCGCCATCTGCGGGGTCGCCATCGACGTGCCCGACGTCTGCTCGTACGCACCGTTCGGTATAGCAGAGAAAACGTTGCCACCGGGCGCCGCGATCTCCGGCTTGAGGCGCAGGTCGGGGGATACGCCCCACGATGAGAACTCCGAGGCCTCGTATGTGGTGGACTGGGGCAGGACCTGGCCCTCGGCGATGGTCAGGTGATGGTCGGAGGCAGCCAGCATGGCCTGCCCGTCCGCCTGGGAGATGAACGCGGCGGGCACGTCCTGGGTCGTCAGATTCATGATGATGAGCGAGCCGACCGAGACGTTGTTGTAGACGATGACGCCCGCCGGGTGCAGGTCGTAGAGGTTCTCGACCTTCTTCTGGTAGGTCATCTTGCCGCGCGAGACGAGCGCGATCTTACCGGACAGCCCGTTCGGGAACTTCTCCTTCAGGGCGGCAACATCCTCCTCGGAGGCGAAGCCGGCGTCCACGTACTCGTAGGTGCCGGCAGGCAAGTCGGAGAAGTAGGCGACCTTCTCGCCGTTCATGCCGCGCGAACGCTGGTAGCCGATATCCATGCCGGCGGCCGTGAAGGCGTTCCGGATGAGCGCGTTCTCGACGGAGCCTACGGCCACGACCGAGGGGTAGGTGGCGGGCTCGTCCATCACGGAGGTGTCGGGGTCGGAGGCGTAGGGCAGGCCCTTGCCGGAGTTGTTGCCGTATCCGGTCGAGAAGGCGTTGCCCGCGGCCGCGTTGACGGTAATCCCCTCCTCCTGGAGCTTCTTGTACACGGTGTCGTAGACCGAGTCGGCCTCGTTGTCCATGCCGGCCGTCCACCCCAGCGACAGGTTAATGACGTCGGGGTGCAGGACGACCATGTCGTCGAGCGCGGCCAGCAGCGACGAGTCCAACAGGGCGTCGTCCTCGCTGCGCGTCACCTTGCCGACGATAATCTGCGCGTCCGGGGCGGTGCCAACGATCTTGTCGGCGTTGCCGGCGGCGATGCCGGCGACGTGCGTGCCATGGAATCCGGAGCCGCCCTCGCGCGGGGCGGCATCTACATCGTCATCCGCGTAGTCGTAGGCGAAGGGGAACTTCTCGGACATGTACTGGCCGGACTTTCCGGCCCCCAGGTGAGGCACCAGCGCCTGCACCTGATCCTCGGACAGGGCGACGTTGTCGGGCATAGCCCCCGTGAACGCCGGGTGAGTCATGTCGACGCCCGTGTCGATGACCGCGATGACCTTCCCCTCGCCCTTCTGCGTGACCTGGTCGGTGCGCATCATGAGCTGGGCGCTCAGATTCGCCGGGTCCTGCCCCTCCACCTGGGAAGCCCTGGTGCCACCTTCGGCATCCATGGCCGCCACGTCGCTGACGCGCCCCTCGCGCTCCAGGAACGCCGCCCGCACGCCGCTCGACGCCCGGATCGCGTCCAGGGAACCGGCGGGCGCGCGCAGCGCGAACCCGACCAGGGCGTTGTCGTACTCGCGCTGCACCTGCACCTGCGCTCCCGGGAACGCCCCGGCCACGGCCTCGTTGATCGAGGCGAGGGAGGCGGCGGCATCCGCCCCGTCCTCAAGCTGGACGATGATGCCGACGACGCGCGCCGGGTCCCGATCGGTGTCCGATTCCGCGTCGTGGCTCTGGCCGCTCTTCGAGGTCAGCGCCGTGTCGAGGTCTCCGACGGGCAGGGACGAGGCAGCGGTCTTTGTCGCGGGTCTCTCTCCCGAGACCAGGGGCGAGGCCACGGACGCGGGGCCCGTGACGGCGAGCGCGCACGCGCCGACAAACGCCAGGAGGACAGCTGGTTTCTTCATTGACATAAGCCTTCTCCAATGTGTTGACAGACGGCTCCTGTCAGCGTGTGGCACTCCCACGCCGCAGCCGCCTGACCTAAAGCTACCGGAAAAGACCACGATGACAAGCCATCACCCATTGTCGAAAGACTTAAGCCCGCCTGAAGTGTCCAACACGACGGGGCCCGGGAACGCCTCAATCGTTGCGTTCCCGGGCCCCGGGGTGCGAGCGGGGAGATCAGATCACCAGATCCACACGCCGTGCTCGTCGAAGTAGCGCGGCGTCGAGCCGATGGTCAGGTGTCCCGTGGCCATCGCACCGTTGCCCTGGAGGTAGTACCAGGTGCCACCCAGGTTGAGCCATCCGGTGTACATGGAGCCCGAGGGGTTCATGAAGTACCAGGTGCCGTCCACCTTCACCCAACCGGTGCGCATCGCGCCGTCGGTGCCCAGGTAGTACCAGGAGTCGCCGATGTACTGCCAGCCGGTCGACATGGCGCCGTTACCCTGGAGGAAGAACCAGGTGCCGCCCAGGTTCAGCCATCCGGTGCGCATGGCGCCCGAGGGGTTCATGAAGTACCAGGTGCCGTCCACCTTCACCCAACCGGTGCGCATCGCGCCGTCGGTGCCCAGGTAGTACCAGGAACCGCCAACGGCCTGCCAGCCGGAGAGCTGGGCACCAGAGCCGTCGTGGAAGTACCAGGTGCCCGCGTCGTTCACCCAACCAGTGCGCATGTAGCCGCTGGCGTCGAAGCGGTAGGTGCGGCCGTCGATCATCATCGCCTTGCTGGCGGGGTACGAGCCGTCAGCGTTGCGGTACCACCAGCCGACCGAGTCCTGCATCCAGGAACCCGTGGGAGTGGGCTGCGGCTGGGGCTGCGGGTCCGGCTGGGGCTGCGGGTCCGGCTGCGGCTGGGGCTGGGGCTGCGGGTCCGGCTGAGGCTGCGGATCGGGCTGAGGCTGCGGGTCCGGCTGGGGCTGGGGGTCCGGCTGAGGCTGCGGATCGGGCTGGGGCTGGGGGTCCGGCTGGGGCTGGGGGTCCGGCTGGGGCTGGGGGTCCGGCTGAGGCTGCGGGTCCGGCTGGGGCTGGGGGTCCGGCTGAGGCTCGACCCACGGGGCCGGCGCCGTCGCGTCCTGCTTCACAGACTTAACAACGGCGATCGTCGTCGCCGTTGCCTCGGTTCCGTCGGGCAGGGTGGCGGTCAGGTTCACCTGATCCCAGTCAGCAACGTTGCTGCCGGTAATCGTCGCGCTCTTGCCGTCCTCGGCAGCCTTCAGGATGACCGCACCGCCGTACTCCAGGCCCCAGGTCAGGGTCGCGTCCTTGAACTTCTTGGGCAGCAGCGGCTTGAGGGTGACGGTCTCGCCCTCCTCCATGTCCACGCGCAGGTGGTCGACGGCGATCTCGTCCTCGCCCAACTCGGTGGCACAGACGTTGACGGTGGCCATCACCGGGTCGAAGACCATCGGATCCATGTAGTCGGAGACGGCTCGGACGTCCGAGCAGCCCTCCTTCAGGGCAGTCACGAGGCCCGACTCTTCATCGACGTTCAGGACGTCGATGTCATCGCCGGACCAATTGATCTTCGTCATGTTGGCGTTCTCGGGCTGGTGCGTGACGCCGATGTTCGTCTGCTGACCGACAGTCATGTTGAGCTGACCCGACTCGATACCGAAGTCGAGGGAGGTCATGGCGACGGGCTCGATCGCGACGTCGGCACGCTTCGAGGGCTTTCCGTCGCTCCCCCACGCAACGAGCTTCACGGTCGCGGGCAAGGCCTCCGTGTGGCCAGCCTTCGTCCAGGCCGCCTGGATGTCGGAGAACTTGATCTCAAAGCTGTAGTGGTGAACGCCGTCGGCGGTGACGTTGCCGGGGAAGTCGACAACGCGACGATAGAAGATGGCGTCGGTGGCCGGGTCGCGCAGGTCGATGCTGGACAGGCCCGGGTTGTCCTCGACCTTGAAGCTGACGGAACCGCCGAGCCCCTCACTGATGGTCGTAACCTGAGAAATCATGGGGCCGTACATGTCGGGGTCGGGCGCCGCAAACGCGGGGGCTCCGAAGGCTGCACCGGACGCCACTACCGCGCCGGTCGCCAGGGTCGCCAGGAACGCCCTGTAAGTTAACTGGGACATACTCACTCCAATGTTGATCCAACGAACCATGCCAGGTGGTTAGGCTTAGCGGCTCGTAGGACGAACGGTACTGCGCAATTGAATACCTAGCAACGCATTACTGACTTACCATCACACAACTACAAGTGAATACGCGGGTTCTTTAGCGCAACCTAAGCCTATTTTTCAGCCGTTTCACAGCAGGAAACTTACCACTGCACATATGTTCGTTAGGATGCGCACATTTTCCCAGCAGATAACCCCTTAAATTCCTGAAAGAATCAAGCCTAGGGTGAACTATTGACACGGTCAACAGGCGCGCGAGCTACGCACCAACACGAAGGAGCCCCTAACCCGCGTCAAACCCCTCCGCGCACCCCTCCGACGCGCCACCCGCGCAACACCCGCGCAACGCCCTCGCGCAACACCCTCGCGCAACACCCTCGCGCAACACCCCTCCACAACTCGCATGCAATTCCCCGAGGCGCCGACCTGGACAGGCCTCACAAACCGCGTGATTCCGCCATTGTGGATTCAAAGTTTGAAAGGTTGACAGGGAAATTGCATGCGAGATTGTGGGGGAACCATCGCCGCAACGCAGGAGGGCAGGGCGCAGCAGTTCCGCGCCCCCGCCGGCGCAGCTCCGCGCGCAGGCGCCGACGGCCCCTTCTGCCGGTCGGACAGCTCCAGGTTCGCGCGCAGACCCTTAAAGACCAGCCCCTACTGCCGGTCGGACAGCTCCAGGTTCGCGCGCACGACGATGCCGATGCGCGTCACCATCTGCTCGTCGACCCAGGACCCATCGAGCGCGTCCAGGCGCGGGTGCGCGCCCTCCTCGCCGGGCATGCGATCGAAGCCCAGGATCGCCCGCCACAGGGGGATGAGTTCCTCGTGGTACGTGTGCCCGTGCCCGCCGGGGGCAGTGCCCGCGACGGGCAGGTCCGCGAGCACCTGAATGTAGGTGACGAAGCGCGTGAACTCGACGTTGCGGGACACGTCGCGCCCGGCGCGCTCGCGCAGCCAATCCGGCTGCGTCCAGATCAGCTTGTTGTTCCACCATACGACCGGATCGGAGGGGTGCTGGGCGTAGACGATGCGGGGGAACCCCCACGGCCCGAGCTCGCGCCCGTACAGGTCGGTGCGCAGGTCGGAGGGCTCGTTGGCGAAGCGCACGCGGCGCGCGTTGTGGACGACGGGGGCGACCTCGGGGCTGCCCTTGTGGCGCGCGGCCGTCAGGGCCCTGTGCATCGGCGTGAAGGCGGGGGTCCCCACCCACAAGGCACCGTCCACCTGGGCCAGCGCCTCCTCGACCGAGGAGAAGACGGACTGCGACGCGAAGGCCCCCAGCGACTCGCCGCACACGAACAGCGCGGGGCGGTCGGCCTCGTCCATGGAGTCCAGCTCGGCGCGCACCGCGCGAAAGAGCGCCGCCGAGGCGTCCTGCGCGGGCTCGAGGCCGGTGAGCCAGTTCAGCACCGAGGGCACGTAGGAGTACTGCAACGAGGCCGTGGCACAGTTGCCGCGCGTGAGGAACTCGAGGGGTTGGACCTGCCATTCGTCGACCCACCCGGAGCCGGTTGACGCGGCGAGGAGGATGACGGCGCGGTCGAAGGCGCCCGTGCGCCGAAGCTCGGCGACGACCGTGGCCGCGGCCGCCTCGATGCCCGCCCCGCCGGTGGGCATGCCGGCGTAGACACGGATCGGCTCCATGGCCTCGCCGCCGCTCACCTGCGCGATGTCGAGTCGCGAGGGGCCGCGCCCGAGGAACACGCGCCCCTGGCCGCCCACCGACTCCCAGGTGACGGGCGAGGCCGGGGACGCCGAGCGCTCGGGCACGAAGGGTTTGTAGATGCCTCGCGCGGTGCGCAGGTTCATGCGTTCGGCGTGGCGGCGGAAGAAGCCGATGCCTCCGCGCAGGATGACGTTCGACGTCAGGAAGAAGACGATGGCGCACAGGATGGCGACGCCGACCACGAAGGCGGCGGGGCGAGGCATGTAATCGCCCAGGGCCGCGATCAGCAGGCGCCCCACGCGGTTGAGCCCGCCGAGGATTGCCAGGAGCGTCCAGGACACGACGACCGTGCCCGCGGTTCCCAGGATGTACTCCCCGAAGGTCTCCCCCGGCATGTTGACGAGGGCCGCGGCCTTGCGCGCGCGCCGATAGGACTGGATGACGGCGTAGAGCCACCAGACGGCGAAGAGGGCGCCGGCGGCCACGCGGAAGCCGATCTCGACGGGTTCAGAGGCCCGAATCGTCAAGCCCGTGGCGGTGAAAATGCGCGCGCCGACGTTCTGCACGAGGACGCCGGCGACGTAGCCGCCGGTGACCAGGACGCCCGAGGCGACCGCGTGCCACGCCCACGAACGCGCCATGAGCGAGGGGGACACGCTCACCGCGTACATGGCGAGCGCAGCGATCACTCCCAGAAACGACAAACCCATGATGCCCATTGTGCCAGGCGCGCTGGCCCGGTTCAGGAGGGGACGAGGCCGGGGCCGCTGGGTTGGGTGCTCTGATAGTGTTAGTGGACTCGCGCCGCAGCGAATGACATGGTCACCGGGAGGGCATGATGACAACGAGGACGATGACGGGGCGCGCCCGACGGGCCGCCCGCTGGGCCGCCTGCGCGGCCACCGTTGCGCTGTGCGTGGTGGGCGTTGTCGCCCCCACCCCTGCGATGGCGGCGATCCCCACGCCGGCAGTGTCGCTGACCGAGCGTCCCGAGATGCCCATCGTGCCCGACGTGCCCATCGAGGTCTGGATCGATGTGCGTCCCACGGCCATCGAGGATGCTTCCGGCGACTACATCTCAGCCCAAGAACTGAGCATGTCCTTCTTAGGCGGCTTTTTTGATGATGGCACCCGCCTCTGGAAAGAGGACTGCATCGCCTTGACGAACACCCTGCTGACGGGTCGTTCGAAGGAGTTCGAGGCGAAGGTCAGCTGGGTCGGCGAACGCTGCGACGTCTCTCTGAAATACTCAGGGGAGTCCCGCCACGTCTTCTACTCCCTGGACGACGCGGGCACCATGCAGGTCCGCGTTCCCATGGGCCTCGTCAACCGTATACTGTCCGCCCTCGGCGAGACCACTGTCACGCAATTGAGAATCCACTTCGACAGTATCAATAACGCCCACTGCAACGGCGATCCGACCCGTAAGGAGGAAAACGAGTTCCTCGTCTACAGCAACTCCACGACGTGCGAGTGGGACACCCGGGACGGCGCGACGATCCCCTTGACCGATGACCCCCTCATTGAGGGGGAGGTCGACAATACCTTCTTCACCATCCTCAACGGAACGGTCGGCCCGTTCATGGACCCAGCCGTGCCCATCGACCCCCTGACGATTCCAACCCCGGCCGCGCCCGAGCTGAGCGAGGGAGGCACTGACCGGGGAGTGGTCATCGGGGTGAGCGCCTCTGTTATCGTCCTGCTCCTCATTGGCGGAGCATCCTTCATCTGGGCGCTACGCTCTCGGCGCTAGGGGATGCGGCGGCCTATCCGCGTCCGCTCAGCGGGCGTTACGATGGCTCTCACGGGCCACGATCTCGCCGTATTCTTGCCACCAGGTTAACGGTTCACGTAGAATAGTTGGTGTCTAGGTGTGGAAGGTGACTATGCCGCTGTTCGAGGATGATCCCGACCTGATCCGCCGCCAGGAGCGTCAGGTTCGCGAGCAGGCCGAGCGTGCCCGCGTCATGCGCCAGCAGATCGAGGCCGTCCAAGGAGTGGGCAACTCTCCAGACAGCAGCGTCGAGGTGGTCGTCGACTCCGGCGGAACGCTCCTCGGCATCGGCATCGAGGGCGTGTCCAACGAGGTGTGCGAGGCGATCATAGCCGCCTACGCGGCCGCCCGACGCGACGCTGGCGAGCAGGTCATCAGCGCCTCCCAGGCTGCCTTTGGCGAGAACTACGCGGGCATTGAGCGCATGCGCTCGCTGTATGGGGTGCCCGACCCGGATGAGCCGGAGGAGCCGGAGGACGAAGCCCCGCACCTGTGGACTCACGCACGGAGGCCCTGAGTGTCGGATACTTTCTCAGTTGATCCCGCGGCCCTGATCGCCCACGCCAGGCGACTCGCCTCCTATCAGAGCGACCTCGAGCAGGCCTCCGACGCGCTGCGCCAGACCTCCGCCTCCAGCGGTGCCTTCGGGATGATGGTCGGCCCCTTCATCGCTCCTCTTTTCCAGCTCGTCGAGGCGGGCGAGCAGCTCGCGATCGGCGGGGCGGGCTTCGCCCTCGATAAGCTCTCACAGTCCCTGGTCGCCAGCGCCCGCAGCTTCGAGGCGCGCGAGGCCTCCTCGTCGGCCTCCCTGAGCCAGGCCGGCTCGGGTCTGGACGGAGGGTACCGTGGCAACTGACGGCACCAATCCCCTGGTCGCACAGCGTCAGGACACCACGTCGACCCTGTCGGGGGCCGGCGTCTTCGATGACATCGAACAGCTCAGCGAGGCGATCGACAATAAGTCGTGGGTCAGTGGCACCCTGGCGGGCGTCGCGCTGGGCGTCGACACGATTGCCTACGTGTCTGATCCTCTGGCCACTCTCATGGCGTGGGGCATCGGGTGGGTGTTCGACCATATTCAGCCCTTCAAGGATTGGCTGCTCCAGCTCGCCGGAGACGCGGACCAGCTGCGCGCGAACGGGCAGACGTGGAAGAACGTCGCCGCGACCTTGAAGGCCGCGGCGGACAACATCGAGAGCGACGTTCGTTCCTCCTTCCCCGACGGGTCCTTCACGGGAAGCACCGCGACCGCGTATTTCGCCGCATCGGGCGCCACGACCAAGGGCATCGCCATGACGGGGACGCTCTCGGGAGCGGTCGGCACCGCCTACGACGTGTGCGCGGTGATCATCCAATTCGTCCACGACTTCGTGCGCGACGCGATCAGCCAGGTCGTCGCCTCCATCCTGTCCTACGCGGTCGAGCTGGTCGCGTCCTTCGGGACCGCCTTCCCCCTCGTCATGGAGCAGATTTCCACCAAGGTCGCCTCCTTGATGAGCGGCGTCTCCAAGCGCATTTCGGCCCTGAAGGAATCGCTGTCGAACCTGGGCGCCAAGCTGACCAACGCCGATCAGCTCCTGAAGTCGCTCAAAGAATGGCTCCATAAGCTCACCCACTCGGACGTGCCGAAGGCCGACGTGGACGCTCCGGCAGCGCCGAAGGCCTCGACCGACGCGCCAAACCCGCACTTGGGCGATCCGGCGCACAACTACGGCACGTTTGTGGACGACGACGGGATCCCGCACGTTGACCCCAGCGATCCGCGCCCGTACCTGAACCCGAAGAATAGACCCTCATTCCGCAAGGGGATTGTGGACAAGGTCAGAGATGAATTCACCGATGCCGACGGCGTTTTGCATGACTGGCGCGGCAAACCTGTCGATTGGCAGCCGGGCCAGCCCCGAGCGGGCATCTGGGACATGGGGCATAAGCCCGGTCACAAGTACAGTGACGTATGGAGATCGTATGTCAATGGCGAGATGACGCCACAGCAATTTCTCGATTGGTATAATGAACCAAAGAACTATCGAGTCGAGTTTTCATCGAGAAACAGGGCTCATATCGATGAATAGCGGGTGGAATCTCTGATGACGTCTATCTTTGCGGTCGCACACAGGGGAACCTTCGATCAATTCAACGAGTTGTTTTCCGACGGGGACGAAAAGCGTGTGCGGTGGGGCAAGAGCCTCTTCATCGAGGCGCTCAGCAACACCGATCCCGCGCAGCGCTACCCGATGTGCGACTTCCTGCTAGACCGCGATTGCGTTCTCGATGCCGGCACCACGGACGGAACGAACCCGTTCCACATTCTCTTCGCGCAAGGCGCGCGCGACGTTGACCGGGACGTCGCGCTATGCCGCCGCCTCATGGATCGAGGCGTAGCGCTCGGTCAAGCGGACAAGAACGGGTGCATCCCCCTGGTCCACCTGATCTCCACGCAGGAGTACTCCGACGAGGAGCTCACCCCCCTGTACGACCTCGTCTTCGCCTCCCCCGATCCCGGTTTCGACATCGAGCTGACGGGCTCGCACGATACCATGTACGACGTCGCTCGACGCTGGCCCCATCGCCAGGCACTGGCCGATCGCATCGCACGCTACCTGGAGGCCAGGAGCGAGAGACACACGGAGGAACACGCATGACCACGTTCATCGAAAACGCCGGAGCGGCCATCGTCTCGCGCAAGATCGTCGAGCGGACGGGCAACATCAAGTGGTTGACCCGCGAGACGCCCTTCGCGCCGCAGGACTCCGGATGGCGCGTCCTGTCAGACCGCGACACCGAGGAGTACCTGTCGAATCCCGCGAACATGACAGTGGTCGACTTCAACGAGCTGTGCGCCCTCGAACCGGCCTGCATCGGCATCTACCTCCTGCCGGTTGGCTCCGACATTCAGCTCGTCGTCGAGCCCGACGGCCGCCGCCGCTGGTTCGACAACAAGACCGAGCGCGAGATCACCTTCGACTAGGAAGCGGCCAGCCTCACGCGTCCTCGCGCTCGGCGCGCCACACGAGGGTCGTGTAGGGGATGGCGACCTCCTCCCCCGCCGCGTGGCCCAGGTGCTCGTAGAGGTACCAGCGCAGGTTCGCCTGCATGCGAGCTTTCCCCTCCCCCGACGAGCGAATGTAGGAGGACCGGGTCGTCCCCAGGGTGAGAATCTGCTCGGGCGTCATGATGTCCTCCCACGCGACCTGAGTCAGGCGCATGGGTGCGAAGCCGCCGCCTGGCGTGGGCGGACGGTCGGGCCGGTGAACGTCCCCCGAACGCATGATGCGCGTGAGCCTGTGCACCCACGGGACACAGACGTCCATCTGGTTCCACACGATCCCCAGCGCGCCCCCGGGCGCCAGGATGCGGGCGACCTCCACCCCCGCGCGCTCGGAGTTCACCCAGTGCCAGGACTGGGCAAACACCGCGATATCGAACGCACCATCCGGTAATCCAGTATCCTCGGCGACGCCGTCGTGCCACGTCACGCCCGGCATGAACGAGGCCTGGGCGCGCATCGCCTCCGAGGGCTCCACCGCCTCCACGATGGCCCCCGCACGCGCCAGGAGCTCGCTCATCTTGCCGGTGCCGGCGCCGATGTCGGCGACGCGCAGGGGCTGGCGAGCGGCCGCGCCACCCCGCACGGGCGCGGCACCCAGCAGCGCCGCCACGGCCTCGTCCGGGTAGGCGGGTCGCACTGAGTCGTAGGCGCCGCCCTCGCCGACGAACGGGTTCACCTCGAGTGAGGCGGACACTGTGTTCGACATCGTCTCATGATCCCCGTTTTGCTGCCGCGCAGGAGGAGTATGTGCGCGCCCCGGCCACGGCCTCGTCCCCCGAGGCGCTCACAGGAGCGAGCTCCACAGTCGGCACACGTTGTCGACGTAGTGCACGTGCCACGGCTGACCCCGCCACTCCTCGTAGGTCAGCTCGCGCGAGCGCTCACGGTTACGTTCGTCATTACCGTGCAGCAGCTCGACCAGGCGCGCGTCATCGGCGACGAGCGTGATCTCGTAGTTGAGGCCGAAGGAGCGCACATCCATGTTCGACGATCCGATGGCGCACAGGCTGCCGTCGACGACCACGTACTTGGAATGCAGCATCGTGGGCTTGCGGTACAGGTGGATGCGCACACCCGCCTTGAGGAGCATCCCGTAATACGAACGCTGAGCGTGCCCGACCAGGAATTGGTCGAATTGCTCGGACAGGAAGAGCTCGACCTCGACGCCGGACAGGGCGGCGTTCGTCAGCGCGGCGATGAGCGCCTCGTCGGGGATGAAGTAGGGGCTCGCGATGGACACGTGAGAGCGCGCCGATGACACCATGTGCACGAAGGCCCGCAGGTTGGGTTCGTCTCGGAACGCCGGGCCCGAGGGGATGATCTGCATCGACGAGGCCGGGGCCTCCTCGGGCGCTTCCTCCTCGCGCGCGGTGGGTGGGGTGAGGTCGGCGGGGGTGAGAACCTCCCTGCTGGCGTAGTACCAGTCGAGGGCAAAGACGGCCTCGATCTGGGTGACGATGGGGCCGGTGAGGCTCACGCTGGTGTCGTCGTAGGTGATGCCGGCTTTCTGGAATGAGGGCGTGTCGTAGTCGGGGGCCACCAGGTTGTGGGATCCGATGTAGGCCTCGCGCCCGTCGACGACCAGGATCTTGCGGTGGTTGCGCAGGTCGGGGCGGCGGATGTGCCCGCGCAGGGGCGCGAAGGGCAGCATCTCGTGCCAGAGGATCCCCATGTCGTCGAGGCGACGCCGAAAGGCTTTGTGACCGGGGATCGTGCGCAGCCCGTGGTGGTCGACGAGGAGACGGACGGTGACGCCGCGGGCCTTCGCGCGTTCGAGGGCCTCGTAGAAGGGGGCGGTGTACTCGTCCCACGACGTCTGGAAGTAGAGCGCGTTGACGTGGTGGGTTGCCCGGTCGATGCTGGCGGCCATCTGCCGGAAGGTCTCGGCCGTGTCGTTGTGGAGCGCGACGACGTGCCCGCAGGAGTCGGGGAAGCCGCTCAGGGCGCCGGTCAGGCGCATGAGCGCGGCCGCATCGCCGTCGTTTCCGCCGGGCGCATCGTAGGTGGTCGGCTCGGGCCTGGCGGAGCCTGCGAGGATGGTGTCGACGAGGGCGCTGGCCTCGGGGTCGTCATCGAGGCGGCGCCCCATGGCCCACCAAGATCCGAAGATGATGTAGAGGGGGACGCCGAGGAGGGGCCACAGGAAGATGAGAAGCAGCCACGCGGTGGAGGTGGAGGCTCGGCGGCGTTTCGGAACGACGCCAAGCGCCACGATACGGATGGCGAAATCGACGGCCCCGAACAGGAGCCACGCCCACATCGGAGGTTCGGGGGGCGGCGTAAACATGTGCCTAGTCTATCGAGCGGCCCCGATCCTGCATGGCCCAGCGCTGCCAGTGTGGCGCGTAGGTCGCGCCGTCGCGGGCGAGCGCCCGCCTGCGCCGCTCGGCCTCGCCGGGGTCGGCGATCCACACCGACAGGTCGGCGTCGGCGTCCCAGGCGCCGCAGCCCTCGATGATCGTGGGGGCCAGGGGGACTTCAACGGCGAGACCGCTTGTGTTGGTCTCCCAGTCCCAGGTGACGTAGGACGAGGCTCGGCCTTCCCGCAGGTCGGCGGCGATTCGACGGGCGACCTCGGCGCCCTGGGCGAGGCCGTCCCAGCCCGGGTACCAGTCGTCGAGGTGGAGGACCTGCCAGCCGGGCAGGAGGCGCGCGAGGGCGGCGGCCAGCGTGGACTTGCCGGAGCCGGAGTAGCCGTCGATGGTGACGACGGGGACGCCACGCGGCGCGTGGGCATCGGGCACGTCGACGCCCGCGCGCCTGTCGATCGACGAGGCCGGGGTCCCCTCCCCCGAGAGCGCGAGCAG
This sequence comes from Schaalia sp. HMT-172, assembly GCF_030644365.1. NCBI lineage: Bacteria > Bacillati > Actinomycetota > Actinomycetes > Actinomycetales > Actinomycetaceae > Schaalia > Schaalia sp. HMT-172. The sequence continues at coordinate 2,439,695 of NZ_CP130058.1, forward strand.
GCGCGGGGCGAGGTCGCGGGCCGCCTCGTCGGGAGCGAGGGACACGGGCACGGTGACCCTCGCTCCCCCGCCCGGCGCCACTGCGAGGGGCACGGCTTGGCCGCTCATCGCATCCTCACTGGAGGACAGGGGTGGCCGACCCATACGGGGTGCCGTCCCACGTGCGCTCGCTGACTGCGATGACGGCCACCGGGCATGTGCCGGCCTCTCCGCGATCGACGCGCGGTTTTGCTTTGTCCAGGCTCGTCACGGTCGTCGTGGTGAGGTCGCACGGTAGGGCCAATTCCTGCTGGCGATCGTCCCTCTTCTTTTCGGGACAGCGCGTTGCAGCGTTGACCTCGTCCACGCAGGCGCCGCGATAGTCCGCCCATAAGCCCAACGCAAGATCAAGGAGTGATGGACGGTCTTTCGTGATGATGACTGCCCCGTCGATGAGGCCGTCCTCGTACCAGGCGCGATAGGCGGCGAGGTCGCGGTCGAGATTCCCATCTTTCGCGTTCCACTCCACGTCGACTAGGACGCGGCCTTTGCGATTGTCCACCCAATAGGACGGGATCTCGGCGACGGGGAGGATTTCAGAAGCGAGGCCTTTTCTGCGATAGTCGATGCGTCCCTCGCGCCGAACGACGTACTTGCATTCGGCCCATCCCCGATCCCGCAGCGCCCTATTGAGGCGATCCGCCATCTCGGAGTTATTCTTACCTCTTTGGAGAAGGAGGTTCGCCGAAAAGCTAAAATCATCCAATACCTCGATAATATCCATCCACTCATCGCGGGCGACAGCGGCGAGGACACCGCACGCATTTCTCACTTCGAAAAACGAATACCTGTCGCGGATGCTCGGGAGAACAATATCCGGGTTATCGTACGACGCTGTCTGGATCATTTCGTCATCGTAACACGGCCACCGGCGGCATCTGTCGCATGGGCGACACCACGCAACACGCCTCAATTTAGATCTATATTTAGATCTAAATGGTACTACCATGGGAGCATGACAGACGAGCCCTACGCCCCCCTCCCCACCGTCGCGGGCGGATTTTCGACGGTCCTGTCCGACCCGCCGTGGAGATTCCAGAACCGGACAGGCAAAGTCGCACCCGAACACAAGCGCCTCGGCCGCTACGGCACGATGCCCCTCGACGCCATCAAGGACCTGCCCGTCGCCGACGTCGCAGCACCCAACGCACACCTGTACCTGTGGGTCCCTAACGCCCTCCTCCCGGAGGGACTCGACGTCATGACCGCATGGGGATTCCGCTACGTCTCCAACATCGTCTGGGCGAAACGACGCAAGGACGGCGGACCCGACGGGCGCGGCGTCGGCTTCTATTTCCGTAACGTCACGGAGCTGCTCCTGTTCGGCGTCCGCGGCAAAATGCGCACGCTCGCCCCCGGGCGCCGCCAGGTCAACATGATCGAGACCCGCAAGCGCGAACACTCCCGAAAGCCCGACGAGCAATACGAGCTGATCGAAGCCTGCTCGCCCGGCCCCTACCTCGAGATGTTCGCACGCTACCCGCGACCCGGCTGGTCCGTCTGGGGAAACGAAGCAGACGAAAGCATCGAACCGCAGGGCCGCGTCTACAGCGGATACGCCGGCGGACAGATCGAGCGTCCACTCACCGCCCTCCCGACGCTCGAATCCCACCAGCGCCTCCCGCACGACTCCGAGCTCGCGGTCAGCGCGCAGCTGCGCCGCCAGTACGAAGAGGGCGCCTCGATCAGCGACCTCGCCGCACAGCACGGCTACTCGATCGCGCGGGTGCGCCGCTACCTCGCGCTCGCCAACACCCCGTTGAGGCAGCGCGGGGCACGCCCCCAGGCGGCGAGCACAGGCGACTAGGTCGCGGAGCGCCCATCGCCGTTCATCGGCCCACCAGCGCGAAGGTCCCAGCCATCACGCTGACCGTCAGCGCGATGGCGGGAACGGCGATGGCGACCGCCATGAGGGCCGCGTCGGCGGCGCGCAGGCGCGAGGGGCGCGCCCACGTGCGCCTGCCAGCAGCGCCGAAGCCCCTCGCCTCCATGGTGGTCGCGAGCTTGCCGGAGCGACGCAGCGCGAAGACCAGCAGCGAGAAGGAGCCGCGCAGGAAGGAACGGATGCGCGAGGCGTCGCCCACGCCTCGGGCGCGTCGGGCCCGCTCCAGGGCCTTCCAGTCGGCGGCCATCAACGAGGTCATGCGCGCGCCCGCGAGCGCGGCCAGGACCGGCCGGGCGGGCAGGTGCAGGATCTGCGCGAGGCCGTCGCCCATGTCGGTCGGGTCGATGCGGTCGAGCAGGGCGATCGCGGGGACGACGAGCGCGCACATGCGCAAGCCGATGCCCGAGGCCAGCCACATCGAGTGCTCGGAGATCGCCGCAGGCCCGAAAGACCAGTAGACGTGCCCGCCGGGTGAGGCGTAGAGCAGCATCGAGAGGGCGCCGAGGGGCGCGGCCAGCGCCAGCGGCGTGGCCTTCAGGAAGAAGCTGCGCGCCGACACGCCCGACAGGGGCACGAGGGCCAGCTCGAGGGCGAGGGCCACGCCCGCGCTCACGGGGTCGATGGTGATGAGCAGCGGCGTGGTCGCCACCAGGAGGGCAAGCACGCGGGCGACGGGGTTGGTGCGGGCCAGGAGGCCACGCCGGCGCGCTCGGGCGGAGGCGGCCTGTGCGTCACACTGTCCGCCACTCTGAACGTCGCTCGCGTGAGCGGGGACCACATTCGTCGCAGGCTGTGCGCCCTCATCGTGAGCGCTACCGGAAGGCCCGGCCCCGGCCTCGTCCGCGCTATCGCCAGGTTCCGACCCGACACTCGTGCGGGACGCGCAACCAGAGGAGGCCTCGTCAAGTGGGGAGGCGAGCGCGGACTCGGCGGAATCGCGCGGCACTCCCCCGCCTCGGGTCCCAAGCAACCCCAGGTCGACGACGCGCTGGCCCATCGCGGCCACGAACGCGGGGTCGTGCGTGATCGACACCAGGGTGACGCCGCGCGCGAGGGCGGCGCGCAGGAGGCGCACGAGGCCCAGCCACGTGCCGCGGTCCTGCCCGAAGGTCGGCTCGTCGAGGATGAGCAGCTCGGGGGCGCTGATGAGCGCGGTCGCCACCGACAGGCGGCGCTTCTCGCCGCCCGACAGCGTCATGGGGTTGGCGCGAGCGAGCCTGGTCAGGCCCAGGGCCTCCATGTGTTCCTCGACGAGGGGGGCGATCTCCTCCTCGGTCATGCCGACGGCGCGCGGGCCGATGGCGAGTTCCTCTGCGACGGTGGAGGCCAGGAACTGGTACTCGGGCTCCTGGAAGACCATGGACATGCGGCCCAGGAGCTGCTTGCTGCTCCACTCGTGGGGGTCGCCTGCCGTGCCGTCGGAGGTCTGGACCTCGACGGTGCCCGCGATGGGCGGCAGGAGGCCAGCCAACGTCAGCGCGAAGGTCGACTTTCCGGCGCCGTTAGCGCCAACGATGCAGGTGGACACGCCACGCTCGAGCGTCAGGTCGATGCCGGACCGCACGGGGGAGGCCTTATCGTAGCCGATCGAAAGGTCGGTGACGCGGGCGATGGGGGAATCCTCGGACGAGGCCGGGGCAACCTCGGGCGCGGGGCCGACCTCGGCGGCGACGTCGTCGCCGGGAAGCCAGATGCCGCGCTCGCGCAGGGCGTCGCCCTGCTGCTCAAGGACCTCTCTCAGGGGGCCGTCGGCGGCGATGCGACCGTCGGCCACCACGATGACGCGGTCCACGAGGGGCGCCCACACGTCCACGCGATGCTCGACGACCACCATCGTCGCGCCCGTACGCTCCACGACGGCCTCGACGGCGGCACGCACCTCGGCGATGCCGCTCGGATCCAGGTTCGCGGTTGGCTCGTCCAGGAGCAGCAGGCCCGGGCCCATCGCGAGAATCGACGCGAGCGCCAGGCGCTGCTTCTGCCCGCCCGACAGCTCCGTCGTCGAATGATCAAGGGGCGCGTCCAGGCCCACCGCGCCGAGGGACTCCTCCACGCGAGGCCATATCTCCTCGCGGGGAACCCCCAGGTTCTCCATGCCGAAGGCCACGTCGTCACCCACGCGGGCCAGGACCACCTGGGCCTCGGGGTCCTGCATGAGGAGGCCCACGCGGCCCCTCGCCTCGGCCGGAGCGACGCCGTCGACGGTGAGCGTGCCGGTGGCCTCGCCCTCCTCGGCGCCACCCAGCAGGCCCGCCAGGCCGCCCATGAGCGTCGACTTGCCGGAGCCGGACGGGCCGAGCACCAGCACGCGCTCGCCCGGCGCGATATCGAGATCAACGCCCGACAGCGCGGCGTTCTTGCGCCCGGCGTGACGCCATCCCCATCCGCGCGCGTGCACGCGCGCGCCCGCCCCCTCACCCGCCGGCACCTGGCCATCCGGGGAGGACACGGGGCGGGGGGAGGCGGAGTGGGCCTCGTTCATGGAGCGGGAATCAGACAAGCTCGCGCGCTCCTCGGCCCGAGGCGAAACGATCCAGGGCGCCCGTCTTTGCCAGCGCGTTCGTCAGCGCCCACGCAAGAACTCCGGCGAGGACGATGCCCGAGAGCGCGCCGCACGCCAGGTAGATGGCGTTGTAGGGCACGCCCTTCGCGAGGTTGCCCTCCGTGAAGAGCTCAAGGAACCACTCGCAGGCGAAGGACAGCCCACCAGCGGCGGCAGCGACCCACACGTTGAAGCGACGGTAAGCAAGAAGCACAAACACGATCTCGGCGCCGAGGCCCTGCGCGAGGCCCGAGTACAGCGTCTCCACCGCCCACTGCGAGCCCAGGCCCATGGAGACGGTCGCCGCCACCAGCTCCACGAAGAGCGCAGCACCCGGCTTGCGGATGACGTAGCCGCCGAGCGTGCCGCCCAGCAGCCAGATGCCCGTCGCAAGCCCGTCCAGGCCGGGGGTTATGGCCTTGAGGCCCTCCAAAGCGGCATTACCCACCTGGTTCCAAACAGCAAAAATAAGGCCGCACGCGACGCCCAGGACGGCGGCGGTGACGATGTCGATGACCCTCCAGCGGAGGGACCGAGCGGTGGTAGCCATGCGAGAATACTCCCTTCGTGTTGCACGGCGGCCACGAGGGAAGAGCCTTCCTACGCCGGTATGATCCGGATCAGGTTCTACGGTCGGGGGTGGTCCCCTCTCAGCTCGCGTCGAGCTCCCGTGGCACGCTAGTGAGCATAGTCACTTAGTATTCATCGCGCTACTCGTGCAGGTGAGGGCCCTGATGGGGCCCCTCGCCCGTCCCCCCATCGCCCAGGACTCCGCGCGCCGCGCGACGCAGCAGGAAGTGGCGGTTCGCGAAGGCCGCGCCCACGATGAACGCGATCCACACCAGGGAATAGACGAGGCCGGGGCGGGTATCGTCCCACATCGCCAGGATGACGCCCATGGCCCCCATGAACGCCAGGACCACCCACGCGCCGACGGCACCGCCGGGCGACTTGAAGTGCGATTCCTTGTGCAGGTGGGGGCGCTTACGCAGGTACACCAGGTAGGACACGACGATGACGACCCACACGCCCATGAAGAGGGTGGCCGAGACCGAGGTCACCAGCGTAAAGGCCGCGGAGATCGAGCCGCCCGTCGCCATGATGATGATAGCCGTCAGCAGGCACACGCATGACAAGAACAGGGCGTTGAGGGGCACGTGATGCTTCGAGAGGCGCGCGAAGATGCTGGGCGCCTGCTCCTGGCGGGCCAGGCCGTAGAGCATGCGCGAGGTGGAGTAGATGCCCGAGTTCGCGCTGGACGCTGCCGAGGAGAGCACGACGAGGTTGACGATCGTGGCCGCCGCGCCCAGGCCAGTCAGGGAGAACATCGTGACGAAAGGCGAGCGCTCGGGGCTCACCTGGTCCCAGGGGGTCACCATCATGATGGCCGCAAGGGCCGCCACGTAGAAGAGCATGATGCGCACGGGAATGGAGTTGACGGCCTTGGGGAGAGTGGTGTCCGGGTCGTCGGTTTCCGCGACCGTCGTGCCGACCATTTCGATGCCGATGAAGGCGAAGAGCGCGATCTGGAAGCCACCCAGGAAGCCGGTGAATCCGTTGGGGAAGAAGCCGCCGTGGCTCCACAGGTTCGAGACTGCGGCGGCGGTTCCCTCCTCGTCGATCGTGCCCATGGCGACCATAGCGAAACCGACGATGACCAGGGCGATGATCGCGATGATCTTGACGAGCGCGAACCAAAACTCCGTCTCACCGAAGGCCTTGACCGTCATCGCGTTGAGGGCGAAGAGCAGCAGGGTCGTGGCGGTGATGGGGATCCACGCAGGCAGGCTCGGCCACCAGAAGTGCGTATAGCCGGTGATCGCGATCATGTCCGCGACGCCGGTGACGACCCAGCACGCCCAGTACGTCCACCCCGTCACGAAGCCCGCCCACGGGCCGATCAGGTCGCGCGCGATGTCCGCGAAGGTCGCGTACTTGCGATCGGAGAGCAGCAGCTCGCCGAGCGTGCGCATGAACAGGAACAGGACCGCGCCGATGATCATGTAGACCAGCAGGATCGAGGGGCCCGCGACGGAGATCGTCTTGCCCGAGCCCATGAACAGGCCCGTACCGATCGCACCGCCGATGGCGATCAGCTGAATATGGCGATTCTTCAGGTTTCGCTGGAGCTTTTCGCCGCCCTCCTGACGGGGCTCGTCGTGCACGACTGGCTCGCTGCTCATTCGTTTTCCTTTCCGCCGGTTGCCGCCCGCGGGCGGCGCTTTGCGCGGTCTTTGCGCGCGCGCGGAGCGCGCTTGACCCTCCAACGCTACCGCAATAGCCCGCCCACGTCCGAATCCAGGTGTCACATAGCACGCCTCGAGCGCTTTTCAAGCCGCCGCTGCGCACGAAGCGACCAAGCACGTTAGGTTAGCCTTATGACATCAGAGAGCAGCTCCTCCCTCGACGAGGCCTCAACCGCCCACTCCCCCACGGCCACCTCGGGCGCTCCCGCCCACTCCACTGAAACCACCTCCAGCAGCCCCACCACGCCCGCGCCCGTCGACGCGACACCAGAGGAGCCCGCCATGGTCGGCACCCTGGGCGCTGCCGACGCCCTCGACACTGCCGGCACCTTCGACGCTGCCGCGCACGTCCACACCATCACCAGCAACCCCACCACGCCCGCGCCCGTCGACACGACACCAGAGGAGCCCGCCACGGCCTCGTTCCCCCTGGCCTCCACGGCTATCGTGCCCACGCAGCGCGCGGCGCGTTACGGCAAGCAGCTCGTGAGCCACATGGCGCACAAGGTGACGGGCGCGTGGGACGAAGAAACGGCCAGCGGCTACCTGCTGTTCGACCGCGAGGGGCCGGTGCTGGGGCGCTTCGACGTGATCGCGTCACCGTCGGATCTTCGGCTTGAGCTGCGCACGACCCCCGAGCGCGCTGCTCACCTCGAGCATGTCGCGGGCATTCACCTGGCGCGATTCGGCGCGCGCGACGGCCTGGCCATCGCGTGGGAGCGCACCGACGGCTCCGAGGGCACCACTCAGGGGCCGCTGACCCCGGCCGACATTGAGGCCCACGCGCGCGAGCGCGCCAAGAAGGCGGCGCGAGAGGCGGGCCAGTAGAGCGGCGGCCTGCGGCACCTGAGCGCGGCGGAGTAGGCCGGTCGCGGCGTAGGTCCGGCGTCGCCGCACGCACAGTGGAGTTAACGCGGCATACCCCATCAATTCCGCACGTAATTCCCTGGCGACCACACTTTGTAGCACCCCAAAGCCGCAGAATTCCAACGTTCTGACTAGAAAGTTGAAGCACCCACAGGGGAATTACGTGCGACTTTGAAAAGGGATGCAACATCAAGGGACGTCGCACCTCTTACTGGGACCCTGTGCGACGTCGCTCCAGGCGCTGCACCCGTTATGTAGCGCTGCACCTCTTACGTGGCGCTGCACCTGATCAGAACGGGTGCATTGCCTACAGATCGGGTGCACGACACACCCTCAAGAATCTCGCATGCAATTCCCCCGGCGGCTTCCCTTCACACACCTCAGAAACCTTGGAATTCCAACGATTTAATGTCACAATCTGAAACGCCCACGAGGGAATTGCATGCGACTTGTGGGAACGCAGGGCACCTGCGCGTATCCGACAGAACACATGCGCAAAGCCGCCACCGGCCGATCCGCCAGCGGCCGCACACCACGAACAACCAAGCCAGCCCCGCACACCGCCGCCCAGCACACCGCCACACCAACAAACAACCCCCGCAGCCGTGAGACTGCGGGGGTGCACAGTCTGGCAACGCGCTCACTACGAGTCATTCGCCGGCGAAATGCTGCGACGATGGACCGTCAACGACACCCGCACAGGCCGAAACGACGGACCATCAACAATGCCGGCGAAATACCGCGACGACGAAACCTCAACGGCATCAGCAGATGCCGGCACGGGGGCTCAGAAGTTCAGCGGCCCTCGAGGTAGTTCTTGGCCGCGACCAGGACCTGCTCCCACATGCCGATCGCGTCCTCGTACGCCTGGCGGGCCTCGGCCTCGTCGTCGGAGACGGATGCCAGGCCGGACTCCTCGACGTGGATGGCGACGCCGCCGCGCTCCTCGGAGAGGGAGACCTCGACGCGGGTCGCGTACTCGTCGGGCAGCTCGTCGTCGGCGAGCGGGTACCAGCGGAAGGCGACGACGTCCATGGGGTCCTCGTCGGCCTTCTCGATCAGCCAGTCGCCGGCGTCCGGGTCGCTCACGTGGTAGAGGCCATCGTCGCCGCGGCTCACCTCGTGGTCGCCCAGGGGGCCGTCGTTGACCCACCAGCCCGGCTCCGACACGAGCGCCCACGCGGCCTCGATGTCGCAGTCCACGACCACGTCGGTCTCGACGCGGTCCATGTCGTCCTCACCGTCGGCGTCAGAAGTCATGTCAAAGAAGCTCATGTCTCAACGGTACCGGCTCGCGCGCTCGCAGGCACGCGAATGGACGCCCGAAGAAGCACGCGCACAGGCACATCAACACTCGGTCGCGAGGCGTCGGTACCCCGCGGTCGTCGCGCGCACGACGAGCCGCGCGTCACACGCCCTCAACCCCGCGGTCTTCGTTCGCATACGACGAGGCCGTGGCAGGCCCACCGGAGATGGCGGGGCGGCCACGGCCTCGTGCGTAGGGGGGCGCTCAGGCGAGGCGCGTGATGCGGTAGCGCCAGTCGACGGGGCCTGCCTCGAGGGTTTCGACGCGGTAGTGCTGCGTCGAGTCCTGCAGGTGCGCGAACAGCGGCTCGGGCTGGTGGGGCGCGCAGATCTGGAGGTTTTCGCCGACGGGCAGGTTGTCGACCGCCGCGAAGAGGACCGCGTGGCGCACGACGCGGGGGATGGAGTGGATGACGAGCTCGTCCGCGCCGGGGCGGTGGATGACGCCGGCGCCGCCCGCGTGAACCTTGCCGTGTCCGCCGCCGTGGCCTCCGCAGCCGCAGCCGCCCGCCGTGGAGGTGATGGGCTCGGCGGCCATCTCGTGGGGGCGCTCGGCGGGGGCCTCGGCGGCCTGGGCGGCAGCGCCGTGGCCGTGACCATGGCCGTGTCCGCCACCGTGGCCACCGCAGCCACAGCCGCCCTGCTCGGGGGCCTGCTCGGCGCCGGGGGCCTCGGCGGGAGCGGCCTGCTCGGCGCGCGCCTTCTTACCCTCGCCACCACAGCCGCAACCGCAGCCGCCGTCCTCGGAAGGGACCGTGTTGGCGTCGACCAGCTTGAACATCTGACGATCAGTCATGTCTTTTCCTTATCCTCCGGCCCGCAGGGCCATTTCGGTAAACCTCATACAGTGTAGGCGCGCCTCAGCCGCGCCCGCGCGTTCACTTAATGAGGAACTCGGCCTCGACCTCGACGCTGACGTTGAGGGGCAGGGCGGCGACGCCGACGGCGCTGCGCGCGTGCTGGCTGCCGAAAATCTCGCCGAAGAGCTCGGAGGCGCCGTTGATGACGCCGGCCTGACCGTAGAAGTCGGGGCGCGAGGACACGAAGCCAACGACCTTGACGACGCCCGCGAGGTTGTCGATGCCGCCCGCAACGGAGGCCGCCGCGGCCAGGGCGTTGAGGGCGCACACGCGCGCCGCGTCCTTGGCGTCCTCGGGGTCCGCGCCGTCCTCGCCGACCGCGCCGATGCACACGGGCTCGCCGTTCACGACGGGGATCTGGCCGGAGGTGCGCACGACGCCGCGGTCGATGACGGCGGGCACGTAGGCGGCGACGGGGGTGGCGACGGCGGGCAGTTCTAGGCCGAGTTCAGCGAGTTTTTCGGAGGGGAGCATAGGGGTCCTTTCGTTGTCATTGACGAGGCCGGGGCTGGTCCGTTGATCCCAGTGTAGTTGGGCGCCTCGAAGGGATGGCAGGCGGGCGCACGGGGCAGGGGGTGGGCATTCTTGACTTCCTGTGCGCTGTCTCATAGGGTGTGAGGAAGACTTGCCGACCGGTAGAGGAGGGACCGTGCCTGATTTTTCCATCAATGAGGAGCAGATCAAGGCCGTCGCAAAAAAACTGAACGACGTCGTGGACAGCTTCGCAGCGGACAAGGCCATTGGTCTGTTAGGCATAAGCATTGGGGGATTCGGTTCTCTCTCACTCACGCTCACGTACACGGATTTCATGACCAAGATTGGGAAACGCCGCACGACTATCGAGACATGGCATGCGTCGACCGATACTGCGCTGCATGACACGGCAAAGCAGAGCAAGCAGAACGATCAGCAATGGGCCGCATTGTTCCGCTCGGACCTCAACCAGCCACTGTAAGGAAGCCATCGTGACCGGATACTTTGAGTCACTGATCAACGACGTCCCCGGAAACGCCGATTTTCTCACCTCGCTCGCCGCCGAGTGGGATACCTACGGCAACCACTGCGACGGCCTCGCCGACGACGTGATGTCCTCGGCACACCTGGCACCCGAGTGGGCAGGTAGGGCGCGCGAGGACTTCGACAAATCACTCGAGCGCCAGCGGAACCGGTACATCAACTTGGGGGGTGATTGCACGACGGCATCCTCGGCGATCAGCGTCTATGCGGGGGCGGTACGCGCGGGGCAGAAATACATCGAGAACCTGCGGTATCAAGCGTCAAAGCTCGACGAAGAGGTGGACAATGCTCCTATCCCCCTGGCGGCCAGAGTGGAAAACATGCCCGCAGCCAGCGTCCTCGTTTTAGAGGCGTTCATTCGAATCGAGTCCGTCAAGCGGGCCGCCGACAGGTGCGCGCAGGACCTCGCGCGCATCGTTCACATCGAGCCCGTCCAGGTTAACGACAAGAACCCCACGGAAGTCGGGCAGATGAGACAGCTGTCGGCCGACGAGAACGCCCAGATCCAGAAGGACCTTGACGCACTCAAGAACGGGACGTTCAACTGGGAGGGAATGAAACAGGGGCAGATCGGCGACTGCTACTTCCTGGCCTCCATGGCCGCCTTGGCCCAAACCCCGGAGGGGCAAAGAAGACTTGCTTCCATGATTAAGCCCCACTACGACGAGCACGGCAACGTCGATGGCTACCTCGTTCGACTCCCAGACGACCCCGCTCACCCCAACGCCTCACCGGGGCGTGAGGTCTTCGTGCACAGCAAGTACATTCACGGCGCCACCCAAGGGGGGCGCGTGGGCGTCTACTCCATCCTGGAAGCCGCGTGGGGACAAAACCACCCAGGAGGCACAAACAGCGAAGGGAACAAGCGGCCAGGCATAGGTGGTGGTATGCCGGCCGACTCTTTCAAGGTTATGACGGGGGAATCTGCTACCACACTGGAGTCAGACGGAAGCGAAGGCAGCTACGATCTTATCGATCGAATTAGAATAGTCGCCGCCTCGAAACTACAACAACCCATGGTGGCCAGCACAATCAACACTGACGCCACCTACACACAAGGCATGGCCTCAGTTAATGCGACGGTCAATGGGCAACCCACTCAAATCGACCTCTACGAAGGGCATGCGTACACCATTGTTTCCGCCAACACAAATGGGGTAACCCTGTGCAATCCACACGGCTTCAACCCCAAAACAGGGGGTGGAAACGCGCCCGCCACCTTCACTCTGTCCTGGGACGACTATGAGAAGTACTACGGCAACACCGCAATCGGAGAGCTATAGGCCATGCGCAAGGCTTTCCCACTCCTAAGCACCGTCGTGTCCACCTGCATGGCGGCAGGTGTCCTGCTCACGGCGTGCCTCCCGACGCCCCACACGCCAGATCCGACTCCCTCACCAACCATCACCACCGCGAGCCCGACGCCCGCGCCGTCACCTACGAGGAGCACCCCCATGCAAGCCTGCAACGGATACATCACCACCGTGGACGAAACCGCACAATTCGCCCCCGGAAAGAACCCAAACGAGCCGACCTTCGTCATCTCCAAGGTCGGTATCGAGAACGGCGCCATGTACGCCGCGATCGTCGGCGGGTGGGACGCCGGCTACCCCGGCTGGATCAAAGGCCGCCTCCTCGTCGGCGAGCCGAAGCACGTCCCAACCATCGGCACATTCACCCTCCTCGACATCACGACCGCACAGGCCGTCTACGGCCACGGCTCGGCCACCTTCTGCTTCGAACCCGACCCCGACTTCGAAGTCTCCAGCACGATCTGACCCATGAGATACACGCTCCGCCAGCCCGCGCACGCGGCCGCCGCCTGCGCGGGCCTGGCCCTGCTCCTCGGCGCCTGCGCGCCCACCACTCCCTTCGCCCACCCGACACCCACACCCACGTCCTCGTCCCCGACGCCCGCGCCGTCACCCACGAGGAGCACACCCATGCCAGAGTGCAACGGATGGATCACCACCGTCGACGAAACCGCACAATTCGCCCCCGGAAAGAGCCGGAACGAGCCAACCTTCGTTATATCCGACGTTGGCATCGAAAACGGTGCCATGTACGCTTATATCATCGGCGGGTGGGCCGACGGCTACCCCGGCTGGATCGACGACAGCCTCTACGTCGGCGAGCCGAAGCACGTCCCAACCATCGGCACATTCACCCTCCTTGACATCACGACCGCACAGGCCGTCTACGGCCACGGCTCGGCCACCTTCTGCTTCGAACCCGACCCCGACTTCAAAGTCTCCAGCACGATCTAACACCCATGAGATACACGCTCCGCCAGCCCCTGTACACCGTCGCGGCAACTTGCGTCGGTCTGTCCCTGCTCCTCGGCGCCTGCGCGCCCACCACGCATCAGGCGGATCCCACACCGACCAGCACGTCAACCAGCACACCGACCGCAACGGACGGATGCCCCGGATATCTCCTCAAGGCTCAGGAGGAGGCTCTCGTGCGTCCGCGCGCCGCAAACACCGACCCGGCGTACTATTTCTACTCTTCGCCAGATGACCGGAACCAGAAGCGCACGTCTCTCAAAGGTGGAAATGGGCAAGGGCCTTACTCGTGGGTCAATAAAGATCTCTCCATCGGCCAATCTGCCGTCGTCGACGGCGTCGGTACCTTTACCCTGCTCGCTATCACACCTGGCGCCCGCGAGTACAACCCCCGGTTCATCACATTCTGCTTCGACCCAGACCCCAGCCTCGACCTCAACGAGGAAGAGATGAAGAAATTCTCAGCACGCTAGGCGCAGCCACAGACGCGGGCTGTATTCCCTCCCATCGACGAGGCCGGGGCCAGGCGCCGGCAATCGGAGCGGAGTGGGCGGTGCTTCCCGTTGTGGACATGGCTGTGCCCCGCGTGCCGACTGAACTGCCTCCCGTTTCTTGGACATCGAAATTGAAGTCCAGGGAATGGGAGGCTTTTCATGTCTGTGGATCTGCGGTTGAGGCATGATCGTTTGCTTCGGGAGCAGGCGGTGGAGATGTTTGAGAGGGGATTTGGCTATCGTTTGACCGCCAAGAGGCTGGGTGTGCCTGCTGAGGCCGTGCGACACTGGCAGAAGACGTACCGCGCAATTGGGAAGGATGGGCTTCTTGCCATGGAAGTAAAGCGGACCAAATACGACTATGAGACCAAGGTCGCCGCAGCCAGGGCCGTGGTTGATGACGGGATGAGTAAACCTGAGGCGATGGTGCGCTTCGGTATTGCGAGCGCGACACCGCTGAAGAATTGGTGCAGGCTGTACCGTGAGGGCGGCGCGCAGGCCCTCATGCCTAAGCCTAAGGGCAGGCCAAAGGGATCAGTACGGGCAGTGCCACCAACGCGTGAGGAGGAACTCGCCGAGCGCGTGCGTAAGCTCGAGGCACAGGTGGCGTACCTAAAAAAATCGATTGCCCTGAAGGCGCAGAGGCGCTCCCAAACCGGGACAAAGCCCTAGCGGTCGCCGAGCTTTCAGGGCGTGGACACGCGGTGGGTGATCTCCTCGAGGCCGCCGGTCTTGCCAGGTCGAGCTACTACTACGCGCTGGCTCACCCCCAGCAGCCAACCAGGGCGTATCTGCGGCCCAAGGTCGCCCAGATCTTTTCGCGAACCCCCAACGGGTGCGGTCACAGGCAGGTAGCCATGTGCCTGCGCGCTGAGGCAGGAGAGCGCATCGCCGACAAGACGGTCTTGAAGATGATGCGTGAGATGGGGCTGCGCTGCGGCATACGCCGCGAGACGAACTACCACAGGTACAACTCCTACAAGGGGGACGTGGGGCAAAGCTTCGACAACATCATCGGCCGCGACTTCACAGCCGATGGGCCCTGGCAGAAAATGGGTACCGATGTCACCGAGTTCAAGCTCTCCTTCGGTAAGGCCTACCTCGCTCCGGTCTACGATTTTGCCAGCAAAGAGATCGTGGCCCACTCCATCTCTATGTGCCCCAACCTCGCCCAGCAACAAGAGATGCTCCAGATGCTCATGGACGCCAAACCAGCAGGGGTCGAGCCGATCTTGCACTCGGACATGGGATGGCAGTACCAGCACGGAACCTACATCAGTGCGCTTGCCGAGAACGGTTTCATCCAGAGCATGTCACGCAAAGGCAACTGCATCGACAACGGTGCCACCGAGCAGGTTTTTGGGCACATCAAGGACGAGTTCTTTCGCGGCCAAGACTGGCAGACCTTCGAGAGCTTCAAAGCCGACCTCGACGCCTACATCACGCACTGGAACACAACAAGACGCCAAGTAAAGCTCAAGGGCCTGACCCCGGCAGAATACCGGGATCAGGCCCTACGGGAAGCCGCATAACGGCTACCATTTAAAGCGTCCAAGTTTCGGGGCGCAGTTCAGACAAACACGCGGGGCACAGTTATGGGGGCGTCAGTTGTCACTGACTGCTGTCGGCCCTCCGATTCTCAGGTCCGGCCCGTAGGCCGGCGCCTCAGCGCCTGCCTTTCCGACCGCCCGCCGGGGGGCTGGTCGCTGATCGGAGGAGCCGTCAGTTCTGGGGTGCGGCCGGGGGCTGGCCACCCTGTCCCGGACCGCCCGCCGGGGGCTGTCCGCCCATCCCCATGCCGCCCTCGCCGGCGGTCGCCGAGGTCTCGGTGCCGTCGACGCTCACCGTGTAGGTGGAGCCGTTGGCCATGCCAGAGGTCGAGTAGATGACGTTTCCGAAGGCCTTGAGCGAGGTGTAGGTGCCCAGGACCGAACCGTTGGCGTCGGTGATCGTCACCGTCGACCCGGCGGATCCGGTCGCGGAGGCGGAGATCCAGCCCTGGCCGTCGGTCGTGGTCGGCGTCTCCACCATCTCGCCCGTCGCGAAGGCGATGACCGTGCCGCCCGTGATGCTCATGGCGCCGTTGGAGTCGAGGCTGCTGTTCGCGCCGGAGGCCGGGCCGTAGACCGTGGTCGTGCCGCCGCTGATGGTCAGCGAGCCGTTGGAGTCGATGCCGTCGCCGTTCGCGTTGACGGTCACGGTGCCACCACTAATGGTGAGCTGCTCGCCGGTGTCCTCCATCGAGCCGCCGCCCATGCCGCCGGGGCCCATCTGCTGGGTGGTGGTCGTGGTGGTCGTATCCTCGGTGGTCTCCGCGGTGGCGGCCAGGCCGGCCTCGACCGTGATCGAGCCCGAGGCGTTGATGCCGTCGTCCGTGGAGGTCAGGTCGATCGTGCCGCCCGCGATCGTGATGAGGCCACCCTCGAGCGCCTCGTTCGACTGGGTGACGGTCACGTTCGCGCCGTCCAGGACGGCAGCGACCTCGGTGTGCACGCCATCGTCGCCGGAGGCGGCGGTGATCGTGCCGGAGCTCAGGCGCAACGCGCCGTCGGAGTGGATGGCGTCGTCCCCGGAGTCGATGGTGGTGGTGCCACCGTCGACGATGACGTACGTGCCGACCTTGATGCCCTTGGCCGAGCCGGAGGCGGGTTCGCCGGCCGATGCGCCGCCGCCCGAGGTGATCGACAGGGTGCCGCCGGTGACGATCGCGTCGGTGTACGCGTCGATGCCGTCGCCTCCCGAGGTCAGGGTGACGGTGCCGTCCACAATGGACACGTAGCCCTTGGTGTCGTCATTGTCCTGGTCGGACTTGAGGGCGTCGCCGCCGGAGTTCACGGTGACGGTGCCGCCGGCGATCGTCAGGGAGTCCTTGCCGCGCAGGCCGTCATCCGAGGCGGTCGCGTTGATCGTGCCGCTCAGGACGTACAGGTCGTCCTTGGAGGTGATCGCGTCCGAGGCGCCGGAGGTCACGGTGAGCGTGCCCGACCCGGTGATCGTCAGATCCATGTCGGCGTAGATGGCCGCGTTCGCATCCTCCGTGCCGGTGTAGGTGCCGTCCGTGACCGTCGAGGTGCCCTGAAGAGACAGGACGAGGTCGTCACCGCTGGTCGCCTCGATCGCGGCGCCCGTGGACGAGGTGATGGTCGCGTTGTCGAGAATCAGGACGACCCGATCCTCAGCCCCGGCGGCCACGACGACCTTGCCGGTGAAGGAGCCGCTGAGCTTGTAGACGCCGGCCTTGGAGATGGTCAGCACGCCGTCGCTCACGCTCACGGCGTCGGACGAGGAGGAGGCGGTCGTTCCGCTGAGCGTCACGTCGAAGGCGTCCGAGGCCTTCCAGTCGCTGTCCTTCACGTAGGAGGCCTTCGCGTTCGAGGCCAGCGCGTCGGCCGCGGTGGGCGGCGCGGTCGTGTCGCCGTTGGTTCCGGCGGCCGCGACGGCAGTGGTCGCGCTCGTCGCGCCACCACCGGAGGACGCAGCGCCCGAGGCCCCGCAGGCTCCCAGCGCCAGCGTTCCGACGAGGGCGATCGCGCCGATCGTCCGGGCGGGGGTCATGATCTTCTTCAGGGCTTTCATGTGTATGTCTCTTTCATGCAATTTAGGCTTATGTTTCTTATGCTCAGCGCTTACGTGTCGCGCGATTTCGACGACTGCGCGCCTATGACGTCGCTCAGGCGGCCATCGCGAGGGGCGCTTCGCGCGCGAGCTCGGGGGCCTCCACGTACTCGGGAAAGTACCGGAGCAGCGTGCGGTGCCACTTGTTCGCGGGCAGGTCGTGCATGGCGGCCATCGCGGTCCCGTACTTGGAAATCTTGACTGGTCGCACGCCGCCCTCCCACAAGAGGTGGTCGACGACGGACGGGGTCGCACCCGACTTCGTTTCGATGATGACCAGGTCGGGGCGTGCGACCTCAGTGCCGTCCGTGCGCAGCGAGCGCCACGTCAAGTCCGTGTCCACCGTCGCGCGGCCCGCTCCGTCGGGCAGGAGCAGGGTGTTGCGCTCGTAGGATCCGGCCAGGACCGGCTCGAGGGCAGGCACCAGGTGCGCGTAGCCCGTGTGCTCAACCTTGCCCGCGACCCACGAACGGCGCTCGCCCGCGAGAGGCGCCCCGGCCTCGTCCCAAGAGATCGACATGCGCTTCTTAACCGTCACGCCGCGCGGGCCGCGGGTCTTGACCTCCAGGAAGGAGGCGCCGGTGGACAGGTAGGTGCGGGCGCGGACCTTGAAGCGGCGGCGGCGCTTGAGCGCGGTCAGCAGGTACGAATCCATGTCGGGGGTGTCGTAGTAGGTGGAGGCGTAGCCCTGGGACACCTGGCCGGCGATCTGGAGGACCCGGGTTTCCTCGGGGAGGCGGCTCAGGACCGACGAGGCCGTGGCCGCGTCCAGCGCGTACTTGCGGTCCACGCGGGTCAGCATCGCGGCGCGTTCATTCAGTTCGTCGAGGCCAATCGTCTCGAGGTCTGCGAGAGTCGCGTTCAGGGTGGCGTTCATGAGTCGTGTCCTTAGTAGAGGCGGTCTGCGGGGCTGTGGCGGCGAGGCCGAGTCTGCTGTCAGGGCCGGGGGCGAAGCCGGGGGCGGGCAGGCGGGTCAGGCGACCTTCGAGCGGACGTCGACGAGCGTCAGGTCGTTCACGAGGTCGAGCTTGACGACGTTGACCGAGGCGACGGACGCGCCGAGGCGCTGCTCGAGGGCCGCCTTCAGCTCGTCGGGGTCCGCGATCGCGCGGTCCAGCTGGACGGTCTGCGAGGTGTAGCGGCCGAAAATCAGCTTCGAGTCGCCGAAGGCGAGGGCCACGAGGATCAGGGCGATCAGGCCGCCCAGGAGCGGGGTCACCGCCGACGACATGCCCGTCAGGAGGCCGAGGGCCAGTGACGCGAAGTAGTAGGCGATCTCCGTCTGCGAGATCTGATCGGACCTCAGGCGGATGATCGAGAGGACACCGAAGAGACCCAGGCCCAGGCCCGCGCTCACGGTCGAGTTCGCGAGGATGATCGTGACGGCGAGGACGCCGACATTCACACCGAGGAAAGCTGCGACCAGGTCGGCGCGGCGGTGCCGTGGGAAGTACAGGCCGAACACGAGGGCGGCCATGGCGACCAGGTCAATGGCGATGAGAATCAGGGCGGTCATTGGTGTCTCCTTTTGTCGATGCACCTATTTCCCCACGCGACCCTATGAACAACCTATGAACGCCTCATTCGTCCCTTATGACTTTCCTGGGATAATCCTGAATGCCAGACACTCGGGCGCAACGGCGCTCACTGTCGCACAATGGAACCCATGAGCACCCGACCTGGGGCCATCGGCGCCCCCACCGACCGAGAACTGCGCACACTCACGGAGGAAACCCCGGCCTCGGGCCCGGCGCGCTCCGTGAAACTCCTCGCCGCCATCGCGACTTTCGGCTCCCTGCTGTTCGGCTACGACACGGGCGTCATCGCGGGCGCCCTGCCGTACATGTACATGCCGAGCGTGGCCGGCGGACTCGGGATCAACGAGTTCGAGGAGGGCCTGGTCGGCGGCGTCCTCGCCATCGGCGCCGCGATCGGGGCGATCGGTGCCGGGCGCCTGTCGGACCGCAACGGGCGGCGGCACAACATCCTGCTGCTCGCCGTCGTGTTCATCGTCGGCACGATCGGATGCACCGTCGCGCCCAACATCTGGGTGCTGTACCTGTTCCGTTTCGTTCTCGGCCTGGCGGTCGGTGGCGCCTCGGCGACCGTGCCGATCTACCTGTCGGAGTCCGCGCCCACGCGCATGCGCGGCGCCCTGGTGGCGCTCGACCAGTTCATGATCGTGTTCGGCCAGCTCCTCGCCTACTCGATGAACGCGGCGCTCTCCCACGCGCACGGCGGGCCGCGCGTCCTCGTGAGCGCCGACCCGTCGGGCACGCTCACGCCCGGGCAGTGGTACTCGTGGGACGAGGCCTCCCGCGTCGCGACCGCCGTCATCACCGCGGGCGACGGGTCGGCGTGGCGGTGGATGCTGGTGCTCGCCACGATCCCCGCTGTGCTCCTGTGGGTCGGGATGCGCCTCATGCCCGAGTCGGGCCGCTGGTACGCGTCAAAAGCTCGTTATTACGAGGCCGTGGGCGCCCTCAAGCGCATCCGTGACCCCCGCCGCGACGACGTGGCCGCCGAGATCAGCGAGATCGTCGCGCTGCACGCCACCGAGGCCAGCCAGGGTCATTGGACGCTGCGGCGCACCGCGTCGGTCGCGTGGACCCGGAGGCTCCTGTTCATCGGCATCGGCCTGGCGTGTTTCGACCAGCTGACGGGCATCAACACCGCCATGTACTACCTGCCGAAGATCCTGGCGGCCGCCGGCTTCAGCTCCGCCGATTCGATCACCCTCAACGTCATCACGGGGGCCGTCGCGTGCGTGGGCGCCGCCTTCGGCCTGTATCTCGTGTCCAGGCTTGCTCGACGCCACGTCGGCATCTACCAGGAGACGGGCGTCACCGTTTCCCTGTTCGCCCTCGCTCTTATCTTCGGGCTCGGCATCGGCCCCTACACGCTGGCCGACGGGAGCATTTCGCCCGACATTCCTTCTTATTTGCCGTGGCTGGTCCTCGTCCTCGTGTCCCTGTTCGTGTTCGCCAAGCAGTCCGGCACCGTTAACTGGGTGCTGGTTTCCGAGATCTTCCCCGCGCGCATCCGCGGCGTCGCCCAGGGCTTCGCCGTGGGCTGCGGCTGGATCATGAACGCCATCGTCACGTGGCTCTTCCCCATCATGATCGGCCACTTGGGCGCCACGTGGACCTATCTGACGTTCGGCGTCATCAACGTCGTTGCCCTGTGCTTCTACCTGTTCATCGTGCCCGAGACACGAGGCGTCTCCCTCGAACAGTTCGAGCACGACTTCTCGCGGCGCTACGGGGTGTAGCCGCTTCCCTGCGTGGGCCCGGGGCCAGGCCTCTCTGCCCGGCTGGCCGCAAGCCCGCTTCTCCTACGCCTGAGGCCCGCGCGGGGCCTGCCCACTTCTCCTACGCCTGAGGCCCGGCTGGCCGCAGGCCTGCTTCTCCTACGCCTGAGGCCCGCGCGGCGCCTGCCCGCTTCTCCTGCGCCCGGGGCCCGGCTGGCCGCAGTCCTGCTTCTCCTACGCCTGAGGCCCGCGCGGGGCCTGCCCGCCCGCGAGATCGCCACACGCGAGCCTTCGGCTCGGAGTGATCGATCTCGAAGCCCGGCCAGGCCCTGCAGGCCCCGCGCAGGCCTCGACACACCACACACCCGCACACCCGCCGACTCCCACAGTCACCCGCATGGTTCCCCACAAATGTCGCATGCAATTCCCCAACACGTTATTCAAACTTTGAAATCGGACTGTTGCAATTCCAACGTTTTCAGGGCATATCGAAAACTGACCGAGGAGAATTGCATGCGACTTTTCAGGGAGGAGAGTACGCGCCAGCGAACGCGCATCAGCTATCTCCCCACATCCAGGGGCCGCCCCGCATCCAGGGGCCGCCCCGAATCCGGCGCTCGCCCCTGACAGTCCCGGTACGCTCGCGGCTCAAAGCGCGTGTGGCGTGCGCATAGACAACACTGGCAGTGGCACACTAGCCGCATGACGAAGACCCCCACTCCCTGCACCCAGACGAACGAGCCGACCCAGGCCTCGTCCGCGCCCCTCGCGGTCACCGGCGCGTCCGGGAACGTCGGCGGCGTGGTCGCCCGGCTCCTCTCCGAGCGCGGCCTGCCGCTACGCCTGCTCGCGAACACGCCGTCGCGCGCGCCCAAGCTGCCCGGCGCGCACGCCGTCCAGTGCTCATACGAGGACACCCCGGCCTCGCGCGAGGCCCTCACGGGCGTTGACGTTCTCTTCATGGTGTCCGCGCCCGAGAGCGAGGACCGCCTGTCCAAGCACCTCGCCTTCGTCGACGCGGCGGCCGCCTCCGGAGTGCGCCACATCGTGTACCTGTCGTTTATGAACGCGGCGGCGGACGCGACGTTCACGCTGGCGCGCACGCACTTCCACACGGAGGAGCACATCAAG
The DNA here is from genome assembly GCF_030644365.1 of Schaalia sp. HMT-172. Taxonomy (NCBI): domain Bacteria; kingdom Bacillati; phylum Actinomycetota; class Actinomycetes; order Actinomycetales; family Actinomycetaceae; genus Schaalia; species Schaalia sp. HMT-172. The sequence goes on from NZ_CP130058.1 coordinate 2,461,231, forward strand.
GCGTCGGGCATGACGTACACGTTCTTGCGCGATAACTTCTACGCAGACTTTTTCGTGGAGCTGCCCGACGAGGAGGGCCGCATCCTCGGGCCCGCGGGCGACGGGCGAGTCGGCGTGATCGCGCGCGAGGACGCGGGGCGCGTGGCCGCCGGGATCCTGGCCGATCCGGGGCGCTATGAGAATCAGACCCTCGACGTGACGGGCCCCGAAGCCCTGACCCTTGAGGAGATCACGCAGATCCTCACCCGCGTGAGGGGGCGCCCCGTCACTTACGTGCGCGAAACCGTTGAGGAGGCCTACGACTCGCGCAAGAAGTGGCCGGCCGCCCAGTGGGAGTACGACTCGTGGGTGTCGACCTACACGTCGATCGCCCGCGGCGAGATGGACGTCGTGTCCACGACCGTGCGCGACGTGACGGGCCACGACCCACTCACCTTCGAGGAGGTCGCCCGGGCGGCGCTCGCGTCGGGCCGCTGACTGTCGCGGTAAAGGCTTGCTAGGCCCCGGCCTCGTCGTGACGCGCCGTTCGTTTCGACGAGGCCGGGGTCGCTTCATGCGCTCATGCTTGATGCCTCCGTCACACTCCTGGTAGCGTCGGATCATGACCATTGAGCCCTCCTGCACTCTTCGGTTGTAGCATTCCGACGCCCCAGCAGGGTGGTGACCGCGGCTCGCCCTTCCTCATTTTTGGCAAGAAGACCCCACGACAGTTCTCCCCGGGGCGTGGACCTGGTGGCGCGAGACTTGTGGAAGCTCACTACGATCACCATTGTCGTTAACGCCGTCTTGGCGGTGGGCGCCTACTGGGTTTTCTCGTTCATTCGCATCGGCCCACTACAGCTGCTCTTCATCTGGTTCCCCCTGTATCTGTGCGCGGCACTTCCCCACCTCATCGAAAAGAGTGTGCGCCCATTCTGGTCATCGCGCCCCTATTTCGAGGACGGCTCCATCGTTATTCCGGGCAACCACCAGTCCATCGCGCTCGGGCGTGTTTAATTGTCTGTGTATCCGTCTTTTGTTTGAAAGGATTGATGCATGATGAATGATGATGATGTTGTTGTGGCTCGCGCTAGTGGGCGTGAGACGGTGGAGGAGCTTCGTCGCTCGGGGGCGTTGGATGCGTTGTTTGAGCGTCTTGATGCTGGCGAGGTCGAGATGACGGGTAGCGAGGGCTTGTTGCCGGCGTTGCTTAAGGAGGCGTTGGAGCGCGGGTTGGCCGCGGAGCTGACCGAGCACTTGGGGTATGAGAAGGGCCAGGCCAGTGGGCAGGCGCGCTCGAACACGAGGAACGGCACGACGAAGAAGACCGTGATGTCGGAGGTGGGAGCCTTCGAGATCGAGGTTCCCCGGGACCGGGCGGGCTCGTTCACCCTGGGGTTAGGCTTGTGTTGTTGACACTTCGTTAAGCGGGTGTGTGTGCCTGCGGAGAGTGAGGTGCCTGTTATGGGAACTCGTCGTCGTTTTACGCCGGAGTATCGTCGTGATGTTGCGTCTTTGGTGTTGGATACGGGGTCTTCGATCGCGTCTGTGGCCCGGGATTTAGGGCTGGGTGAATCGGTGGTGGGCCGGTGGGTCAAACTCGAGCGCGAGCGGCGCCAGGCCGTGCGTGAGGGTCGTCCTGATCCGCGTGAGATGGAAGCTGAGATCACTGCTTTGCGTCGGAGGGTGCGCGAGCTGGAGAAGGAGAATGAGTTTTTGGGAAAAGCCAGCGCCTTCTTCGCGTCTCGGCACCAAAACACCAGCGCTTTGAACTGATGGACGCGCAGAAGGCTTCCTACTCGATCGCTTTGATGGCTAAGGTTTTAGGGGTCACGCGCGCGGGCTATTACGCGTGGAAAAACCGTGCACCCCAGCGGGGCAAGCGCGCATCGGCGCGTCGGCGTTTGGATGAGGCGGTGGCCTGGGAACACGAGGTGTCGGGCGGCACGTATGGGGCTCCTCGCATCCGCCATGCTCTGGCGCGCGCGGGCGTGGATGTGGGGGTGCGTGCGGTCGCCGCGTCGATGCGCCGCCAGGGCCTGACAGGCCTGAACACGCACCCACGCCCAGCCCGGCGCGGCGGACGGGGACCTGTGGCCCATGAGGACCACTGCGCCCGCCAGTGGGACCAAGGCGCTCTTGATCGCGTATGGATCACGGACTTTACCTACCTGCGCTGCGCCCAAGGCTGGGTCTACCTGTGCGCCGTGCGCGATGCGCACTCGCGTAGAGTGCTCGGATACGCCATGGGCGAGCAGCAAAGCACCGACCTGGTCATCACCGCGCTCGACATGGCCGCCACCACCCGTGGCGGCTTCCCCACAGGGGTCGTGCTCCACGCTGATCGGGGAACACAGTTCACCTCCCAGAAGCTGGCCGCCTACATGCGCGCCGTGAAAGGAAGAGTGTCGATGGGGCGGGCCGGAGTGTGCTGGGATAACGCCATGGCCGAATCCTTTTGGGCCACCCTCAAAACCGAGTACTACTACCGGCGTACCTTCACCACCCGCGACCAGGTCTACACCGGGGTCGCCACCTGGATCGAAGACTTCTACAACCGCCGCCGCATCCACACCAGCCTCGGCGGCAAATCCCCCATCGAATACGAACTACACCAAGCGGCCTGGACAACAGCCGCATAAACAAACCGTCAACAACTTGCGCACAACCCCACCCCGCGCCTGGTGCGTAAAGGACAGCGGCGCCTTGATGGTTTGGATTCGATGATTATCAGCTTGTATGCCGGGGGGATGACGGTACGCGATATCCGCCATCACCTGGCCTCCACCCTGGGCGTGGAGGTGGGCGCTGGGACGATTTCTACGATCACTGACGCGGTGTGCGAGGCCGTCTTGGAGTGGCAGCACCGCCCCTTAGAAGCGTTCTACCCGGTGATCTACCTGGATGCGATCCGCATCAAAGTCCGATGCGATCACAGGGTGGAGAACCGGGCCGCTCACCTGGCGGTCGGAGTGGACATGGAGGGGGTCAAGCACGTGCTGGGCATCTGGGTCCAAGCCGATGAAGGCGCCTCCTTTTGGGCCCACGTGTGCGCCGAGCTGGCCAACCGAGGCCTACGCGATGTCCTGATCGTGTGCTGCGACGGACTTACTGGCCTGCCTGAAGCCATCGAAGCGACCTGGCCCCAGTCCATGGTCCAAACCTGCGTCGTTCACTTAATCCGCGCCTCCATGCGTTTCGTGTCCTACAAGGACCGCAAGAGCGTCGCCGCGGCTCTCAAGGCCGTGTACAGCGCGCCCAACGAGGAAACCGCCCGAGGGGCGCTGGAGGACTTCGCGGCCAGCGACCTGGGAGCGCGCTACCCCCAAACGGTTGCCACCTGGCAGCGCGCCTGGCAGCGCTTCACGCCGTTCTTGGCGTTCCCGCCCATGCTGCGCCGCGTCGTGTACACCACCAACGCTATCGAGTCCTTGAACTACCAGCTACGCAAAATCACCAAGAACCGCGGGCATTTCCCCAGCGAAGAAGCCGCCGTCAAACTCTTGTGGCTCGCCATCTGCAACATCGAAGACAAAAGAGCCGCCCAGCGCCTCACAGACGCTGGCAAACCCCCCAACAAACGAACAGGACACACCCGCCTCATCGAAGGACACACCACCACCAACTGGAAACAAGCCCTCGCCCAACTCACCACCGCCTACCCCGACCGAATCACCCCCTACCTCTAACCCCCATACACAGAAAAATTGACAGGCTCTCGCGCTCATCACGACCGGACTTCTGCTCTACGCCTTCGCGGGCGGCACGATGGACGCGGGTTTCACGACCGGACAGCCCTTCCATGCCGCGATATATGTGTTCGCCGCTGCGTCCATGGCCTTCCTCGAGTGCAGCCGCAATCCCGGCAAGGACCTCGTCATCGCCCTGACTGACAAGCAAAAGACAACTCTGACTCCTGAGGGAATCTCCTTCCACTTCCCGGAGCTACTGTCCGTCGAGGAAGACCCGAACGACCGTGACGTCACCATCCTGTGGACGGATAACGTCACCATCCACACCGTCAGCAGTCCAACAATGATTCTTCACGCAGACCCTGACATATACGACGGACCATGGGGCATCTCGTCCGAGCGCATCGGCATCCCCTACACCGGCCTCGACGCCCTTATGCGGCACTTCAACGAGCACCCCGAGGACCGCCCACTCCTGGCCACACCGGAAGGCGTCGAGCTCGTCAACGACATCCTCGCCGCAGCCTGAGCAACACCAGACCTTCAGCCCGGTCCTCACGATCCGTGAATCCACGGCGAGGCCGAGGGAGTGGAGGTTCCCGGCGAGGGCGCGGCACACCCGCATGGTTCCCCACAAATGTCGCACGTAATTCCCCGCCACGTTATTCAAACTATGAAATCAGACCGTTGCAATTCCAACGTTTTCAGGGCATATCGAAAACTGACCGAGGGAAATTACGTGCGACATTTTAGGGGCGTGCGCGTTTTGCCCGCCACGAGGCCGGGGCTGGCCAGGCGGATGCACGCATAGTCGTGGCCCGGGAACCCCCGGCCACAACACCCCCGTCACACCGGTGGGGGCTCCCCAACGGGAACCGCACCCCCTCACTCACGCGAGCGGCCAGCCCGGCGTCAACGATCGTACGAGCGATCAGGCGAGCCATGTAGGCCGCTGACCGGTCGACCTTGGATGGGTCCTTGCCGGAGAACGCGCCCCCACCATGAGACCCGAGCCCGCCGTAGGTGTCGACCATGAGCTTCCGGCCCGTCAGCCCGGTATCGGCTCGCGGCCCGCCCTCAACGAACCGACCCGACGGATTCACAAGAATTTCGGTGTGCTCGTCTATGGGTAGGTAGGTCTGGCAGGCCGGGCCACAATCAGCGAGCGCACCTCACGCTCCAACACGGCCAGATCCTTGCCCGCCTCATGCTGCACCGAGACCCGACGGTCTCGGCGGTGGCGGGGGTACCGGTGTCGTCATAACGCACACTCACCTGGGCCTTGCCGTCCGGGTTGATCCCGCAGATCGTCCCCTCGACCTGGGCAGTATCGAGACGCTCGCAGGTGCGATGTGCCAGGACGAGCGGGAGCGGGAGGCGTTCAGGGGTCTCGGCGGTGGCGTAACCGTAGACCGTGCCCTGATCGCCAGCCCCCTGCAACGCGAACGCCGAACTATCACCACCGCGTGCCTCCAGCGAGGTGGTGACCCCGGCGTTGATGTCGCTCGATTGGCGGCGCGTCCACACGTAGATCAGGATCCCGAGCGGACTGTATCCGGCACGCGCGAGGGCGGTGCGCACAGACTCCCGGATACGCGGGCGGTGGTTGGTGGTGATTTCGCCGGTGACGATGATCCGCCGACCGGCTGCCATCACCTCCACCGCCACCCGTGCGTCCTTGTTGTCGTAGAGGATGTCGTCGAGGAACTGGTCGACGATCTGATCGGCCAACTTGTCCGGATGACCAGCACACACAGACTCGGCAGTACAAATCGAACACATAAGCACACACGCTTCCACGAATCGGAGGGGAACAAGAAAGCGTCCACCCCACTAGAGAGTGGACGCGAAGATCATGAGGGGCGGTTAGGAGCGGGCGTTGAGCAGCTGCTCCATCACCTCTTCGCCGGGCGTGGTGCCCGCGTAGTCGGTGGTGCAGGTGGCGCGCACGATCTCGTAAATCTCGTACCAATACACATTCGCCTGCTTTCCGAAACTCTGGGACATGGCGACAAACGGTCTGGCGATGGCAGCACCGGTGGTGGGGTGTTTGCCGAGCAGGACGAACTTGGAGATCGCCTGCTCGCACTGCACATACCGGGCAAACGCCTGCGCATACGCCTCAATCAGGCGAGGCGCCACGAAATGGGAACAGCCACGTTGATCGAGCCACTGCCACGTCTCCCGATAGACGAGGTCAGCGCCAAGCGGTTTGCCGTCACTCTGAATCTCCGACAGATAGTCCGATGGTTCGGGCATCGTCTCCCCGGCACGCACCGCACCGTCGCCAATGTCATTACCTGCGACGTCGAAGGGTTCGTTGAGCGGGTCTTCCAGGCGTGTGGCGGGGCGTCCGGCGGCGAGTTTCTCGCCCAGCGGGCCGGGCTTCGCGCCTGCACGCACGCGGCGTCCGCCCCTGTTGGCGCCATCTTTGACCATGGGTCGCCTCCCCGCCGTAGAATCGTCATGATATCGGTACTGAAGTCCATGGGAGGTGTGAGTGGTTGAGTCTTTAAAACTATTCGTTCGGACCTACGTGTATTGGGTAGGGCTCATCCTCGGCTTCGCGATAGTGCCCGGTTCTCTGCTCTTCACTGCTGAAGTCGCCCCGGTGAACACTCCATTGTTGCTTGCACCTTTCGCCGGGCTGCTGCTTTTTGTCATTGATCGGCCATCAACATGGGAGCCACCGCTCTGGCGAGCATTACTGATCCGAGTATTGGGTGCAGGATTTGCAGCCACCATGCTCATCGCGTTTGATGCAGTTGCTTCCACCCACTATGGATCTCAACACTGGAGTGAGACGCTCCTATCTTTCGGTCTCGGTTGGATTGTCTTCACGCTAGTAGCAGGACACATGCTCATGAGCAGCTCCGCCCGATTTGGCACACCTGCTCACACGATCAGGGACGCGATCCGTACCTACACGACATGGATAGGAATCTGCTTCGGGATTTTCTATATCCCCGCCGCGGGACTCTCCGCAGCTGGCACTCTTTTGATGGTTCTTCCGCTTTATGGAACCTTCCTCGCCGGCCTGGTTCTTTTGATAGTTGACCCGCCACGACGATGGCCGCAACCGCGACTGAAGGCACTGTGGATACGACTCTTGTCAAGCGGGGCAGCAGCATTACTACTTGCTGTCACGAACTCGTTCTATTACAGTACTCGCACACACGAGATTCTCGTCATGGACTGGCAGGAAAACCTGGTCTTCTTCATGGGTGCTTGGGCACTTTATTCCGCAGTGGCTGGGGCCAGGTATCTTGGCTCTTCGCATTTGAGGATGTAGGGGTGTTGGGCGGGGTTCGGCGTGTCGTGGTTGTGTAGGGGTCGAGGTCTTCCGATGATGGAGATTCCTACACCGTCCATCCGAAAGACCTCAACATGCCTAATACTATCTTTGATCGTCCCGATCTGAGCGCGTTCACGCGTCTGGATGGCTTGGGGTTGGAGGTGACGGGTCAGCGCATTTGGCCAGACCGTGCAGTGTTGGCGTGCCGCATTGTTGGTGAGGATCGGTGGTGTCGACGCTGCGGGTGCCAGGGCGTGGCTCGTGACACGGTGGTCAGGCGCTTGGCGCATGAACCTTACGGGTGGCGTCCCACGGTTTTGCACGTGAGCGTGCGCCGCTACCGGTGCCCAGAGTGTGCTCACGTGTGGCGCCAAGACATGAGCCAAGCGGCCGATCCGCGCGCCAAGCTCTCGCGTGCAGCGGTGCGCTGAGCACTGACAGGCGTGGTCGTTCATCATGTGACGGTGGCGCGCGTCGCCCAGGCCCTGGGCGTGTCCTGGAAGAGCTGCTAACACTGCTGTCCTGGCCGAAGGGGCGCGCCTGCTGATCAATGATCCAGCACGGTTCGACGGCGTGCGCGTCATTGGCGTGGATGAACACGTGTGGCGCCACACCACAGGGCATCGACCTCGTCAACGAGATCCTCGCCGCAGCCTGAGCGACTCCAGACCTTCAGCCCGGTCCTCACGATCCGCGAATCCACGGCGAGGCTGCGGGAGTAGGGGCGCGAGCCCGGGGAGCGCCCGACGAACCCTGGGAGCACCCGGCGAATGCGCGGCACACCCGCATGGTTCCCCACAAATGTCGCATGCAATTCCCCAACACATTATTCAAACCTTGAAATCTGACCGTTGCAATTCCAACGTTTTCAGGGCATATCGAAAACTGACCAAGGGGAATTGCATGCGACTTTTCTGGGAGGAGCAGCTTCTTTCTGCCGCCGAGGCCGGGACTCCCTCGGCGGATACGCGCGTAGTTGTGGCCCGGGAACCCCTGGCCACAGCCCCTTCACACGGGAGCTCCCGGTTCGCGTTCCCAACGTAGGCGGGTTGCGGCCTCCACGGCCCATTCACACAGGTGGGGCTCCCGTGTGGGAGCCCCACCTGTGTCACATCAACGCAACCTCAGTACGCCAACCCCTTCGGCTGCTCCGCGAGCACTGCGAAGCCCGGGTCGACGACCTCGAAGCCATTGGCTTTGTATGCCTCGTAGTCGAAGTTGTCGCATTCGTCGTACCCGATGCGGTGGTACTCGTAGAAGCCCTCCCAGTCCTCGTACCCTGACCCGAGCGACGACTCGAGGAAGGCGTCGGCCATGGCCATCGCGGTGCGCGGGGCGACGTAGAAGGCGCCCATGGCGAGCAGGTTTGCGTTGTTGGCGGCGGCGCAGCGCCGCGCGGCGGGCACGGATTCACACACGGCGGCGTGGACGCGCGGGCACTTGGAGGCGGCGATGTGGATGCCCATGCCGGTGCCGCAGAAGGCGAGGGCACGCTCGAAGGTGCCTTCGGCGATTTGGGCGCCGAGCGCGAAGCCGACGCGGTGGTACATGGGCGCGGTGTCGGCGTCGGGCGTCAGGTCGGTGATGGTCCAGCCGCGTTCTTCGAGGTGGGCTTTGACGGCTTCCTTGAGGGGGAATCCGGCGAAGTCGGCGCCGACGACGACGTGCTTGTCTTTAACTGTCAGCATGGGAACGTCCTTTCAGGAGTTTGCGCAGTTTGGGGAAGGAGAAGAGGCCCTCGTTCATGCAGATGACGAGCAGCAGGACGCCGCCCCAGATGAGGGGCCTGTAGAAGTTGGAGATGTTGGGGAACATGTTCAGGCCCGAGGAGAGGACCTGGAGCATGAGGATGGACAGGAGGACGCCGCCCAGGCGCCCGGATCCGCCGTTGGGGTTGACGCCGCCGAGGACGACGATGAGGACGGTGAGCAGCGTGTAGGAGGCGCCGTAGTCGGCTTTCGCGGAGTTGTAGTTCGCGAGCATGACGATGCCGGCCATGGCGGCCATGACGCCGGAGAGGACGTAGGTGCGAATCAGGAGGCTGGTGACTTTCAGTCCCGAGAAGCGCGCCGCGGTGTCGTTGGTGCCGAGCATGAGGATCGTCGTGCCGAATCCCGTGAAGGCGACGATGGCGCCGGCGACGGCCGCGCACACTAGGAAGACGACGAGGGGGACGGGGACGAGGCCGGCCACCTTCGCCGTGAAGATCATCCCGAACGCTGCGGGGACTCCGGAGACGGGTTTGCCTTCGGTGAGGATGAGGGCGACGCCGCCGAAGAGTTCGAGGGTGCCCAGGGTGGCGAGGATGGGCGGGATCTTCAGGACCGCGACGAGGATGCCGTTGATGAGTCCGCACACGACCCCGACCACCAGGGCGACGCCCAGCGCGATGAGGACGGCCATGGCCAAGGACGAGGGGGTGACGGCCTCGGCGAGGGTGGCGCGCAGCGTGAGGGCGGCGCAGATCGAGGTGACGTTCGCGATGGCGACGACGGACAGGTCGATGCCGGCGGTGAACATGGTGAACATGACGCCCAGGCTCATGAGGCCGAATTCAGGGAATTGCACGGCCATTGACTGCCAGGTGCGCACGGCGAAGAAGGGGCCGGGGCGCGCGGCGGCGAAGAAGATGAGCAGGAGGACGAAGACGATGACGAGGCGCGTCATGTAGCTGTCTTTTTTGAGGAAAGCGAGGCGCGGGGATGCGAGAAGCGTTGACATGTGGTCCTCCTAGTGTGCGTTGCGGCGGGCGCGCATGACCTGGAGCGCGGAGACGCCGGTTCCCACGATGATGAGCAGGCCCAGGGCGAAGCCCTGCCAGAACGTTGGGATTCCCATGAGGATCATGGAGTTTTGGACGATGACGATGAGCAGCGTGCCGAGCATGACGCCGGTGAGGGAGCCCTTGCCGCCGGTGATGGCGGTGCCGCCCAGGACGACGGCTGCGATGACCATCATTTCCATGCCGAGCAGGTTGGTGGGGTGCATCTGTCCCATGGAGCAGGTGCGGACCATGCCGGCCAGGGCGGCGATGACGCCGACGAGGACGTAGAGCCAGAACTTGGTGGCGCGCACCTTGAAGCCGACGCGGGCGGCGGCGGACTCGTCGCCGCCGATGGCGAAGAGGGCGCGCCCGAACATCGTGTATCGGGTGATGAAGAAGGCGACCGCGACGACCGCGACGAGGATCAGGAAGGACACGGGCATGGAGGACTGCAGGCCGGAGCTTTCGTTGCGGGCGACGAACAGGGACGACAATCCGAAGGCGCGCATAGATTCGGGAATCGTGTTGATCTGCACGGATTTGAGTGCGCCCTGCATGACGCCGTTGAAGACGTTGGCGGTGCCCAGGGTGATGATCAGCGTGGGCACGGTCAGCCGGGAGGTGAAGATGCCGTTGAAGGCGCCCAGGATGGCTCCGAGGGCGGCGGCGATCAGGAACGGCACGATGACGGGCCCGTTCCATCCGTTGTCGACGAGCATCTTCGTGGTCATGTAGACCGCAAGGGAGGCCAGCGCGGGGAAGGACACGTCGATGCCGCCGGAGACGAGGACCAGGTGGGCGGCGACGGCGAAGAGTCCGGGAACCACCATCGCGCCGGCCAGGTCGACGAGGTTGTTGGCCGTGTAGAACTGTCCGGAGCGCGCCTGGATGACGAGGGTGAGCGCGGCGATGACCAGGAACACCCAGAATTCGTTGGCGCGCAGGACTTTCGTGATGAGTCGGGGCATTAGTTTTCTCCCCCTTCAGTGGACGAGGCCGGGGCGTGGTCCTCGGACAGGAGCCGTGTCAGTTCGGCTTCGGTGAGGTTGTCGGGGCTCATGGGCTCGCTCAGGTGTCCGGCGCGCATGATGGCGATTGTCGAGCAGTTGGTGAGTACTTCGGCGATGTCGTCGGAGATGATGATGACTCCCATGCCTTGGGAGGCGAGTTCGCGCAGGATGGAGTGGATCGTGAATTTGGAGCCGATGTCGACGCCGACGGTGGGGCCGTTGAGGATGAGGACGGAGGGTTTGGTGGCGAGCCACTTGGCCAACACGACCTTTTGCTGGTTGCCGCCCGAGAGGGTGTTGACGGCGTTGGCGGGGTCGGGTGTGACGACGTCGAGGCGTTTCACCCACTTTTTTTCTTCGGCGCGGATGGCTTTCTTGTCGATGAATCCCAGGGCTTTGGTGAAGGATTCCATCTCGGAGATCGTGATGTTTTCGCCGATCGAGCGCGAGAGAAACAGGCCTTCGGTGAGGCGGTCTTCGGGCACGTAGGCGATGCCGGCTTCGATCGCGTCGCGCACGCCGTGCAGGGTCACGTCCTGGCCTGCGACGCGGATGCGACCGGAGTCGAGGGGCAGCATCCCGAAGAGGGACATGGCCAGCTCGGTGCGTCCGGAACCCAGCAGGCCGGTGATGCCGAGGATTTCGCCGGGCCGCACGCTCAGGGAGGCGTCGGCGAAAGCGCCGGCAACGGTTGCGCCTTCGACCTGGAGGACCGGGGCCTCGTCGATGTCTCCTCTCTGGTAGCGTTCCTCCGCGAAGTCGCGCCCCGTCATGTGGCGGGCGAAGCTGGCTCGGTCGAGCTTTTCTTTCGGGCAGGTGATGACCTTGTGGCCGCTGCGCAGGATCGTGAAGCGCTCCGCGATTTCGAAGACTTCTTCGAGCTTGTGGGACACGAAGAGGATCGCGATGCCGCGCGATTGGAGGTCGGCGACGATGTCGAAGAGGGCGCGCACTTCTTTCTTGGTGAGGGCGGTCGTGGGCTCGTCCATGATGATGAGCTTCGCGTCGCCCATGAGGGCGCGGCTGATGGCGACGAGCTGCTTGTCGGCGACGGATAGGTTGCCGACAAGTTCGTCGAGGTCCACGTCGAAGCCGATCTTCGCTACGGCCTCGCGCGCGACCTCACGCATGCGGGAACGGTTCACCAGGCGACGCCCGGCCGCGACTTCGCTGCCCAGCGCGATGTTCTCCATGACGGAGAGGTTGGGGAAGATGGAGAAGTCCTGGTAGATGACGCGCACGCCCGCGTCGATGGCAGCGGACGGCGTCAGGCGCGTGAAGTCGCGACCGTCAATCGAGACCGTCCCGTGTTCGGGGGTGTGCACCCCGGAGATCACCTTGATGAGGGTGGATTTGCCCGACCCGTTTTCGCCGGCCAGGCAGTGGATTTCTCCGGGCGCGATCTCCAGGTCGATGTCGACCAGGGCTCGCACGCCTGCGAAGGATTTGCTGACGTGTCGTACCGCCAGCACTGGGGTGTCCATGTGGTGTCCTTTCCAACGTATCCCGCCGCCCGGGGGACGCCCTCACGCGCGCGGTCGCGTGACGCGAGGGGGCGCGCGCGTCACTGCGTGCGCGGGGTGGCCCGGCCACGGCCTCGTCATTGGAGTGGGTGACGAGGCCGTGGCACCCGGGTGGTCGTCGCCTGAGAGCGGGTCAGAAGCCGAGGGAGTCGACGTTGTCCTTGGTGATCTTGAGCCAGCCGGTGCCCTCGAGGACCTTGGTGGAGCCGGGCGAGAAGTGCATGCTTTCGTAGCCTTCGACGCCCAGGTTCACACCGTCTTCGATCTTTTCACCGTTGAGGATCTTCGTGGCCAAGGAGGCCATCGCGTAGCCGGCGTTCGCGGGATCCCACAGGGTCAGGGTGGACACGGATCCGTCCTTGAGGATTTGCGCGTTGGCGGCGGGCATGCCGGTGCCGGCGGTGAAGACCTTGCCTTTCAGGCCGAGTTCGTCGATGGCGCGGGCGGTGCCGGGCGCGTCGAAGGAGGAGGTACCGAGGATGCCCTTGACTTCGGGGTACTTCTTGAGGACTTCCTTGGCGGTCTGGTAGGCGGTTTCACCGTTGTCTTGGGATTCGACGCGGGGCTCGGCTTCGAGCAGCGTCATGTTGGGGTATTTCTCCTTTTGGTGGGCGACGGCGCCGTCTGCCCATTCGTTGTGGGAGGCGTTGGTGACGTGGCCGACCATGGTGGTGTAGACGCCTTCTTCACCCATGGCTTCGGCGAGGTTGTCCATGATGAACGCGCCGTATTCCGTGTTGTTGAAGGCTTCGATGTCGTACATCGTGTTTTGCTGGGAGGCGCCCTCGTGGGTGACGACGACGATGCCTGCGTCCATGGCTTGCTTGAGGACAGGTTCGATGGCGCCGGGGTCGACGGGGACGACGCAGATGGCGTCGACACCTTGGGCGATGAGGTCTTGGATGACTTGAGCCTGCATGGTGGCGTCGGTTTCGGCGGGGCCCTTCTGGAAGACGTTCATGCCCGTGTCAGCGGCGTACTTGTTGACGCCGGTTTCCATGCGGACAAACCAGGGGTTGGTGGCGTCCTTGGGGACGACGGCGATCGTGTAGTTGCCGTCTCCGCCGCCGGTCTTGGTGCCAGATGCGGATTGGGAGGCGTCGTCCATCGTGCAGGCGCCGAGTGCGAGGGCGCATGCGGACACGGTGACGAGCGTTGTTGCTGCGAGGCGGGACTTCATCGGAACTCCTCTGGGTGTGGTCAACATCGGTGTTGGGGTTGTGGTTGTGCGTGCGGCGGCTCCGCTGGGGTGCGGCGGCGCGTGGGGTGGCTGTGCTTCCTTGCTGGCCACTCCCGCGGTGTCGCTTGTGCGGTGCTGCTGCGTGCCGGGCGTTCCCGTCCTTGGGGTCGCGTCGGCGTGCCCCAATCCTAGGACACGCGGGTGGCGGCGTTCACTGTTCGGGTCCGTGTGGGACGAGGCCGTGGCGGGTTTTTGGGGTGTGGTTGCGGCGGTTTTGGGCTGATTTGTCAGACGTATGGCGTCATAGTCCTCACCAAATTGAGATGAACTGAATCCACTGAGTGCGGTCCAGCACTCGCAGAGCAAACCCTCTGCACACCCGTTCAGTGATTCGTATCATATGTGCACGTCTGAGCGGCGACCACGCTGACGCGGGAGGATGTGCAGGGCGTGGGCGTGCACATCCTCCACCAGCACACTAACGACTAGCTCTGCTTGACGGCTTCGACGACCTCGTTCCACTCTCGTTCACTGAGACCCCTCTGGCGTGCCACCATGAAGGCTGCCCTTTGATGCTCCTTCCGATCCACCTCGAGTTCGCTTGGGTTCTTTACCTTGCCATATGCGCCTGCCCCCGACAGAAGAGCTGCGGCCATGGGGATCACTAGCGTGAGATTCATGCTCAACTCGAGTTTCGACCCTTCTGCGGGGCTGAAGACGATCTCCTTGAGAGACGGCTGCCCAAACAACCAATACATGGCGACAGTAATGCCACAACACAGGAGGCACACCATCGCTGCGATTGCTGATGTCTTGAGTCTTGACTTCCGCTCCTTCGACACAATCGAACTGGCCAACAGATACTCTTCGCCGAGTTCAGGCAGCGTCAGGGACGCCAATGTCCGTGTTCCGTTGATCTGATTGAGCGTTCCGTTTAGGTCGCCACCGAACTGAGCGATCTGATTGCCATCTCCCTTGTTGGTGAATTTCTGAGACATCCTGTTCCCTCCTCTGGGCCACACTGTCGACCACCGTGGTCGACAAGCGACACCGTAAGGAGGGGCATGCTCATCTGCGTCCGCCCCAACCAGCAAGGCTCGGAAATGACCACCGCTGCGCGTGCAGTCGCCAAATCGATACGCCACCAATAGGACCGAAACATGCACAGATCAGCCTCCAACATAAGACGCATGAGCACATCGCTCTCACATCAATCGAACAGCAAGTCATCCTGTTTGGGAACTCTAGCTTCGTCAACAGAGTGGTGGCCTGGTCTGGTTTTGTGGACCGGGTGTCGTGAGGGTTGTTGGTTGTTATTGGTTGTGTTGTGCCCATTGGCGCGCGTACTGGTTGGGTGAGAGCCAGCCCAGCGCGCTGTGGGGGTGCTCTTCATTCTAGCGGCGCGACTAGGCGGCGATCAGGGTGCGGGCATGGTCGAGCCCATCGAACATGTTGTCTTCCAAGAGTTCATCACGCATGCGGTTGTGTAAGGACTCCACGAGCCCGCCCAGCCAAGGCTGGCCCGGTGGGATGAATGCTTGGAGCGTGTCGTGCTCGCTGGCCCAGCGCCCCACGGCTGCGGCGATGAATTCAGGCCCGTTATCGGCCCTTAGCACCTGGGGTGCTCCATGTGCCAGGACAGCCAGGTCAAGCATTTCGATCACGTCGGCGGCTCCCATGCGCCGCTCGACGCGGAAAGCCAGGTGCTGGCGCGTGAACTCATCAATGACGTTACAGACCTTAAAGACACGCCCCTTCCAATCCGAATCAAACTGGAAATCAATGGCCCACACCTGCCCAGGAGCACTAGCCCTGACCAGGCGCTGTAGGCGCGGCGCGGTGCGGGGCTTGTGGGCTTTGCGCGGGCACACGCGAAGCCCCTCGGTGCGCCACAAGCGCCGGAACGTATCACGGCCCACGACAATGCCCTCGCTCTTGGCCCGCGCCCAGGCGCGTTGATAGCCCCAGCGTCGATGCGTGGCGGCAAAATCGTTCATCCACTGGCGCACAGGCCCATGATCACGCAGCGTTTTCGCCCCGCCCGCCGCGCGGGTGCGGCAATACGCTGACCGGGACAGCCCGGCAACGCGGCATGCAAGACGCTGAGAAAACCCCTGACCAACCAGGTAGCTCACAGCTTCATGCCTGCGCGCCGGGCTTAGAAGTTTCCCTCCGCGAGCTCTCGCAGCGCTGCCTTTTCCAGCTCGGCTTGGCCTAGCAACTGTTTGAGGCGCGCGTTTTGCTCGCGCAACTCACGCAGTTCCTTGGCCTCACTACGACTCATCGACCCATAACGCTGGCGCCACCGGCACAACGTCGCCTCGCTGATACCCAGCACGCGGCAGGCCTGGGCCGTACTCATGCCCTCACCTCGCAACGCCTCGGCCTTCTCCAGCTTCACGACAATCTGCTCAAGCGTGTGCTTCGAGAACTTCCTCATGGTCATCCATTCTGCCCGGCCACAAACAGCCGGGACTACTCAGAACAACCCTCTCAAAACAAACGGTCCAAAAACCCAGAATCCTCCACGGCGGCATGCGCAAGGCAGAGATCGAACGTCTCAACGAGCAGATCCGAGCACACAAGGCACACATCCTTGCCTGGGAGAATCCGTCTACCTAGACGAAGACACCTACAACCACGCACTGGAAGTCCACGGCACAGTTCAGTGCCTGGAACCCCTGATCAAGACATACGACGAGAAGAACATTCTCAAGAAAGAAAAAGACCAGCTCCTCGAGACCCTGCACACCAAGATGATCGGCTCGATCGCTGCTGATTCCAACGCTGAGATGAACCGAGTCAACGCTGAGTTGTATCCCGATGGCAGCCGCAAGGTGTGCCCATAGTTCCAGTTCCAGATCAACGGGCAAGGCATCAATTACAAGTTCGACCACTGCGGCAATCGAGGCTCAGGAGCCAAGTCCCGGCACCTGGCGATCTTCGATGTCGCAATGCTCCGCCACACGCCGCTGCTGTTCCTCATCCACGACTCAGCGATCATCAAACTCGTCGGACACGCACCCGTTCGCGCGCTGCTAGGCGCATACATGCGTGCGGCGGAACTCACAAGCGCTGCAGAAGAGCCCAAGCAGGTATTCTTCTCATTCGATGCGACAAAGGCGTATGGTCGGCAAGCCGAGGAACTCGTCGAAGCGACGCGCGTCATCCACCTCGGCGACGGCCCTGAAGCCCTCTACGGCTTCACCTGGAACACAGAGACCACCGAGGAAGGTAACTAACCATGCGTATCACCTTCAAACCGCTGTGGAAACTCCGCATTGGCCGCGACATGACCCGCGAAAACCTCCGCCGAGCTGCAGGACTATCCCCAGCAACCATCGTCAAGCTCGGTAAAGACGGCAACGTCACCACCAACGTACTGCTGTGGATCTGCCAAACTCTGCAGTACAATCTTGAAGATATCATTGAAGTAGTGCCAGAAACAGCAAATAAGGAAATGCCAGCATGAGTAACCTTGGACCCTTCATTTGGGGCATCGCCGACCAGCTCCGAGGCGATTACAAGCCGCACGAGTACGGTGATGTCATCCTGCCGATGACCATTTTGCGCAGGCTCGACTGTGTACTCGAAGACCATCGGGAGGACCTGGCTGGGCTAGTCCGAGCCTTTGCTGACAAACCTGAACTACTCAGCGCCCAGGTCAAGCGCAAGACCGGCTTGTCTTTCTACAACACGACACCGTGGACGCTGCAGACGCTACTCGGCGACCCCGCAGGGCTCGAGGCCAACTTCAAGCAGTACGTCGATGGATTCTCGGACAACCTCGACGTCTTCGAGCGGTTCAAGTTCGGCGACCAGATTGCCAGGATGGCGGAGAAGGATCTGCTCTTCATCATCATCGAGAAGTTCGCGCGCGTAGACCTGCACCCGAACAAGGTCCCCAACGCAGAGATGGGCGACCTCTACGAGTATCTGATTCGCACGTTCAACGAGTCCACCAATGAGTCGCCCGGTGAGTACTTCACACCCCGCGACGCAATCCGGCTCATGGTTGACCTTGTCTTTGCCGGGGACGACGACGCGCTCTCGGTTCCAGGTACGGTCCGATCGATTTACGATCCCACCGCGGGAACAGGTGGGATGCTCTCGATCGCAGAAGAACACCTCATCGGCACCCCGGAACACCCTGGCCTCAACCCCGACGCTCAGCTACGCATGTATGGGCAGGAGCGAAACGACCAGTCCTACGCCGTCTGCAAGTCCGATCTGCTGATCAAGGGGCACGATCCCTCCAACATTCAGCTCGGAGATACGCTCGCAGATGACAGGTTCCCCGCCCAAACTTTTGACTATTGCCTTTCCAACCCTCCTTATGGCGACGATTGGAAGAAGAGCCAGTCGGCAGTAACTGCCGAGATCAAAGCGCTAGGCGCCGCAGCTCGATTCATTGAAGCCACACCGCCGATTAGTGACGGCCAGCTTCTGTTCCTCCAGCACCTGATTCATAAGCTTCGCCCGAAAAAATACGGGGGAGGTCGAGGGGCAATCGTGCTTAATGCGGCGTCGACATATGGCGGTAATGCGGGAGCCGGACCAAGCGAAATCCGGAGGCACTTGATTTCACTTGGAATCGTGGATTCCATCATCGCTTTACCCACCAATATGTTCTACAACACTGAGCTTGCCACATACATTTGGATTGTCGATACAAATCGACCGAAAGATCGGGAGTACACCATCCTCTTGATTGACGCACGGAACCTATTTACTCGAATGCGTAAGAAGCTTGGAGATAAGGTACATCTGATTGATGAGGAGAATAGGAGTCGAATCGTCAAGGCCTATGTAGATTATGAGTCGAGCAACATTTCGCGCATTGTCCCCACCTCAGCGTTCCACTATGTATCAGCCAAGCTGAAATTCCCTGAAGTTGGCGACGACGGCGAGATTAAGCGAAGAGGAACAGGCAAGGTAGTCGAAGATAAGGGACGTGCGATCGACCTGAAACTGCCCATTCATGGCGACATTAGCGACATGGAGATTGCGATTCATCGGACCGTCGATGACTTCATGGAGAATGAGGTTGACCCACGCTTCGACGGCTGTTGGATCGACGCAACTCAAGCAAAGGTTGGTTGCGAAATCGCATTCGAACAATTCTTTTTTCAGCCGGAATCATATCGAGAAGAAGCTGAAATCATGGAGGATCTCAAGATTGCGCAAACCGAGTTGATCGACCTTATTGAAAGGATGTCATAGTGGTGGTCAATAGGCTCGAACATCTTCCTGAAGGAATCCGCAACTTCTTCTTGACGACCATCATTCAACATGGGTCGGTCCCGCTGTTTACCGTTCTAAAGAAGACGAAGAGAACCAATGCGGGAATGCAGGAGAACAATCTCCTCTCCTTGAGTTACGGCCAGATTATTCGCAAGGACATTCATACCGACACCGGATTACTTCCGGCATCCTTCGAAACCTATCAGATCGTCGAAGCTGAGCAGATTATATTCAGGTTTACCGATCTTCAGAATGACAGGCGGAGTCTTCGTTCGGCGTTATGTACGGAACGTGGAATTATTACCAGCGCCTATCTGGCGACCGAAGTGATCTCGAATGAATTCTTGCCTCAATATCTGAATTATCTTTTCAGAGCGTATGATCTCTCGAAGATATTTTACGGTATGGGAGGAGGCGTTAGGCAATCTCTATCATTTGCCGACATTGCACGTTTGCCGATTCCTATGGTTCCGCTTGACACGCAGATGCAGATAGTTTCGGAACTCGATAGCCGACTTGAAATCGTCTCGAAACTATCCCCTGCATCTAAAGGCGCTGGTTCCAGTTCGTCGGCAATCGAAAGGTTCGTAGCTATCGTAAACGAGGGACGTGACGCGCATATCGTTCGGACCGTTTTGGGAGGTCGATGAGTCATGGCAACGCAGCATGAGAAGGCTTTCGAGGAGGAGATCTGCGACTACCTGGCCGCTCACGGCTGGGTTTATCAGCGCCACTACCGTGGCTACGATCAAAGCCTGGCTTTGGTGCCTGAGGACGTCTTTGCTTGGCTGCGATGCACACAGCCGGAGCAGTTGGACAAGGTCATCAAGCCGTCGATGTCTGCCGCTGAGCAGGAGCGCGCCAAGCAAGGCATTCTCGACCGACTTGCGAAGGAGCTCGATCAGCCTCTGGAGCATGGCGGTGGAATCTTGGCGGTGCTTCGGGGCGGATTCAAACGCACCCCGGCCAAGTTCGCCATGTGCGCGTTCAAACCTGCAACTTCGCTGAATCCCACCGCGCAGGAGCACTACGAGGCCAACATTCTGCGGGTGATGCGCCAAGTCCACCACTCGGCCAAGCATCCCAATGACTCGATTGACCTGGTCTTCTTCGTCAATGGCATCCCCGTGGCAACTACCGAACTGAAGACTGACAACACCCAGTCAATCGATGACGCGGTTCATCAGTACAAGCACGATCGCAAGCCGCAAGGCGAGCCGCTTCTGAAGTGGGGATCACGTTGTCTGGTCCATTTCGCTGTATCCACGGACGAGATCCGTATGACGACACGACTTTCGGGGACTGACACAGTGTTCCTGCCGTTCAACCTTGGTAATGACGGCGGTGCTGGCAACCCGGTCAATCCTGATGGTGCGGCGACCTCATACCTTTGGGAGCGTGTGCTCCAACGTGACAACTGGCTGCAGATCATTGAGCGCTTCATCAACGCTCAAACGTCGGAGAAAATCGACCCGGTGACCGGGGAGCACAAGAAGTCGACCCAGATCATCTTCCCACGATTCCACCAGTGGGAGGCAGTCACCGAACTTCTGTCGGCCACCAGAGCCGAGGGGCCAGGGCACCGCTACCTCATCCAGCACTCGGCAGGATCAGGGAAGACCAACTCCATTGCCTGGCTGGCTCATGGGTTGGCCAACCTCCACGACTACACCAATACCAAGATCTTCGACTCGGTCATCGTGGTCACCGACCGGACAGTCCTCGATGACCAGTTGCAGAAGGCTATCAAGGCGATCGAAGGCACCCGCGGGACGGTCGGAACGATCAACGCCGATGAGGTGCGCAAAGCAGCAGAAACCTCCAAGTCGGCTCTCCTCGCCAAGGAACTGACTAGCGGCAAGCTGATCATCATCGTCACGTTGCAGACGTTCCCCTTCGTTCTCGAGGCGATCTCTGAGCAGGGTGGAATGGCAGACAAGAACTTCGCTGTCATCGCGGACGAAGCCCACTCGTCTCAGACTGGAACAAGTGCGCAAAAGCTGCGCCAGGTCCTCTCGCAGGCAGAGGTTGAGGCAATCGGCGAGGGTGCAGAGCTGTCCGTTGAGGACGTGCTGGCTGCGGAGATGGCTGCGCGCGCCACATCCGCAAACGTGTCCTTCTATGCCTTTACAGCCACCCCCAAGGGTAAGACCCTCGAAATGTTCGGTCGACCCGGTGCCGACGGGACACCGCAGGCGTTCCATGTGTATTCGATGCAGCAGGCCATCGAGGAAGGGTTCATCCTCGACGTCTTGCGCAACTACACCACCTACAAGACAGCATTCCAGCTCGCACAGAAAGCCGATGGGAAAACCGCGCCCACTGATGAAGTGGACGAGACCACCGCGACGAAGGGCCTTATGCGATGGGTGAGCCTGCATCCGACCAATATTGCCCAGAAGGTCCAGATCATCGTTGAGCACTTCCGAACCAATGTGGCCCACCTGCTTGATGGGCATGCCAAGGCAATGGTGGTGACCTCCAGCCGGGCGGCAGCCCTCAAGTACAAGACCGCGATCGACCGGTACATCGCCTCTCATGGTTACGAGATGGGAACCTTGGTGGCCTTCTCAGGCAGCCTTACCAGTGATCAAGTTGAAGAAGTAGTTCCTGGGGTCACCGAGCCCTATACCGAGCACAACATGAATCCGGGGCTACGCGGACGCACCATTCCCAACGCATTCGCTGGTGACCACTACCAGGTGCTGATTGTGGCCAACAAGTACCAGACTGGCTTTGACCAGCCGCTCCTCTGCGCGATGTATGTTGATAAGAGGCTCGACGGCATCGAGGCAGTCCAGACACTGTCACGCTTGAACCGTACCCTGCCGTCCAAGGGCAAGGACACCACCTACGTCCTCGACTTCGGCAACGATCCCGAGACAATCTTGAACTCGTTCCTGCCGTACTTCCGGACGGCCCAGATCACCCAGACAACAGACCCCGATCTGGTGCACGATCTAGCCCGCAAGCTCGAGACGGCCGGTATCTACAACGCAGACGAGGTCGAACGCTTCGCTCAGGCCTTCATCATCGAAAACGCACATGGCAAGCACACCGGCCCCCTCAAGAGCGCTGCCGACCGCTTCAATGGTCGTTACTGCGCAGCGCTCACGGACCAAGACAAAGCATCCATCGATGAACTGGACCTCTTCCGCAAAGACGTGGGATCTTTCGTTCGCCTCTACGACTTCCTGTCCCAGATCGTTGACTATGAGGACACCAATCTGGAAAAACTCGCGCTGTTTCTCCGCCTCCTCAAGCCGCGTCTCACAGGGCGCAAGAGTACCGAGGAACTTGACCTGTCAAGCATCGAGTTGACACACATCAAGCAAACACGGCTTAGCGAGGGATCAATCTCGCTGACTGGCGACGGGGAGAAACTCAAGCCGATGGGTGTCGGCGGTGGGACCACACGCGACCTGAACATGGTGGCCTGGGAACAGATCCTGAAGAACATCAACGATCTGTTCGAAGGGGAGAATTTCGACCCCGACTCGGTCAACTCTTGGGTGCAGGGGGTAGTAACCATTCTCGTCAAGGACGAGGCGATCCGAGAACAGGTCAACGCCAACAGCAAGGAACAGTTCCGCGAATCGCTCACCATTGAACAAGCCGTCACGAATGCTGCCCTCGACCACCATGACACTCAGAACAACATCCTCGAGAAGTTCTTCGAGAGCCCTCAGCGTCGAGCCGCTGTAATCCGCGAGATTTCGGACCTCATCTACTGGGAGCTGTCCCACGTCGTACAAAGGGGTGAACACGACGAGATCGCCGCAGGCGCATGAGTTGAGAGTCGAGTGCCTAACGCTCGCAAACCGTCGATAAACCTGAAGTTCGCCGCCGTACCGTCTGGGCAGGGCTAGGCAAGATCGCCGAGGAGCCTCCCCTCGCTGGTGCGCCAGGTGGCGTTCGTGGGGGTTGGGTTCACGGGCTCTTCAGAGTTGAGTGTGGGTGACCGGGTGTTGGTCGGGGGTTGCGGGTAGAGGTCGAGGTCCTTGATGATGAGCGGACTTCAACCCCCGCTGCCTTCAAGGACCGCGACAATGTCTCACCCTACCTGCTGCTGCTCTGTGTCGCTTGATCGGTGTGATCGGTGTGATCTGCTCGTCGACTTGGAGGGCTTCCATCTGATGAGCGTGGCTCGCACCCCAGATGCTCTGGTACTCGACATAGAGTCCTGTGATCGCTGTGCTGGCTGCCCGGGTTGTGGGGTGACTTGCTCAAGGCCACGGTCGTATGGTGGTGGAGGTGATCGACGCGCCCTGGGCCGGGGTCCCGGCAGGTTCCGGTGGCACAATACGGCGCTGGATCTGCCGCGAACGCACCTGCCAGACGGTGACATTCCTGGAATATGACGAGCGGGTGTGCGCACCCCGGGCGCGTTTGGGTGTGCGGGCGATCCGCTGGGCGATCCGACAGTTGCGCTCGGAGGGAGCCACTATCTCAGGCCTGGCCCGCCAGTTAGGAACCACGTGGAATACCGTGTGGTCCCATATCAAGCCGTGCCTGCAAGCCGCATCTAAACCCCGCCCGCTTCACAGGGGTTCAGGTGCTGGGGGTTGACGAGAGCCGTGTGGCACCACCAAGACCGACGCCGCCGGGGCCCACGAGCTCACCGGCATCGTGGACCTAACACACGGGAGGTCGGGCACTGTATACAAGAACTGGCTGGCCAAGCTCGAGCCTGTCAATTTTTCTGTGTATGGGGGTTAGAGGTAGGGGGTGATTCGGTCGGGGTAGGCGGTGGTGAGTTGGGCGAGGGCTTGTTTCCAGTTGGTGGTGGTGTGTCCTTCGATGAGGCGGGTGTGTCCTGTTCGTTTGTTGGGGGGTTTGCCAGCGTCTGTGAGGCGCTGGGCGGCTCTTTTGTCTTCGATGTTGCAGATGGCGAGCCACAAGAGTTTGACGGCGGCTTCTTCGCTGGGGAAATGCCCGCGGTTCTTGGTGATTTTGCGTAGCTGGTAGTTCAAGGACTCGATAGCGTTGGTGGTGTACACGACGCGGCGCAGCATGGGCGGGAACGCCAAGAACGGCGTGAAGCGCTGCCAGGCGCGCTGCCAGGTGGCAACCGTTTGGGGGTAGCGCGCTCCCAGGTCGCTGGCCGCGAAGTCCTCCAGCGCCCCTCGGGCGGTTTCCTCGTTGGGCGCGCTGTACACGGCCTTGAGAGCCGCGGCGACGCTCTTGCGGTCCTTGTAGGACACGAAACGCATGGAGGCGCGGATTAAGTGAACGACGCAGGTTTGGACCATGGACTGGGGCCAGGTCGCTTCGATGGCTTCAGGCAGGCCAGTAAGTCCGTCGCAGCACACGATCAGGACATCGCGTAGGCCTCGGTTGGCCAGCTCGGCGCACACGTGGGCCCAAAAGGAGGCGCCTTCATCGGCTTGGACCCAGATGCCCAGCACGTGCTTGACCCCCTCCATGTCCACTCCGACCGCCAGGTGAGCGGCCCGGTTCTCCACCCTGTGATCGCATCGGACTTTGATGCGGATCGCATCCAGGTAGATCACCGGGTAGAACGCTTCTAAGGGGCGGTGCTGCCACTCCAAGACGGCCTCGCACACCGCGTCAGTGATCGTAGAAATCGTCCCAGCGCCCACCTCCACGCCCAGGGTGGAGGCCAGGTGATGGCGGATATCGCGTACCGTCATCCCCCCGGCATACAAGCTGATAATCATCGAATCCAAACCATCAAGGCGCCGCTGTCCTTTACGCACCAGGCGCGGGGTGAACGAGCCCGCCCGGTCCCGGGGAACCTCGATCTCGAAGGCTCCCACCTCCGACATCACGGTCTTCTTCGTCGTGCCGTTCCTCGTGTTCGAGCGCGCCTGCCCACTGGCCTGGCCCTTCTCATACCCCAAGTGCTCGGTCAGCTCCGCGGCCAACCCGCGCTCCAACGCCTCCTTAAGCAACGCCGGCAACAAGCCCTCGCTACCCGTCATCTCGACCTCGCCAGCATCAAGACGCTCAAACAACGCATCCAACGCCCCCGAGCGACGAAGCTCCTCCACCGTCTCACGCCCACTAGCGCGAGCCACAACAACATCATCATCATTCATCATGCATCAATCCTTTCAAACAAAAGACGGATACACAGACAATTAAACACGCCCCCAAGCTCGGCAAAAATTCCGCTCCAATACCCAGATTGCATCTCTAGAGCCCTTCCAGGGATAGCAAGAACGCCATCGATAGCCAACTCCAGGAGGCAACCCCACCAACTACAGACTCCGAATACTCCTCATCACCACAGGCCTAGACGAGTCCACCCACACCCACCTGTGAAGAGCCAGAGATCTTGACTTCGCCAGCATCAACATTTGGTCTCGATCCCGGCCGTCGCCAGTCAATCCGTTCATGCAGCACACCACCACAGCTCTGAGCAACTCAGATCAGACCACTCTCACGGAGTATGCGAATCTCCCGAATAGTCTCCCTGACTTCAGACTCGTAGCCATTCGTCGCGCCGATGTAGAACGCTCGCAGCCCTTTGCTTCGCAGTAGATGTGTGACAAGAGCAGCCGTGATGCCGGCCTGTGAGAACACAAAGTAGACAGGCTCGCTACCATGTTTCGAAGTCTTTGAGAGGAAAGAGTCAACAAGCTTACCAGCCACGTCTTCGCAGTCACTTGACTTGACTTGTTTGGCCTCAGACTTCTTAAGAGCCACATCCCCATCGGTCGCTACACCATGATCGAGAAGCATCTGCACGCGGTCTTCCGCACCCATGAAGGGGACTTGGTAGCGCTCTCGAATGGTTGCATCAAGGAAGATATAGTCTTTATCTTTCTCAACACAGTATGGGATCGAGTCAAGTGGAACCTGCACTACCTGAAGTCGAATTAGCTCACTTGTGCTTTTATGATCGTCGACGAGACGCCACACCAAAACAATTAACTGCAATGCTAACACACACAACATAGCAACAATCCAGAACGACAGCATAATTATTACAGAATTAATGAGTTCCTGTTTTGCGGGCGCAACATTAGTAATCTTACGTAAAACTGCACTAGCCACAACAATACCAAATAGGCCAAACACGCTAAAAACTATGCCCAATTGATCTCGACTACTTCTACTGATGCGACTTACTCGCCTGCCAATACAGTAAGAGTGAATGACATCTTTGGCTATCTCACGCGTTAACTGTTGTCTTACGGAATTTGATATTTCGGTTCGGGAGCCAAGAGCACTACGCTTTTGGAATACACGCAAGTACTTTAACCCTTTTACCTTCCGCCCATAACTGAACCAGCTCTTTAAATCACCTCCGTTTTTCATTACTTTATAAAGATCATTTACATATTTTCCCAAAGTAAAGATCGCTACAGCAATACCAACCACCGTGGCAACCAATTCAAGCCAATTCATAGCTACTCCTTCGTAAGTCAAGTTATGTCTACACTGACAGCCTTACAGGCACTTTATCACCGGACATTACTCAAGCTACATGTATGTCAAACGATGAACACCCGACAGCAAGCTACTCAATAGCCAAGTGTTTAACAATTCAACCGATGAAGTTATCAGCGCTTACACACCCGATACGCACCGACCCTGATGATGAGCACATCAGGGTCTCCGGACATCTCAGTCCTTCTCAAACCCAATCTGCCAAAACCCCATATCAAGAACCTTCATCTGCGGATAGATGAGGTCGCCGACCCGCATTCCACGCCGCGCTTCCTCGAGGCGGTCGTTGTGCTCCTCGTAGAAGTCCAAGAGCCTACGGACGGACTCTGGGCTGTATTCCCGCGTCGTTACCTTGTATGTCGCAACGCCATCCTGAAAGAATCTGTCGTACGCAGGCACGCACCCGAGCGTTCCCATGAGGATCTTCGTGATGAGAACCGGCGACACAGAAGACGCAACCTTACGCCCTGCAACCTCATCGCGGATAGGCCCGAAATGGGCGGCGATGTCGTCACACAGCTTCTTAAGCCTCTTCTGAACCTCAGGCTCCCGCAGACCCACGCAAGCGACCCCGAACAGGCAGTCGTATTCGGGCTTGAGGATCTTTTCGACGATGGGCACAAGCACCTTGTAGTCCTTCTGCAGCAGGAAGGACGAGCCCCTGTACATCCCCCAGCTCGCCAGGTAGAAGGCGAGGTGCAGGCTCAAATAGTCGTAATCCGGGGAGGGGTCGGTCCGTGCATCTCGAAACACGCGATAGCAATGCTCCCACGAGCGCGAGCGCCCATTCTTATCCCTGCGCGCATCCTCGTAGAAGGTCTGCGCAGCACTAATCAACTCATCGATGGCTTCCATATCATCTGACCTTCCAGATAGAAATCCACTCCGTCCACTCCAAGGGAGCGGTGGGCTGAACGGTTGACTAAAACGTACAACGTAGTCCGTTTGGGAATCAAGCCCATCCCGGCTCTTCAGAGTTGAGTGTGAGTGACCAGGTGTTCGTCGGGGGTTGCAGGTAGAGCTCTTGGTCCTTGATGATGAGCGGACTTCCAGCCATGCAGTGACCAGAGAACGCAAGCAGAGCCCCACAGGAGCATGCACCAGGCATCGATACGGATTCGCATTCACAGCCGTTCGCGGATTCCGCCATCAAGTCATTATTTGGAAGCCTAGTACCCCCGCGCCCACTCTCGCAGCGCCGCTTCGACGACCTCGGACGCGTTCGTCGTATCCGTCGTAGGTTGCACGTAGCATCGCCGCCTCGTACACGTCCTCGTCGATGCGCACCGTGACCTCGACGACCGGCACTCGAGGAGCGACTCGCTCCACCACGTCCCGCTGCTCACCGAATCTCGACCCGACCGTCAGGCCGTTTACCTCCGCCCACCGCCGGATTTCGGCGTTCTGCTCCGCCATGCTTGTATCGTCGCGCTTCGTGATAGTCATATGTCTACTTCATGGCGGGGTTCCTCTCTTTGTGGCGCGCCCAGCACCCCACTTGTCGTCGATGACCCGGGGACCAGCCACGGCCTCGTCAATCCTCGTGCAGCTCTGGCTGGCGCTCGACGTCGCGCACCCACTCGCGCACCGCGGCGCGGAGGGCTCCCGACCGTGACGTGATGCCCTCACTGGCCGCGCGAGCCATCATGGCGTCGAAAATATCAACGTCAAGGCTCGTGGTTACGGCCACTCGTAGCGGGGGCACGGGATGACGCGCTCGCTCCTCGCGCAGGAAGGCCACAAGTTCTTCAGCTTCTCCGGATTCAATGAGCTAGCGTTGGAGGTCGGCCTTCATCTTCACGTCCGCTCGGTTACTGCGCTTCCTCATGGGGACAGGTATACACGGCACATGCCTCACAGAGTGTGCGACGCAGCCACTGCACACAGATTGACATGAATCAAGGCTTCTCCTGTCAGAGCGTTTCACGTGAAACATTTGGCGGCCCACTGGCGACCCCACCCCCGAGGGCCTTCCGCGCACACGCGCCTCCCCCATTCGGACGCTTGACTCGCGCGCTGCACATTCGCACCGTTGCGCGCCCTATCGACATCAGTGTCCAGATAGTGGCCCACAGTTTCACCTGTAGGTTGCGCGGATGTCGGGAGAGCGGATCAATGTTTGACAAGGTCAGACGCGAGGCGCTCGCGACGAACGCACATCTGTGCCGCTCATCACCAGAAATCGGGTGAATGTGCATAATAGTTACTTCGCATTCTGAGTATTTCTTACCAGTTCGAGGCGTAGTCTTACCTCCTATCAGGGCGCGTCTCCGATGGCGGGGGCGCACAGGAGGACACCTCATCGTGGAGGTTGATAGATCATGATGGTTCCGCCGTTGTCTGAACGTCCCGTGACCGAGGAGGACGAGGAGCAATTCCGACGCGAAACGGCGCCGCGCAAGTACACGCTGCGCCGACGCTGGGCTGACTACCGCGCCGAGGTCAAAGCGCGCCGCCCCAAGGGCGCGCGGGCCCGCGCCCGGGCGTGGCTGCACGTCGAACCTTTCTATTGGGGGATGCGCGTAACCTACGTGGTCCTCTTCGCTGGCGCGGTCTTCGCGGTGTACATCAACGGGGTGGCCGAAGGCTGGTGGCCAGCCTGGGGCGAGAGACCCACCGTGGCAGCCACGACCACGGCGCCCACTGCCAGGCCTGTGCCCACTGCGTCTGCCACGGCCTCGGGCGAGGCCGCGATGTCGGGCGGCTACCAAATTGGCCCCGACGGCGTGCTCGTGCGCCCCGCCGAGCACGCGGCATCCACCTACACCAAACCAGAACTACCCGAGGAGGCCAGAGAAAACACCGAACGAGGAGCCGAAGCAGCAGCAGAACACTACCTCGCACTCCTAATCTACGCATTCAACACAGGTGACACACAGCCATTTGCTGACATGTCATCACCGACGTCAAAATTTGCATCAGACTACATTAACGATGTGAATGAGCAATACTCCGACGGGTGGAATTATGGAATGGAATCCAACATCACGTATGTCCTCCGTGTCGAGCCGGTTGAGGCAAATGGGAATGATGTCCCTCAAGGTTCCATCCTCGTTAAGTTCCGTACCGAAACATATGAGGGAACATCCTGCACAAGGACAAAAGTAGAAACACCGGCATCAAAATATAAGTCGACGGTTACGTTTATCATGACATGGCAAAACGGCAAATGGAAAGAAATTCAGGGAAGGACCGTTGCTGACAATGAGGACTAGGTTACCGATATTCAGCATTGTCGCGCTCCCATTTCTTGCTCTCCCGACTCTGTTGCAACCCATTGCTACAGCCGCTCTCGAACAACCCACTCCAAAAATAGGAGGACATATCGAAGATGGAGAAGCGCTAGTTAACGGCGAGATGGGTAATAGCGAGTCTGATCCCGCATCTCAGCCGAATGATCATCGTCCCGCTGATGACATTCCTGCCCTCACCGCTGATGAGGAGGCTGATCCTGTGTCAGATTCCTACAAGAGCGCCGTGCCCTGCAAACAAGTATTTCTCGGCAAAGTGGCCAACAGCCCCATTGTCTCCGATGATGCCACCGTCGATGACTGTCCGCTCCCTCCTGATCCACAGGGTGGACCGAACCAAGACCCCGGCCGCACTCCCACGACACGAGACCTTCTGTATCTAGCGACAGCTGTTGTTCACGCCGATGGGGCTGGGTTGTATAAGCGGCCGTTCGGCGTCTCCTACACGAACAAGTTCATCCCCACCATCGTCGCGGCAACACGCCCCACCCAAAGTCATGTAGTTACAATGTTTGGCCGCGAGATCACCGTGACATTCACAGCCACAAACTACGAGTGGAACTGGGGAGATGGAACCCAGAACCTGGTGACCACGTCCAAGGGATCGGTGTGGTCCGAAGGCATGGATTTGAACACCGACCCACGCTTGATCCGACACTACTACACGCCCCCACAAGGGTGGCGCTCCGGGTTCGACGGCCCGTACCCTCACGAGAACCGCGAAATCACGCTCACGACGACGTGGAGTGGAACACTCACGAACCCTTTCACCGGGGAAACACAGACGATCAACGGCCTGATCACCACCACCGAGACAACCGGACCGTTCCCGTTGTCTCACCTGGTCATCAACAACACAGACACCTGGGAAGAGAAACAAGGCCACTAAGGAGAGGCATGAACCATGAGCACTATATGGGCACAGCAACGCAGCTTCCGCCCCTGGATCGTCGCGATCATCGCAACGGTTGCGATCATCGCGGCAACCCTACTAGGACTGCGCGCGTTTAGCTCGAGAGCACACGCCGAAGGAGAGACTCCCCCACAGTCGTCGCAATCCGACACGACTACGCTGAGCAGCGGTCAGTTAAACGACGAACAGTCCGGAAGTAGCCAGTCCGGCGACAGTACATCGAACGACAGCCAGTCGGGCGACATGACAGCCTCCGACGAACCAGTACCCGTCAGCATCCCTAGCCCCACGCCTCCACCCAACCTAGACGCAGGTGGACTAATCAGTGCGCAAGCAACGTCGCAGTGGTACCTGGATCTATGGACCTATGCGTTCAATACCGGAGACACCGAAGAGTTCATGAAGCTATGTCACGCTGAGCCCTTCTGCACACAATTCGAAAATGATATGCGAATATTCCATTCGGAACAAACCGTGATCAGTCCTAGCACCTCGAAGTATCTCATGACACAGCAGGTATACGATTGCACAGATCCGGCACACCCAGTCAATGCAGCATGCATTATGTTCCGCTATTCCTCAACTTCTTTGATTACCAGTCCCAAGGACGCGGACACCCCCTCATCCCACTATTCGACGATTAGTGTCTCCAATGGTCGCCGTGACGAAACCAGTCAATACGAATGCAAGATGCGTCTGGAGGCAGAAGGAGATGTTTGGGTTGTGAAGATAGTTCACACACACCTCCTCTAGGTGTTTGGCGACGAGCGAGGGTTACTGACACAACCGGAAAACTCCCCTAG
Organism: Schaalia sp. HMT-172; assembly: GCF_030644365.1. NCBI lineage: Bacteria > Bacillati > Actinomycetota > Actinomycetes > Actinomycetales > Actinomycetaceae > Schaalia > Schaalia sp. HMT-172. The sequence continues at coordinate 2,492,304 of NZ_CP130058.1, forward strand.
GCTCTGCCCCCGACAGAGAGCCCAGGAGAATGTTTCACGTGAAACAGTCACCGCGGCACGACGACAGACGTCGCTTCAGGGAACGATGCCGACCTCAGAGACGAATGTTTCACGTGAAACACTCGGTACCTGTGCCTACAGGCGCGCGCACCCGCACCCGCGCGATCACCCCGAATACACACACGCGCCGGTCCACCGCTGATACCAAGCGGGGTGCCACCTCTCGGCAGCACCCCGCTCAGTCAGTGACGAACGCTCACACTTGGGCCCCACTCGCCCACGCCCCAGCTCCACGAAGGCGCCTGCGCGCCCGACGCAGACGCCCCACACAAACGGACGCACCGGGCCCTCAGGCCCGCGCGCCCCCAAGGCCTCAAGCCCACGGAGCCCACAAGCCCTCACCCCCGCCTCTCCCGCAGCCTCCGCGCGAGGACCCCATGCCTCGGCGCGAAGACCCAGGCGAGCACGAAGCACGCGGTGAGCACCAGGACGATCGTGGCGCCCGTCGGCACGTCCAGCGCCCACGACAGGTACAGGCCGACCAGGCCTCCGGCAGCACCCAGCACGGGCGACAGGATCATCATGGTCCCCAGGCGGTCGCACAGGAGCCGCGCGGTGGCCGCGGGGGTGACGAGCAGGGCCAGCACCAGCACGTTGCCGATCATCTGCACGGAGATCACGACGGCTAAAGCCACGGCGACATACAAAGACAGATCGGCAGCGAGCACGTGCACGCCCGCCGCCCGGGCGCTCTCGCGGTCCAGGGTCACCGCCACGATGGGCCGGTGCGCCAGGAACAGCATCAGCAGCACCAACGCAGCGCCACACATCACCACGGGCACATCCGACGCCGGGATGCCCGTGATCGACCCAAACAGGAAGTCCTGCAGGCTCCCCGCGTACCCGGGCGCCCGCGCGATGATCGCGACGCCCAGCGCAAACGCGCCCACGAAGAGCACGCCGATGACGGAGTCCTCCTTAAGCCTGCGGTTCTGCGCCAGGAGTGCCACGAGCACGGCGGTCACGACGCCCGCGAGCGCCCCACCGAACACCAGGGATCCGCCGCACACGAACGCGATCGCCAGGCCGGGGAACACGGAGTGCGCGACCGCGTCGCCGATGAACGCCATGCCGCGCAGGACGACGTGCACGCCGACGCTGCCGCACACGAGCGCGGCGACGACCGCGATCAGCAGCGCGCGCGGCAGGAACGCCAGCGCCGGGTTCGTCAGGTCGCGGAAGAAGTCGTAGGGGCTCAGGAAGTCCGCCGCCGGGACGAGGCCTCCTCCCCCCGCGTGGATCACGGTGCTCATGCGCGCACTCCTAGGGCGTCGAGGATCGGGTTGTCGGGTCGCACGTCGAAGGCGCGGATCCACGGGTCGGCGTCGGCCAGCTCGTCGGGCCGCCCGGAGGCGACGATCGTGCGCCGCAGCAGGTAAAGGCGGTCGCACCCGGCGCGCGCGCCGATGAGGTCGTGCGTCGTCATCAGGAGGGCTCGCCCCCCGTCCGCGAGCGCGCGGAACAGGTCCATGAGCATCTCCTGCGTGGGCATGTCGAGGCCGGTGAAGGGCTCGTCGAGGAGCAGCACGGCGGGCCGGATCGCGAGGGCCCGGGCGACGAGGACGCGCTGGCGCTGCCCGCCGGACAGCTCGCCGATGGGACGCTTCGCGAGGTCGCGCAGGCCCACGAGGCTCAGGGCCTCCTCGACGGCGCGGAAGTGCGGGGTCCGCGCGCGCCCGAGCAGCCCGCGCCGCACGGTGACGGCCTGCAGGACGGCGTCGCGCACGCTGATCGGGAAGTCCCACGCGAACTCGTGGCGCTGCGGCACATACCCGATCGCGCCGTCGGTCTCGACGCGCCCGCTGGAGGGGATGAGTCCCAGGATCGAGCGGATCAGCGTGGTCTTCCCGGCGCCGTTGGGTCCGATGAGGCCGACGAGCTCCCCGGCCCGGGCCTCCAGGTCGACGCCCGTCAGGACGCTGCGCCCACCCAGGGACGCGCCCAGTCCGGTGACGCGCAGCTGGCTCACTGCTCCCCTCCCCGATCGACGAGGCCGGGGCCCTCGTCGCCCTCGCCCGCGCCGGGTGCACCGTCAGGCCCCACGCTGGGCGCCGCGCCTCGGGCGGGCACGGACCTATCGGACGAGGCCATGGCCGCTTCCCCGCTTCCCTCACCCTTCGCGGTGGGCAGGGGGGCGAGGAGGGAGTCGGCCTCGGCGATGGCGGCGGCTTGTTCGGCGCGGCTGCGGCGCGAGCGCGCGACGACGAGCGCAAGAATCACCAGGAGGGACAAGCTGGCGACGGCGATGATAGCGAGGAAAGCCCAGTCGGGCAGCCCGCCTTCGGAGGAGGGCGACGTTGACTCGGAGGAGCCTGCGGCTCCCGGCCCGGCGGCGCCCGGGTTCGCGGAAGAGGAGCCAGCGCCTTGGGAGGCGCCCGCGGCCGGGTCCCCAGAACCAGAACCAGAACCGGCAGCCGCGGGCGCGGCCATGGCCAGGGCCTCGGACGCGGAGGCGGCGTCACCGACGGCGAAGCGCAGGGTCGTGGAGGCGCTCACGGCCTCGCCGGCGGTGGTCGTGCCCAGGAAGGTCACGGTCGCCGTGTAGGTGCCGGGGGCGGAGAACGCCCAGTTGGCGTGCACGTGCGTGCCCGAGTCGATCCACACGTCGCCAGGCGCCGCGCCGGAGTCGGCGAGCAGGAGGGGCTTGCCGAAGGTGCCGGACTGGAGGAACAGCCACGCACGGCCGGGGCCGGACACGGGGCCGACGCGCATGGTGAGGCCGCGGTCGATGGTGGCCGTGACGGCGGGGTCTTGCGTGTTCCACCCGAGCCACACGACGCTCGGGTTCTGCGTCTGGGGGATGACGTGGACGGGCTTGCCGGCGACGTCGGCCAGGAAGGGGTAGTCGGCGGAGTCGGGCGCGGTCATGATGGCCGCGTCGCTGACCCGCAGGACGGTCTGGTTGGGGTCGCGCCACACGGCGCCGCTCTCGGCGTCGTGGCGCAGGCCGGCCCGCCACTGTCCATCGATCAGTCGGGGGCCGAGGTCGACGTGTCCGACGCTGATCTCGCTGGCCTCATTCGACCATTCCTCGTGAGCGGCGACGCTCTGCGCGAGGTCGGGGTCGGGTGTCGGGTCAGCAAGAGAAGAGGGCGCGCCCACGATGACGAGGAAGGCCGACACAAGCAGAGCGCTCAGAGCCAGGCCGAGGCGCGCGGAGCGCGACGAGGCGCTGGCAGGCCGCCGGCTAGCCCCGGGGGCGGCGGCAGGGCCTGGCCGGGCTTCGAGACGCGGCGCCGAGCGCAGCTCGGTCGCCAAGTCTCGCGGGCGGGCCGCCGCCCCCGGGGCGAAGAGCCGGCGGCCGGCAATCGGGCGAGAAGGGAAGGGTTTCATGGCATCTCCTTGCCGCCCAGGCAGCGTGCCAGTGAGCGGGCGTTGTGTTCCATCATGTCGATGTAGGTGGGTGCTTGGTCGTCGAGGGTGTCGCCGTACAGGGGGCAGATGTCCACGCCCGCGTCGGTGGCGGCTGTGCGCAGGGTGGAGCGGGTGCGCGCCAGGTTGGGTTCGAGGAACACCGCGGGAATCGAGGAGTCGGACAGGGTGGCCTGGAGCTTGATGCGGTCGGCGATGGAGGGTTCGACGCTGGGGTTGGGCGCGACGAAGCCGGCGACGGTGAGCCCGTAGGCGTTCGCCAGGTACGCGTAGGCGTCGTTGGTGGTGACGAGTTTGCGGCGCTCGGAAGGGATGGACGCGATGGTCGAGGCGACGGTGGCGTCGAGCTCGTCGAGGCGCGTCAGGTAGGCGGCCGCGTTGGCCCGGTAGGTGGCCTCGCCGCCCGGGTCGACGGAGATCAACGAGTCGCGGATGACGCGCACGTACGCCTGGGCGTTGTGGACGTCGTGCCACAGGTGGGGGTCGATGTCGCCGTGGACGTGCTTGCCGAGGACGGCCTGGGGCAGCATGTACACGCTGGCGCCGGGCTCGCCGATGAAGCGGAACGAGGCCTCCCCGGGGATGGTCGTGAGCGCGCGGGTGGGCACTTCGATGACGACCTGGTCGAGGTCGGTGCATTCCATGGTCGAGGCGACGGCCGCCGCGGCGCTAGATGCTCCCACGCAGGGGGCCGCGGCCTCGTCCCCGCCGAGCGCGCCGACGTCGGAGGCGAGTTCGACGCGTTTGGTGGTGAGGTTGACGGTGATGTCGGCGTGGCCGGCGTTCAGGACGCGGCGGCCCTCACTGGCGGCGACGTCCTCGGGCGGAGTGCCGACGGCGAAGACGGCGGTGCCTTCCCCGACGCTGACGGGCGTAGCGCCGGGGGTGGTGCGCAGGTTGGCGCGGAAGTGGACGCGGTAGACGCCGGGGGCGGTGAACGCCCAGCTCATGTGCTGGTGGGCGTCGGCGGGCAGCTGCGCGGTGTCGGTGTCGTATCCGCCTGCGGCGTTGAAGCCGTCCGAGGTCGCGAAGGCGATTTCAGGCTGCCCGAACGACGTGGTGAGGTAGGCGGCGGCCTGCCCGGGCCCGTCGACGCCGGTGGTCGTCAGGTCAATCTGCGAGGCGCGGGTGGCCCCCATGTCAGCGCCGTCGCCCCACACGCGCATGCCAAGCCAGGGGGTGTCGAGCGCACGGTCTTCGACGAGGGGCAGGATGGTCGCGCCGTTCTTGGCGGCCTCTTCGGCGACGGAGACGGAGCGCGAGCCGACCGGCAGATTGGAGTCGAGGGCGCGAATGAGGGCGTGCTCTTCGAGCATGAGGTAGTTGGAGAAGGCGACGTCCGCGTAGGCCACGTCGCGCACGGTGCGCAGGGAGGGCTCCCACGAGTGCGGGTCTGCCCCGTTCGGCACCATCTGCGTGACGTGGGCGCGATCTCCAGCAACGTTGCGCACGAGGTCGGCGAGGATGCCGGTCGTGGCGACGACGCGCAGTTCACCGTCGGATGCCGGATCGGGCGCGGGCGCGCACCCCGCTAGGGCCGCCGTGAGCGCAAACGTCGAGGCGGCGAGCACACACCCACTCCCCCGCCACCCACGGAAGGGGAGGCGGGGGACGAGGGAGAGTCGGCCTCGTGAATGAGGGGTCACGACTGCGCGCGCAGGTTGCGGCGGCGTCCGATCGCGCCCACCCACACGCAGGCCGCGCCCGTGAGCGCCCACGTGAGGGAGACGACGGTCAGGGGAATGGTGTCGGCGCCGGTGGTGGCCAGGGAGAGGTCGCAGTCCTTGCCGGACGCGGTGCGGCCGACGACCTGGGAGACCATGGGTCGCCCGCTCGGTCCGGTCGCGCCGGTGGCGGTGAGCTCGCCGCCGGACCCGAAGCCGCTGCCCGCGAGCGCCGCACCGTTGGGGGTGACGCGCATGGTGATGGTGAGCGTGTAGGTGCCGGGTGCGGTGAACACCCAGTTCTGGTGGGCGTGCGTGTTGGCGCCGAGCGTGTAGCCGGTGCCGGGGCCGTCGAAGACGTGTTCGCCGACGCCGGAGCCGAGCGCGCCCGCGTTGAAGACGGCAACGCGCCCGGGGCCCTCGACGGCGTCGAGGGTGAACTGGACGGGGCCGGTGGTGCCGGTGACTATCTCTTCGCGCTGGGAGTTCAGGCCGAGCCACGGCACGCCCGCGATCTGGGTGGAGGGGATCAGCCAAACGCTGGAGCCGGGGGTGGCGACGAAGCCGAGGTCCGCGGGCGCGGTGATGCGCGCGGCGTCACCGAGGGCGAAGGTCAGGGACGAGGGGTCGACCCACTGGGCGGGCTGGCTGCGGTCGTCCTTGACGCGGGCGACGAGGGTGCCGTTGTCGATGGCGGGGCCCAGGTCGAAGTGGCCGTCGGTCGCGTTGCCGGAGGCGCCCTCGCCGACGCTGACGGTCAGCGTGGTGCGCGCGGTGTTCGCGGGTGCTTGGGACGAGGCCAGGGTGGCGGCCTCGGCTTCGGTGGCCTCGCGGGTGATGCGGGTGGCGACGCAGCGCTCGCCTGTGGTGGTGCCTGCGGTGGTACGCGCGCCCGAGGCGGGGGCAGGGTTCGCGCCGGTCGTCGTGCCGGTGGTGCCGGTGGTTCCGGTCGCGCCGGGGGCGGGGGCGCTGGGCGTTCCCGTGGCGCCGTTGTCAGCCTGGTCCTGCGCGGCCTGATTGTTCGTGGAGCTCACCGAGCCGGGACCCACGCCGGGGGCGGGCTGCGCCTGGTCGGTCGAGGGGGCCGCTCCGGCCTCGGCGAGGCACGAGGCCTCGTCAGCGACGTCGATCGTGTAGGTGCGGACGGCCGACTGGGCGTTGGCTGCACCCGTGTTCCCGGGGGTCCAGGCGCTGGCCTGGACGGTCAGCGTGTAGCGTCCGGCGCGCGTGAAGAGCCAGTTAACGTGCTTGTGGGCGGCGTAGGGCTGGTCGATGTCGTCGCCGCCCGGCGCCAGGTCGAAGCTTCCGTCCGCGGTGACCGCCTTGGTGCCCTCGGTGAAGCTGGAGGTGAAGGCGTAGATGCGCCCATCGGCCGGGCCCGTGTAGGAGATGTGGAAGCGCGCGGCGTCGTATCCGCCTGCCGCGATGCCGAGGGTGTCCCAGCCGGGCCACAGCACGGTGGCCTGGTTATCGCCGGACTGGCCGAGCAGGTAGGCTGCGGCGGGCGCGCCGGTCGCCTGGCTGACGGAGGCGGGGATCTGGGTGAGGGTGGACTTGTTGACGGCGAGGAGGGTCTGCTCGGGTTCGCGCATGACGCCGGAGCCGGTGGCATCTTCCTTGATGCGCAGGGTGAGCGCGCCGGACGCGTCGGAGGTGAGGTCGAAGATGTCGGCGTGGCCGCGGTCGAGGGTCGCCGTGGTGCCGGCGGGGGCGGTGCGCATGACGGCGCAGGCGGAAGCGTCGGCCTCGGACGAGGTCGTGGCCGCGTCGGCGGTGTCGGTGCCTGTCGTTTCTGCGCGTGTTGTGTCGCTACCTGAGGTCGCGGCGTCTGCTGCGGCGTCGGCGCCGTTGGAGGTCGAAGCCTCGGTGGTCATGTTGGTGGCCTCGGTTCCTGCGGTGGCCTCGTCGGCGTGTGCCGCTCCGGGCACGAGGAAGGAGGTGGCCGCGAGGGCCATGGCGGCGAAAGCCCGGGCAGCTGCGCGGCCCGGGTTCCGGTATGTCGTGGGGTTCATGGAGGGGGTCCTCTAGGTGCTTCGCACGTGAATATGAATGAGAATCGTTATCATTCTATCCCTATTACGCCTCCGTCGCTCTCTCAGCACTAGGCGCCCAGTCTGCGAGCCTCGGGTTTCCGAGTGTCAGCACGCCGCGCACCGGATCACAGAAGCATCGGGTCGCCGCACGCCGGATCGCCGCGCGCCGGGTCGCCGCACGCCGGGTCGCCGCGCATCAACAAGATGGTTCCCCGAAAATGTCGCATGCAATTCCTTCCCCCATATTTCAAACTTTGAAACCGCTTCGTTGAAATTCTGCGACTTTCAGGCTGTCTAAAAATTGTCGGACAACCGAATTGCATACGACTTTTAGGGAGCGCATAAATAGGTCAGATTCCTGAGCGCTCTGCACCAGGTTGTCCCACAACGTGCTCACACCCGCCCATATGTACTCCCAGAGACCACGACACCCAACACACCACGAATTGTGAGCGCCGATTCACGATGTGGTGAAATCTGCGCAGGCGGCCACTTTGCTTTGCAATTGCTTGGTTTTGGTGCGATCTAAATTACTGGCCGAACGGTTGATTGTGCGTTTCGGCAGGGATAGACTATAACCATCAAGCGTCTGACGAAGCTGCCAAGCTCATCCGGCGCTTTTCTTGTTTGACACGCAGGGTCGCGCCGACGCCACCCGCGTTGGCATGCTCCTCGCGCGAGACCCGCCGGGCGATCCCCGGCCTCGCCAAGCAGGAACACACCATTGAATACACGATCCCACGAGGAGCCCGCTATGTTCTCCACCATCGACGTCATGGTTGCCCAGGCCCACATCGACCAGCTCAACGAGCTCGCCGACACCAAGCACATCGTGAAGGCCGACCGCCACTGAGCTACTCCCGGCTCCGCCGGAGTTCCACGCAAGTCCGCAGACCCGCATGGGCTGCGGACTTTTTGCATGCCGTCTCAACCGCGCTTGAGACAGCAACCCGCAATGTACCAAATCCAAGAAGGAGGATGTTCGCGTAGTTATTTCGAAGGGCGCCTTGCGCTCGATTTGATACCGTCAACATGCTCGTTCAGGCTTGTGGATACCTTGTGCCACATCGGATCAAGTACGAAATCGATACCACGTCTACGAGCATATTTTGCGGCGGGTACGAAGTCAGAGTCACCAGAGATGAGGATGATCTGCGTGACGAGATCACGTTCGGCCAACGAAGCAATATCGAGACCAATACGCATATCGACTCCCTTCTGCGTGATGGTGAGTCGAATATCGCGATCGGTCAAGCTCTCGACGGTCCTTCTACCCGCACACAGATCCTTCAGTACTCCGGGCCGCAGCGTGTATTCACCGCCGCTTGATAGCTCTTCGCCTCTTCGCAACGCAACCTTGCGCTTCTTCACCAATGCATCGAAGAATGCGCTCATCCATCGATACTGGTCACTCTGGGCAAGGTTCACCTGGCGCTTCGTGATGGGGTTGAAAACCACTTTCGTTGATGGCGGGCAGTCGTAGTAGAAGATCCGGTAGAGGCTTGCCTCTTCATCACTCCCCTTGTTGAGGTGACGTATGCAGTATGAAAATAGCTCATCTGCGCGTTCCTCGGGGGTCTTGTCACCAAACAGTTTCTTTGCCTGAAGGCGGTAGAACCCACCATCGACAAGGATCGCTGTACGTTCGGAAAAACTGGCCACGTTGCTGCTCCTCAATAGATTAAAAGCCAGTCATCGGCGTCTCCATATCAGCGGAGGGTCAACGGCTGGCTTTGCTACTGGAATCATAACACTCCGCACGGCATATGTCACCGTCTTTCCTGTGGTGTCAAGGGATAACACAGTTGAGATCACCATGCGGAACGCTGGCCTCTATCGACGGTTAGGAGCTCTGATTGGCTACCTCGTAGCCATAGACGGAAGTGGAGTCAGGAAGAGCTATCGTCCCACCACTGTTGAGGGTGCCTGAGCGCGCGGAGGAAATGGGCAGGCCAACCACGCGGAGCACGGTCGCGGTGCCTGTGGGCGGTGGCGGGGCACGGCCGGCCAACGAGTCGACGCGCCGAGCCGCACATCAACGCCCAAGCGCCATGGGTATGGAGGGCGCCGGAGGAACCGGAGGGCACGGGCGGGCTTCGAGATCGACCACTCCGAGCCGCAGGCTCGCGTGTGGCGATCTCGCGGGCGGCCGGGGCCTCCGGCGCCCAGTACACCAGCGCGCAACAAACAACAACTCGCGGCACGGACGGCTCGCGGGCGGGCCACCGCCCACCGGCACACACAGCGCCCCGGCCCCAGAGCAAGGCACGACGGCGCCCGGAACACCAGCGACACAACAACCAATGTTTCACGTGAAACATCTGCCCAACCACCGGCCTCGTTACCCCGTGAGCCGCGGAAAGTGGCACACTTGACCTATACGTTGAACGTGACCCCATGCAAAGGATGGCATGCCTTGACTCAGCCTTCGACCAACGGCGTGACCCCGGCCTCGTCCGGGCGCACGCCCGCGCAAGGAAACCGCCTCGACCCCTGGTTCGACGCCTACGCGGAACGCGCCCACAATCTGCGCGAATCGGAAATCCGCGCGCTCTTCTCCGTGGTGTCGCGCCCCGAGGTTGTCTCCCTCGCCGGCGGCATGCCGAACCTCAAGGACCTGCCCCTCGACAAGCTCGCCGCGTCCGCGGAGAAGCTGGTGCGCAACCACGGCGCGCAGGCCATGCAGTACGGCAGCGGCCAAGGCTGGGAGGCACTGCGCGAGCGGATCACCGAGGTCATGAGCTACGACGGCATCGTCGGCGCCGACCCCGACGACGTCGTCGTCACGACGGGAAGCCAGCAGGCCCTCGACCTCGTCACCGAGCTCTTCGTGAATCCGGGCGACGTCGTCCTCGCCGAGGCCCCCTCCTACGTGGGCGCCCTGGGCGTGTTCCGCGCGCGCCAGGCGGACGTCGTGCACGTCCCCATGGACGAGCACGGCATCATTCCCGAGGCCCTGGTGGAGACGATCCGCGACGTGCGCGCCTCGGGCCGCACCATCAAGTTCATCTACATCATCCCGAACTACCACAACCCAGCGGGCGTGACGCTCTCCGCGGAGCGCCGCCCCATCATCGCGGAGATCTGCCTGCGCGAGCACGTCCTGATCGTCGAGGACAACCCCTACGGCCTGCTCGGCTTCCATAACGACCCCCTGCCGGCCATCGCCTCGTACAGCCCTGAGGGCGTCGTCTACCTGGGTTCCTTCTCGAAGATGTTCGCGCCCGGCTTCCGTATCGGCTGGGCGTACGCGCCGCACGCGATCCGCGCGAAGCTGGTGCTGGCTCTCGAGTCCGCGATCCTGTGCCCGTCGATGGTGGGCCAAATGGCGATCGCCGACTACCTGGGCAGCTACGACTGGTACGGGCAGGTGAAGTCCTTCCGTTCGATGTACGCGGAGCGTTGCCGCTCGATGCTGACGGCGCTCGAGGAGTACATGCCGTCGTGCTCGTGGACGGTGCCGGACGGCGGATTCTACACGTGGGTGACGCTCCCCGAGGGCCTCAACGCGAAGTCGATGCTGCCGCGCGCGGTGCGCGCCCAGGTCGCCTACGTGTCGGGGACGGCGTTCTTCTACGATGGCCAGGGGTCGAATCACATGCGCCTGTCGTTCTGCTACCCGTCCCCCGAGGACATCCGCGAGGGCGTGCGTCGCCTGTCGACGGTCGTCAACGCTGAGAAGGAAATGGTCGACATGTTCGGCACCGCCTCGATCGACGAGGCCGGGGCCGAGTCCGCCCGTTAAGGTTCCCTAGGAGTAACACATTATGGCTACGAAAGTTCTCATCATCTCGGGCGGCCTGACGCACGAGCGTGACGTGTCGGTCCGTTCGGGTCGTCGCGTCGCGAACATCCTGACGCAGGCGGGCTACGACGTCGTTATTTCGGACGTGGATGCGTCCCTGGCGGGCGCGATCGAGTCCTTCTCCCCTGACGTCGTGTGGCCCCTCGTGCACGGTTCGATTGGCGAGGATGGGTCGTTGCAGTCGTTCCTGGAGTCCGTGGGCGTGCCTTTCGTGGGGTCGTCGGCGGTGCAGGCGATGCTCGCGTCGAACAAGCCAACGGCGAAGGCGCTGTTGGGTTCCGCGGGGCTTGCAACGCCGGGCTGGGTGACGCTGCCGCAGGCGATTTTCCGCCAGTTGGGCGCGTCGAGTGTGCTGTCGGCGTTGGAGGGTTCCGTGTCGTTCCCTGTTGTCATTAAGCCGACGGATGGGGGTTCGGCGCTTGGTATTTCGACGGCGCATAACGCGAAGGAGCTGCGTCGCTCGATGGTTGATGCGTTCGCGTATGGGCAGCGTTTGATGGTCGAGCAGCGCATTGAGGGTCGTGACGTGGCCGTGTCGGTGGTGGACCTGGAGGGTGGGCCTGTGGCGCTGCCTCCGGTTGAGATTGCGACGGACGGTGGCCGTTACGATTACGATGCGCGTTACACGACGGACGAGGCCGTGTACTTTGTGCCCGCTCGTCTTTCCTCGGAGGTGCTTGCGGACCTGCAGGCGGCGGCCGTCGAGGCACACACGACTCTTGGTCTGCGTGACCTGTCGCGCATGGATTTCGTGGTTGACGACGAGGGCACGTGCTGGTTCATTGACGCGAATGTTGCTCCCGGCATGACGGACACGTCGCTGCTGCCCCAGGCGGCGGATGCGCTGGAGGATTCGTCGTTTGCGCAGCTGTGCGCGGATATCGTTGATTTCGTGGCGGGTGGCCGCGTGGCTGCCGAGCGCGAGGCTGGCGCTGGTGGCGCCGAGTCGGGCGAGGCCGTTGACGTTGCCGCGAACGCGGCTGTCGACGGCGAGTAGCGAACGCTCCCCTGCGTGACGCACCGGGCCCGGGAGGACTGTCGTCCTCCCGGGCCCTTCGTTTGGATGGCGTCGCGTCGGCAAAGGCCGAGCGCTGGTGTTTCGGTGCGGCGGGGCCTGGCCGGGCACAGACACCACGAGCAGCCAGCGTGGGGGGTGCCGTAGGGCCCGGAGGGCACGGGCGGGCTTCGAGATCGACCACTCCGAGCCGCAGGCTCGCGTGTGGCGATCTCGCGGGCGGCCGGGCCCGAAGGCACCCGACACTCAGGCACCACACCACAACCTCGAGCCGCCGCCAACAAGCGCTCGGCGGCCGGGCCCGAAGGCACCCGACACTCAGGCAGTACTCACAGACACGTCCATGTCGCGTGAGAAAAGAGGACCACTCAGAACAGGAAACCGAGTTCCTTCAGGCGGGCCTCGGCCTGCTTGGCGCCCTCCCAGACAATGCCGTGGACGCCCAGGAGTTCCGCAGCCCGCACGTTCTCGCGGCGGTCATCGATGAAAGCCACTTCCGAAACGGGTCCGCCCAAGCGCTGGAGGACGTCGCGGTAGATGCCGCGGGCTGGCTTGCAGATGCCGTAGTCGCACGAGAAAGCGAAGAAGTCAAAGAGGCTACCCCACTCGGAGCGGCGAATTGCCTTTGCGATCGGGTACGGAGCATTCGAGAGGATGCCGACGCGCACACCCTGATGCCGCAGGAGGCGCACAAGTGCGAGGGTCTGTTCGTTCGCGTCGGCCATCCGCGAGGAGTCAAGGGTGACGAGCTGCTTCAGCAATGCGTGGGAGGGTTCAGGCTGTCCACAGTCCCCAGCGATCCGATCCCAGAACTCGCGATCACCCAGGCCGGCGTCGTACTCGCCGCGATGCGTCCACATCGCCTGGTCGACGAGCGTCGTGAGGCCGCGGGACTCGTCCCCGAACATGCGGGCGATGAGGGCAGGGTCCGGGTGGGCGTCGACGAGGACGCCCCCGACATCGAAAAGCACGGTGCGCGAACTGCCTTGGGCATTCATGCCTTTCGCTCCTTCTGGTACTGCGAGGGCCCGATGACAGACCCTTTAGAGGTAGTTTAAGCGTTAATTCAGTCGAAGATTAGCTCAGAAAATGTCGCGTAGGGAACATACTGCGCGTGATCTGCGAAAAGAACCATGAAGCTAGATCAGTGGAGAATAAGGCCTGCAATTCGCTGAAGATCCTCGGATCCTGCGAATTCGATGACGATCCTACCCTTCTTGCGGCCTTCCGTGATAGAGACGCGCGTGTCGTAGGCATCCGACAGTGCGGATACTACACTCTCCCCCAGGGGCGACAGTGGTGGCTGCTGGCGAGTGCGCGGACGCGGGGTGGCCTTCGCCTTTCCGAGACGGACGATCTCCTCGGTGGTGCGCACCGAGAGTCCTTCCGCGACGATGCGTTCAGCAAGCCGTTCCATTTCCTCGGCCGTCGCGAGAGACAGGAGGGCGCGGGCGTGGCCCGCGGTGATGACCTGTGCGGCCACCTTCTTCTGGACGGAGGGGGGAAGCTTCAGCAGGCGCAGGGTGTTGGCGATCTGCGGTCGCGAGCGGGCGATTCTCTTGGCGAGCTCTTCCTGAGTCGCACCGAAATCCGCCATGAGCTGCTGATATGCGCTCGCCTCCTCCAGCGGGTTGAGCTGGGCCCGGTGGAGGTTTTCCAGGAGAGCATCTCTGAGCAGGTCTCCGTCGTCGGTCTCCCGGATGATCGCCGGAATCGTGGTTTCACCCGCGAGCTCGGAGGCGCGCAGGCGGCGCTCGCCCATGATCAGCTCGAAGCGCGCGTCGGGCTTCTCCTGGAGGAACTCCTGGAGCTTCTCGGAACGCCCCGTCGCGGGGATGCTGCGAACGACGACGGGCTGGAGAACGCCGACCTCCTTGATGGATGCCGACAGTTCCTTCAGGTCATCCTCATCGAAGACCTCACGCGGCTGCTTCGAGTTGGGGACGATCTGATCGATAGCAATCTCTGCAAAGGAGGCGCCGGGCACCGGCACGAGCTCGTGGTCGCTGGATGTTTCACGTGAAACATTCGACGGCGAGTCCGCCACGGCAGTCGCGGCGTGATCGCGCGAACCCGATTCGCCCTGGTCGGAAGCTGAGCCATTGATCCCGGACCCAAGGGGCGAGGAGCCCTGCGCCGCGAGCCGCGTTCCGCCCGTGTTCACAGCAGGCATTGTGGGGCGCTTCTTCTTCGACGAGGCCGTGGCTCGCTTGGGCTGGAGGAGATCCTTTGCAGAGCCTCCTCGGCCGCGCGCGGCAGGGCCTTCGGGGAAAAAGACGTCGAGCGGCCGCGAGGGACCCGCAGACATTGTCTGAGGCGTCTGTTCACCTGCCTGGGGGATAAGAGCTCCAAGCCCTCGGCCGAGGCCGGAATGCTTACGAGCACCCTTACGACCCTCAGACTTCGGTGTTACATCCGCCATTGCATAACTCCTTCAATTGCGTGCGTTCATTGTTTCACGTGAAACAATGCCGTGTGCTCGGCTATTGAGCGTCTTTCGTCACTATGGTGCACTAATGGTCATTTGTTCTGATATCGACGTTCCAAACTGCGAAAACGTGGGGAAACGGCCGATTGTTTCACGTGAAACAATCGCTCACTCCCCCGCCGACAGTCGCTCACACAGCTCGAGGGCGGCCTTGCGATACGCGATCGCGCCGACATTACGCGGGTCGTAGGTAACGACGGTCTGGGCGTAGCTGGGCGCCTCGGAAATACGGACGGATCGCGGAATCACGGTCGTAAAGGTGTGATCGGGGAAGTGTGAGCGCACCTCGCCCTCGACCTCCTCGGACAGCCGCGTTCGCTTGTCAGCCATCGTCAGCAGCATCCCAGAGACACGAAGTCCAGGGTTAAGATCCACGCCGATGCGCTCGACCGTGTTCCACAGCTGGCTCAAACCCTCGAGCGCGTAGTACTCGGCCTGGATCGGAATCATCACCTCGTCGGCGGCCACCATGACGTTCAGGGTCACGAGGCCGAGAGACGGGGGGCAGTCGATGAGGACGACGTCGATCTCGCCGTGCGCTGCCACATACTCACGTAGTGCCTCGCGCAGGCGAAACTCGCGGCGGGGAACGTCGACGAGCTCGATCTCGGCGCCGGACAGGTCGATCGTCGCGGGGCACACGAGGATGCCGTCGATGTCCGGACAGGGCTGAACGACGTCCTCAAGCTCCGCTCCGCCGATGATCACATCGTAGGTCGAGGGGGTGCCAACGGGATGGGCGACGCCCAGAGCGCTCGAGGCGTTGCCCTGCGCATCGGCGTCGATGACAAGCACGGTCAGGCCGCCCAACGCGAGGCCGGCGGCAATGTTGACCGTCGAGGTCGTCTTACCGACGCCGCCCTTTTGATTTGCGACGGCGATGATGCGCGTGGACGCGGGCTTGCGGAACTCGGCGCGTTCGAGCATGGCCAAGTCGCGCAAGTTTCGTTCGATCTGAGTGGACAGTGGGGTGTTGTTGGTATTCACGTGACACCTTCCTAGCTACTGCCTCTAGTCTACGGGGCCGGGTGCACACTTCCGGCATCGAAAGTCCGTGATGCATGAAGGGACACACGAATATCCTCGCGTTGCAACAAACCGACGACAAGTTGTTCTGTAGGATCGATTCTCCTGGCCGACGCGGCCGGCCAGGCGCAACGAGATACGACACAGACCGATCTACAAAACAGCCAGTACTATGGCGCACATCACATACAAATGAACGCCGACAGGTGAACAGGATCAACAGCCCCGACACACAAACTAAGGGGCACCACAGTAACCTGTGGTGCCCCTTAGAATCCTAAAAGACGATCACCGGACGCGCGAACAGACAACGACGTAGGTCGACTCGTCCTCCATGACGGAGGGCACCTCGTGGATCTCGGCACGCAGGTGGTGGCGACGCAGCTCCGCGGAGGCCTCCTCGACCTCGATCGGGGCGCGACGACCCTTCAGGGCCACGAGGGTGCCGCCGGGCGCGATGAGCTTAGACGTCATGCGCACGAGCTTGCTCATGTTCGCAACCGCGCGGGCGGTGACCACGTCGGCCTTGCCCTTGCCGCGCAGCTCTTCGGCGCGCGCCTGGTGGATGGTGACGTTATCCAGGCCGAGCCCCTCGACGACGTCCTCGAGCCACTCGACGCGGCGCGCCATCGGCTCGGCGAGGTGCACGTGCAGGTCGGGCCGGCAAACCGCAATCACGATGCCGGGCAGGCCCGAACCGGAACCAACGTCCAACACCTCGCGCCCCTCCCGGCGCGGCATGAAATCGAGGACGGCCGCCGAATTCACGATGTGGCGCGACCAGATGCGCTCCATGTCGCGCGGGCCCAGCAGGCCGCGCAACTCGCCCTCCTCCTCGAGCATGCGCGCGTACTCGGCGACGTCGGAAAAAGCAGGGCCGAAGAAGTCGCAGACCGCCTGCGTGGGCTCTTCTGGGACGAAGGGGTCGCCGACCTGGCGACCCCTTCCCGTCCCGTTCGGGTTCTCACTCACCGTTGGATTCCTCGGGGAGGATGACGACGCGTCGGTGGGGTTCGACGCCCTCGGACTCGGAGGTCAGGCCCTCGTCAGCGACGACGTCGTGGCACACCTTGCGCTCGAAGGGGTTCATGGCGTCGAGCTTGACGGCCTCGCCGGTGGCGCGCACGCGGGCGATCGCCTCGCGGGTGATGTCCTGGAGTTCTTCCTTGCGTTCGGCGCGGAAGCCGGCGATGTCGAGCATGAGGCGCGAGCGCTCGCCGGTCTCGGTCTGAACGGCCAGGCGGGTCAGCTCCTGGAGGGCGTCCAGGACCTCGCCGTCCTCGCCGACGAGGCGGTCTAGGGCTTCGGGGTCGTCGGCGACGATCTCGACCGAGGCGCGGCCGTTCTCGACGTCGATCTCGATGTCGCCGTCGAGGTCGGCGATGTCGAGCAGTTCTTCCAGGTAGTCGGCGGCGATTTCGCCTTCTTCTTCGAGGCGGGTGAGCTTGCCTGCGTTGTCGTCACTCATGACGTGTCCTCCGTGGTGGGGAATGGGGTCTTGCTGGTCTCCAGGGTACCCGCTGGGGTTCTGGGACCGTGAATCTAAAGGAGTTAGCGCTTCTTGCCGGAGCGGCGGCGAGCCTTGCGTCGCTCGACGCGGCGGCGCTCGATCTCCTCGGCGCTCAGGGAGCCGTTCGAGGACTCCTTGGCGGCCTGCGTGGACGTGCGCGATTCGGACGAGGCCTTGGTGGCCTCGCGCTCGCCAGTGCGGCGCTCGCGCTGCTTCTTTTGCAGTTCGGCGCGCTGGGCGGAGGCTTCCTGCTTGGCGACTCGCTTTTCGACGGCGAGGGTCAGGCCGTGCATCCACTGCTCGTCGGGCAGGGTGGTCCACTTCTGGCTGGCGAGGTTGCGGTAGACGGTGACGATTTCGCCGGGGGTCATGGAGGCGGGGAAGTCGGAGGCGACGTGCTGCTTCTTGGCCTTGGCGCGGACTTCGGCGAGGGTGCGCTCGTTGAGCTCCTCGACGCGCGGGTCGGTGCCGGGTGCGCCGAGGGCGGCGCGCTCACGGTCGTAGTTCTGGAAGTAGGGCTTGGCCCATTCCTGGTAGGCGTTTTCGCGCGAGGACAGCAGGTCGGCGTAGGCCGGGGATCCGGGGGTCGGCATGACCTTGATGGTCCAGAAGGACTGGGCGAGAGCCCAGAAGGAGGCGGTCACGGTGTAGATGACGACGCCCATCTGGAAGAACGCGCCGGAGACGATGAACATCGCCGGCATAATGTACATCATCGTGCGCTGCGACTGGGCCATCGGGTTGTCGCCCATGTCGGGCATGTTGCGCGAGAAGGACAGGCGCATGGAGAAGAACTGCAGGGCGACCATGAGGATGATCGCGGCAACGAAGACGGCGACGACGCTGGGCTGGCCGAAAGACTCGCGCAGCGTGTGGGAGAGCGGGACGCCGAAGACAGTGGAGTTGACGATCTCCTCGGAGACGGAGGCGGTCAGGGGGCCGAGGTGGTCGGTGGCCTCGCCGCGGTAGGTGTATGTGCCGGCGGAGATCGAAGAAACCGCGATGATGGCTCGGTACATGCCGAAGAGGACGGGCATCTGCACGAGCATCGGCAGGCAGGAGGCGAAGGGCGAGACCTTGTGCTTGCGCTGCAGGGCCTGGGTCTCTTCCATCATCTTCTGACGGCTGACCTGGTCCTTCTTGCCCTTGTACTTCTCCTGGATCTTGCGCATTTCGGGCTGGATGGCCTGCATGGCACGCGAGGAGCGGATCTGCTTAAGGAACAGCGGGATGATGGCGATGCGCACCAGGATGGTGAGCAGCACGATGGACAGAACCCACGCGATGCCGGAGCCGGAGGACATTCCGAGCAGTACGAGGAGGTCGTGGATCCAGACCCACACGTAGGAGATTGCCCACGCGAAGGGGTGGAGCATTGCGTCGAACATAGTTTTCGCTTTCGCCGTGGCGCCGAAGCGCCGCTGTTTCGTTGTTCCTTGGGGTCCGAGGCCGCCCCGGGCTCTCGGGGAGGTCTCAGGTGGGGTCGAGTCCCATGGGGGCGGGACGTTCCCAGTTGTCGTGGCCGGCCCAGTCCTCGGGCGGTACCCACGGGTCGGGTTTCCAGCGCCCGCGCTCGGGCACGTGGTCTACTCCCCCGTGGCTCCACGGGTTGCATCGCAGCAGGCGCCAGGCCGCGAGGATCAGTCCCTTGATGGGGCCGTGGACGCGGATGGCTTGGAGCGCGTAGGTGGAGCAGCTGGGCGCGTAGCGACACCGGGGGCCGAGGGCCGGGGAGATGAAGCGCTGGTAGGCGACGATGGGCGCGGACAGGAGTGCGCGCACTGCCTTGCCGGCCGTGTTCATCGGGCGTCCCACTTGCGCCATGCTCGCTCCATGACGCGATCGAGGTGAGCGCCCAGCTCCTTCGAGGGGACGCCGAGCGCTTTGGACGAGGCCCGCACGACGAGGCGGGTTCCGTCCGGCAGGTCGGCGACCCGGTCTCTCATCAAGTGCCGCAACTGCCGCTTGACGCGGTTGCGTCCGTTGGCGCGTTTGATTTCCCGCTTGGGTACGACGAAACCGACGAGGCGGCTGTTGCGTTCCTCGTCGGCTCGGACGTGGACGACGACCAGCGGATCTCCTGCGCGCGCTCCGTGACGGATCGCGGCGGTGAAATCCGCTGGGTCAACCATGCGGTGCGCGCGCGGCAGCACCGGTGTGTCTCAGGCGGACAGCTTGGCGCGGCCCTTGCGACGGCGGGCAGCCAGAATGGCGCGGCCGGCGCGGGTCGACATGCGCAGACGGAAGCCGTGCGTCTTGGAACGACGACGGTTGTTGGGCTGGAAGGTCCGCTTGGTGGTCACGGCAATTCTCCTCGGCGGGGAGTGGTCTCCCACTCGTATCGGTTGGGCTATCGAGCCCACGGGGGCGCGATAGCGGGGACGCACGCCCGAAATGGGCGCAAACAAGTTTCAAGACTAAGCGGACCGGCGCGCCTAGTCAACGCGGCGAGAGTACCCACCGCGTCACACACAGTTTCCACAGCTGTGGAAATCACTGTGGAACAACCCCGTCCACAGCGGTGGATGACGAAAGTTATCCACAGGCTGTGGGTCATTTTGCTTTCCGCAGGCTGCCGCGGACCCATAGTTGTAACTACAGACGTGTGATTCTGTGATAGTTCTCCACAGCTCCATCCCCAATCTGTGCATAAGCATGTGGGCGGGCTACACTGCACATAGATAGAAGGGTCGTGCAGATCACCATGATTGCGTGACTGAACTCACCGTTATTTTGTTCGGAGGTTGCCGTGGAGTCGGATTCCCTCACACGTGCGTGGGCTGCCGCCCTCAATGCAGTCCCCACCGACGAGCTGGGACCCGTCGCCACGTCGATGCTGCGCTCGGCACGCCCGCTCGGCGACATCGAGGGCACGATCCTGCTGGCCGTCCCCAACGGCTTCACCAAGCAGTGGATCGAAGACAAGGCCCAGTCGAAGCTGACGACCGCCCTGTCCGTGAACCTCGGACGCACCGTGCGCATCGCCATCACGGTTGATCCCTCCCTGGAGCTCGTCGCCGCTGACGATCAGGAAGAGGAGGAGCCACCCGCTCCCGCCCCACCCACACAGCCCGCCCCGGCCTCGTCCCAGGAGAAGAAGGAGAACCACTCCCCCGCCCTCGTGACCTCCCCGACCGACGCCGGACCGACCCACCTGAACCCGAAGTTCACCTTCGATACCTTCGTCATCGGCCCGTCGAACCGTTTCGCGCACGCCGCGGCGCTGGCGGCCTCGGAAACCCCGGGTACCGCCTTCAACCCGCTGTTCATCTACGGCGACTCCGGGCTGGGAAAGACGCACCTGCTGCAGGCCATCGGCCACAACGCCCTGTCGATGATGCCCCACCTGAAGGTCCGCTACGTCAACTCCGAGGAATTCACGAACGAGTTCATCAACGCGATCCGCCTGAACAAGACCGACAACTCCCAGGTCGAGGCCTTCCACCGGCGCTACCGCGAGCTCGATATTCTCCTCATCGACGACATTCAGTTCATCGGCGACAAGGAACAGACGGTCGAAGGTTTCTTCCACACCTTCAACGCACTGCACAGCGCCAACAAGCAGATCGTCCTGACCTCCGACCTGCCCCCCGCCCAGCTCAAGGGCTTCGAGGACCGCATGCGCTCGCGCTTCTCCTCCGGCCTGCTCGTCGACGTCCAGCCGCCGGACCTGGAGACCCGCATCGCGATCCTGCACAAGAAGGCGGACGCCGAGGGCCTGGAGGTCACCCCTGAGGTCTTCGAATACGTGGCCTCGCGCATCTCCTCCAACATCCGCGAGCTGGAGGGCGCGCTCGTGCGCATCGGCGCGTGGGCGTCCCTCTATAAGGAGCGCATCGACCTGAATCTGGCGCAGATGATGCTTAAGGACTTCGTGTCCAACCCGGACGACAACGAGATCACCGTCAGCCTCATCATGAGCCAGTGCGCCGTCTACTTCGGTGTGACGATCGAACAGATGGGATCCTCCGAGCGCAGCCACAACGTCGTCGAAGCCCGCCAGATCGCCATGTATCTGTGCCGCGAACTCACCGACCTGTCGCTGCCCAAGATCGGACAGGCCTTCGGGCGCGACCACACGACGGTCATGCACGCCAACAAGAAGATCTCCAAGCTCATGAAGGAAAAACGAGAAACCTTCAACCACGTGTCCGAGCTTACAAACCGCATCAAGCAGAAGGCCAGAGAGTCGTAAAACACGCGCGGGCGCTGACGAAAGTCGGCGCCCGCGCCCCGTTCACAGGATCTGTGGACAACGAGTGGATGACGCGGCGTAGGCTGTGGACAAAATGAGGCCCCCTGTGAATCACAAAAAGTTGTCACGAGCTGCGTCCACATGACCACGTGAGGAGTCCACAGCCTCGTCCCACCCTCACATCACAACAACATCAGCGACTTTCCAACGAAAAAGTGAGTTATCCACAGAACTCACAGCCCTTATGATGGAGGGAGAGTCGAATGACAAAAAATTTTTCACAGGCCTCCGTACAACAGCGACGCCGACGCCACGCCAGCGGCGCGGATGCCAAGCCTTCCATCGCGCCCCACGTGGGCACACTTGTGGGTAAAGTAGTGTCCGATCCGTTTTGTGTTTTGGAGGCAGCTATGAAGTTCACCGTCGCCCGCGATGTTCTGGCCGAAGCCGTGTCGTGGACCGCCCGCGCGCTCCCCGTGCGTCCGGCCTCGCCGATCCTGGCCGGCGTGCGCATCAAGGCTGAGGGCGACGAGCTGACCCTGTCCTCCTTCGACTACGAGGTCTCCGCCAATTCGCACATCCCCGCGACCGTCGACGAGGCCGGCGAGGTCCTGGTCTCCGGACGCCTCCTGGCCGACATCTCCAAGTCGCTGCCCTCCAAGCCCGTCTCCGTCGAGCTCGACGGCCAGAAAGTGAACCTGGTCTGCGGATCCTCCCACTTCACGCTCGCCGTCATGCCCCTCGACGAGTACCCGCTGCTGCCCGCGCAGCCCACGGGCATCGGCGCGATCGACTCCTCCACGCTCTCCCAGGCCGTCTCCCAGGTGTCCATCGCCGCGTCACGCGACGACACCCTGCCCCTGCTGACCGGCGTGCGCATCGAGATCAACGGCCCGGCGATCACCCTGCTGGCCACAGACCGCTACCGCCTGGCCATGCGTGAGCTCGACTGGGAGCCCACCGACACCTCCATCGAAGAGGTCGCCCTGGTCAAGGCCCGCATCCTCCAGGACGTCGCCAAGTCCATGACCTCGGGCGCCAAGGTCGAGGTCGGCCTCTCCGGCGAATCCCAGCCCGGCGCCTCGTCCCTCATCGGCTTCACCGCCCAGGGACGCCGCACCACCTCGACCCTCATGGACGGCGACTACCCCGCCGTGCGTCGCCTCTTCCCCGAATCAACGCCGATCCAGGCCGTCGTCGACCGCCACGCCCTGCTCGAGGCCGTCAAGCGCATGTCTCTGGTCGCCGAGCGCAAGACCTCCGTGCGCCTGGCCTTCACCGACGGCCAGCTGGTCCTCGAGGCCGGCCAGGGCGACAACGCTCAGGCCTCCGAAGCCATCGAGGCGACCCTGCACGGCGACGACATTTCCACCGCCTTCAACCCGCAGTTCCTCATTGACGGCCTGCAGGTCCTGGACACCGACTACGTGCGCTTCGGCTTCACGCACCCCACGAAGCCGGCCGTCATCACCGGCCAGAAGAAGGCCGACGAGGGCGAGGTCACGCAGTTCCGCTACCTGCTGATGCCCATCCGCTTCGGCATCTGACGTGCGCGTCTCCCACCTGGCCCTCGACGACTTCCGCTCCTGGAAGCACGGGGTCGTCGAGCTGCCCGCGGGACCCACGGTCCTGGTGGGCGCGAACGGCCAGGGCAAGACGAACCTCGTCGAGGCGCTCGCCTACCTGTCTACGTTTTCATCGCACAGGGTCGGCGCGGAGGGCGCGCTCGTGCGCATCCCCCTCGACGAGGACGAGGCCGCCCCGGGCGGTGCCGTCATCCGCGCGCGGGTCGTGACCTCGGGCCGCGAGCAGGTCATCGAGCTGGAGATCGTGCGCGGCAAAGCAAACCGGGCGCGCATCAACCGCGCGCAGGTGAGGCCCCGCGAGATCCTGGGCATCGTGCGCACCGTCGTCTTCGCGCCCGAGGATCTCTCGCTCGTGCGCGGTGACCCGTCGGTGCGCCGCTCCTTCCTCGACGACTTGGCTACGCAGCTCTCCCCCATCCACGCCTCCGTGCGCTCGGATTTCGACCGCGTCGCCCGACAGCGCGCCGCGCTCATGAAGGCCGCCCAGGCCTCGCTCCGGCGCGGGCAGGCCCCCGACCTGTCGACGCTCGAGGTATGGGACCAGCAATTCGCCGCCCTGTCGGCGCGCATCACGGCGACGCGCGCCTCCATCGCCTCGCGCCTGGAAGAGCCGGCCTCGCGCTCCTACGACGACGTCGCGGACTCCCCGCGCCACCTGCGCCTCGCCTTCGACGCCTCCGTCGACCGCGTCATCGGCACCGACCCGGGCAACCCGGCCAGCGCCGACCTCACCGACGTCGACGCACAGACGCAGCGCATGCTCGCCGCCTTGGGGAGCGTGCGCGAGAAGGAAACCGAGCGCGGCGTCAACCTCGTCGGCGCGCACCGCGACGACCTGACCCTCAGCCTCGGCGCAATGCCCGTCAAGGGCTACGCCTCCCATGGCGAATCCTGGTCGGTCGCCCTGGCCCTGCGCCTCGGCGCCTTCGAGCTGCTCAGCGACGACGGCGACACCCCGATCCTCATCCTCGACGACGTCTTCGCCGAACTCGACTCCTCGCGCCGGGCGGGCCTGGCCGCCCTGGCCTCGAAAGCCGAGCAGATCATCGTCACCTGCGCCGTCGCCGGCGACCTGCCCGCGTCCCTCGACCACCACCCCCTGCACGTGCGACTCGACCCGCGCCGTGGCACCGTCATCGACGGACCCGACCATGAGTGAGCGTCACGACCGCGCCGACGCGGATCCGACCGGCCCCGACGCCGAGGGCGCCCACTCCCCCACCCCAGGCGAGGAAGCCGACGCCGACGAGTTCGTCGTCCGAGCGCTCGAACGCGCCCAGCGCGTCGCCCGCAACCACGGCTACATTCGATCCACCCTGCCCTCGTGGGGCCTCGACGAGACGCGCCCCAGACGCAGCCTCGACGGCTCCAGCGAATACGCGGCCATCGAAATCGATGGGCTCGGCCGCCTCGCCGGCGGCGACGACGACGCCCAGGCGCGCGCAGCCGCCCGAGCCGCCGCCTACGGGCGCGTGAACGGAGTGAGCGCCCCGGCCTCGTCCACGGAGGAAGACCCAGAGGGCGACCTCGCCGCGCTGCGCCAAGCCCTCGAAGGTACGGGCGCCTCGTGGAGCCGCTCCCCCGGCATGGCCGCGATGCGGCCGCGCTACCGCAGGGCCAACTCGCTGGGCGCGATCCTCGAGCGCACCATCAGCGCCCGCGCCTGGGACACGCCCACCAAAATGGGGTCCGTCATGGCGAAATGGCGGGACATCGTGGGCCCCAGCAACGCCGACCACACGCGCATCGAGACCTTCGAGGGACACAAGCTCGTCGTGCGCGCCGACTCAACCGCCTGGGCCAAACAGCTCCAGCTCCTGCTGCCCACCATCGAGCGTCGCATCGCCGAGGAGGTCGGCTCGGGCGTCGTCGAACAGGTCATCATCTTGGGGCCCGTCGCCCCGTCGTGGAAGAAAGGCCCCTACGTGGTGCGGGGGCGTGGCCCGCGCGCCGACTATGGATAACCGGATTCAGGCGCGTTTCGAGACGCTGACGCCCATCGCTTCCTCGGTCAGATTTTGTTAGTCTGTGGCGTGTGTCCTGCCCGTGTGCAGGGTCGCGACGAGGAGTAATAATGACGAACCCCTACGGTCCTTCCGGTCCTTCGAACCACTCGAATCCGGGACGCGGCTCGGGTCAGTCGCGCCCCGTCGGCGCATCGATGCAGGGGGGAGGACCGGTTTCTGGCGGCGTGCGCGGGCGCGTCGCGCGGACCCAGAATGAGGCAGCGAGGCCTCGTTCATCTCGCCGCATCGTCGGAAGCATCATCGGTGTGCTGGTCGTCGCTCTCCTCGGAATCGGGTCCTTCGTCGTGTTCCACGAGGGAGGAATTGGGCTGGGCGGATCGAACTCTCCCACGCCGACCGCACGCGCGACCGGCAATGGAGAACAGTATTCGACGCAGTACCTCGACGGGGCGTTCACCGTCAATACGACGAGAATCGAACAGGGGCCCGTCGATAAGGAGGGAGCGGATACCCTCCTCGTGACGTACACGCTCGTCAACAACACCGCAATCACACAGCGCGTTCGGCTCACTCTTCCCAAATTGATACAAAAGGGAACGGAGCTGCCAAAAGCGGAGTTCGAACCGGGTCAGGAACCCGAGGGACTCACCAAATGGAACTATGACATCGCGTCAGGCGAGGCGATGACTGTCACGTATGCGTACCGGTACGCCTACCCGGGCGAGACCGTCACCTTCCGGCGGTGGAACACCATAGACGAAGACCCGAACGCGCCACTGTGGTCGTTCGCTCCTCAGGATCAACAATCGGACGAGACAGCCGATGATGAAGATTGGATTTGGCACCCGTACTGAGGCGGCGAGCCTCGGGAGGATTGAGGAAACATCGTGAGCTACCCATATAACAACGCGGGTGGGCACCCGCGGGACGCCCGACAGGCGGTCCCCATGGGGACGTCAATGCTCGGCGCCGGCCCCCACAACCAGGGACAGCCCGCATCCTCTCAGAGCCCCGAGGGCTCCGGCGCTCCTCAGCAGGCCACCGGTGCGTCCAGGGGCATGCAGTCCGTGATCCTGGTCGCCCTCGTTATTCCGCTCTGCATCCTCCTCGTCGCGATCGGAGGGATAGCGTTCATGCGATCCCACGGCGCATCGCTGTCAAGCGACCCGACGGCGATAAAAACGGTGACAGCAGACCATTATTCCGCGGACATCATGAATGGAAAGTTCCATATCGAGAGTACGTCGGTGACACGAGGCCCTGTCGACCAAGACGGCGCGGACACCGTGTTCGTCACCTTGACGATGACCAACAACACCGATGACGCTGAATTCATCATGTTGCACACGCCAAACTTGAAACAGAAGGGGATCGTCCTCGGTTTCGCCGCCCTTGATCCCGACGAATACCCTGACGTCATTGTGGAGATGAACGATGACATGGTCAGGCCGGGCGACACCGTGACGTTCACGCTTGGCTTGAAATACATCAACGTCGGCGAACCCGTCACTTTCATGACGGATGTCCCAGTGGGGGAGGATATCTTTGATTTTCCCCATATTGTTGTGCAGCCGTCCTGATTGGGGTTGGTTGGCGCTGGCGACCGCCGGGCACGCATCGTGGTAGTCAAGCCGCCGCCGTGCTCCCACGACGATCGAGGCACCCCCACGGACAACGCGAGGCCGTCACGACGGAAACGCTGACGATTGACGTGAAGACGGGCGTGAACCCCCTTGACAGGAGCAAGCACGCGAGAATCACTCCCCATTTCGGTCAGATTTTGCTAGGCTTCCTCGTGTCATCCCGCACGGCAGTGCGATTTCTGTGAGGAGTCTCCATGAGTAACCCATACGCTCCCGAGGGCCAGGATTCCTGGAACAAGGGAAATGACCAGGGCGCCTACACCGGCTCGGCTCAGCCCTACGATCCGAACGCCATGCCCTACCCCCAGGGGCAGGACAACGGGTACGTGGATCAGACTCAGCAGTTCCAGCCTGGTTATGGTGATCAGGGTGGGTTTGCTGCGGATCAGACTCAGCAGTTCCAGCCTGGTTATGGTGATCAGGGTGGGTTTGCTGCGGATCAGACTCAGCAGTTCCAGCCTGGTTATGGTGATCAGGGTGGGTTTGCTGCGGATCAGACTCAGCAGTTCCAGCCTGGTTATGGTGATCAGGGTGGGTTTGCTGCGGATCAGACTCAGCAGTTCCAGCCCGGTTACGGTGATCAGGGCGGGTATGCAGACCAGACCCAGCAGTACGCCGCAGGCTACGCGGACCCCTACACCCAATACGGCTCGGACACTCCATCGCCCGACGGCAAGAAGGGCTCCAAGCTCCCGATCATCGTCGCAGCAGTCGCCGGCGTCCTCGTGCTGGTCCTCATCGTCGTCGGCGCAGTCATCTTCATCAACCGCGACAGCGAACCCGAGCCCGACCCCACGACCACCAGCGCCGCGCCGACACCGACGAGCAGCCCGACGCCAACCTCGACGAGCAGCCCGAAGCCAACGCCGACAAGCAGCCCGACCCCCTCGCCGAGCCCATCCTCGAGCGGGGCACCGACCGGCAACCCCGGCACCTATCACGCTAACGGCAATTACAGCGTCGACTTCAAGAACGGGGTGCACCTCGAAATAACGAAGATCGAAAAGGGTCCCGTTGACGAGGACGGGTCGAACACGCTGCTGGTCACCTACTCGATGACCAACAACTCCAACGTCGAGCAGAGCAGCACCCTCCTCGATCCTGATCTCAGCCAGAAGGGGATCGACATGAGCTCCGCCTTCTTTGAGCGCGGTAAGGAACCTGCAGGCTACGACATCTGGGCAAGCATCTCCGTGACAGCCAAGCCCGGTGAGACGAAGACCTTCATGAAGGCCTACAAGCTCCCCTACGACAACGAACAGGTCACCTTCAAGACCATCGACTTCGATGACTTCCGCGCCAAGATCCCCGACTGGACCTGGCAGCCGTGATCGAACGACAACGCGCGTTGATCGTCACGAGCGGCACACACTAGCCCGTTGCGACAACACACCGTCAGGCCGCCCTCCCCCGCCGGGAGGGCGGCCTCGTCTCGCCCCGCGGCAGCCACGTCCGCAATGCGACTGATCACAGTCACGTTTTCGTTGCAATCTCGCAGTTTGTAAAGTAACCCTCCGGGTCTGTCAATCCCGGGTACAAGCCCCACTTTTGGTAGAATCTATAAGGTTAAACATCTATTTTCGCGCAATGCGAGGGGAGCCACGTGGCTGACAACGAGAAGACCGCCGAAGGCGAGCAGTCCTACGGCGCATCGGACATCACCGTCCTCGAGGGCCTGGAAGCCGTCCGCAAGCGCCCGGGCATGTACATCGGATCCACCGGCGAACGCGGTCTGCACCACCTCGTCTACGAGGTCGTCGACAACTCCGTCGACGAGGCCCTGGCAGGCTACGCCGATCACATCGAAGTCACGATCCAGGCAGACGGCGGCATCAAGGTCGTCGACAACGGTCGCGGCATCCCCGTCGACGAGCACCCCACCGAGCACAAGCCCACCGTCGAGGTCGTCATGACGATCCTCCACGCCGGAGGCAAGTTCGGCGGCGGCGGATACGCTGTCTCCGGCGGCCTGCACGGCGTCGGCATCTCCGTCGTCAACGCCCTCTCCACGCGCGTCAACACCGAGATCCGCCGCCAAGGCTACGTGTGGCGCATGTCGTTCGCCAACGGCGGCACCCCCATCACCCCCCTCGAGCGCGGCGAAGCCACCGACGAAACCGGCACCACGCAGGTCTTCTACCCGGACCCGGAGATCTTCGAAACCGTCGAATTCGACTTCGAGACCCTGCGTCAGCGCTTCCAGCAGATGGCCTTCCTCAACAAGGGCCTGCGCATCAGCCTGACCGACGAGCGCGAGTTCGCCACCGACGAAGGCGACGAGATCGCCGGCGGCGAGGAGGCCTCGGACAAGAAGACCAAGGGCCACCGCACCGTCACCTACTGCTACGAGCACGGCCTGCGCGACTACGTCGAATACCTCGACTCCGCGAAGAAGTCCGACACGATCAACAACGAGATCATTGACTTCGAAGCCGAAAACGACGAAGGCACCATGAGCGTCGAAATCGCCATGCAGTGGACCACCGCCTACTCCTCGTCCGTCCACACCTTCGCCAACACCATCAACACGACCGAAGGCGGCATGCACGAGGAGGGCTTCCGCACCGCGCTGACCTCCCTCGTCAACCGCTACGGCCGCGACAAGGGCATCATCCGCGACAAGGACGACAACCTCACCGGTGACGACGTCCGCGAAGGCCTGACCGCCGTCATCTCGATCAAGCTCACCGAGCCCCAGTTCGAAGGCCAGACGAAGACCAAGCTCGGCAACACCGAGGCCCGCACCTTCGTCGCCCAGCAGGTCTACTCCAAGCTCACCGACTGGTTCGACGCCCACCCCGCCGACGCCAAGGCCATCATCGCCAAGGGCCAGGCCGCACAGGCCGCCCGCGTCGCCGCCCGCAAGGCCCGCGAGGCAACGAGGCGCAAGGGCGTCCTCGAATCCGCCTCCATGCCCGGCAAGCTGCGCGACTGCTCCTCGCGCACCCCCTCCGAGTGCGAAATCTTCATCGTCGAGGGCGACTCCGCAGGCGGCTCCGCCGTCGGCGGCCGCGACCCCGAGCGCCAGGCCATCTTGCCCATCCGCGGCAAGATCCTCAACGTCGAAAAGGCGCGCCTGGACCGAGCCCTGTCCTCGGACACCATCCGCTCCCTCATCACCGCCTTCGGTACCGGCATCGGCGAAGACTTCGACATCTCGAAGCTGCGCTACGGCAAGATCGTCATCATGGCGGACGCCGACGTCGACGGCCAACACATCGCCACGCTGCTGCTGACCCTCCTCTTCCGCTACATGCGACCCCTCATCGAGGGCGGCCACACCTTCATCGCGATGCCCCCGCTGTACCGCATCAAGTGGACCAACGCCGAGCACGAATTCGCCTACTCCGACAAGGAACGCGACGAACTGCTCGCCGCCGGCGCCGCCGCGAACCGCCGCCTGCCCAAGGAGGGCGGCATCCAGCGCTACAAGGGCCTCGGCGAAATGAACGACCATGAACTGTGGGAGACCACCATGGATCCGGAACACCGAATCCTCAAGCAGGTCACCCTCGACGAGGCCGCAGACGCCGACGAAACCTTCACGATCCTCATGGGCGACGACGTTGACCGACGCCGCACCTTCATCCAGCGCAACGCCACCGACGTGCGCTTCCTCGACATCTGACAACACCGCGACCAGCCCAGCCCCGGCCTCGAACCTGGCGGGCCTGATCGAGCAGAAACAACGTAAGGAAAAACGTGAGCGACGAGCAGACTACTGACGCGCGGCACATCTCGGACACCGAGCGCATCCGCCAGGTCGACCTGCAAAAAGAGATGCAGCGCTCCTACCTCGACTACGCGATGAGCGTCATCGTCGGACGCGCCCTACCCGACGTGCGCGACGGCCTCAAGCCCGTCCACCGCCGCGTCCTGTACGCCATGTACGACGGCGGATACCGCCCCACCTCCTCGTTCTCCAAGTCCTCCCGCGTCGTCGGCGAGGTCATGGGTAACTACCACCCCCACGGCGATGCCGCCATCTACGACGCCCTCGCGCGCCTCGTGCAGCCCTGGTCGCTGCGCTACCCCCTCGTCGCCGGCCAGGGTAACTTCGGCACCCCCGGCAACCTGGGACCCGCCGCACCCCGTTACACCGAGTGCAAGATGGCACCCCTGGCCATGGAAATGGTCCGCGACATCGACGAAGAATGCGTCGACTTCCAGGACAACTACGACGGCCGCAACCAGGAACCCACCATCCTGCCCGCGCGCTTCCCGAACCTGCTGGCCAACGGCTCCGAAGGCATCGCCGTCGGCATGGCGACCCGCATCCCGCCGCACAACCTGCGCGAACTGGCGCGCGGCGTCGAATGGGCCCTCGAACACCCCGAAGCCTCGCGCGAGGAACTCCTCGAAGCACTCCTCACGCTCATCCCCGGACCCGACTTCCCCACCGGCGCCACCATCCTGGGCCGCAAGGGCATCGAAGACGCCTACCGCACCGGACGCGGCTCCATCACGCAGCGCGCCGTCGTGGGTGTTGAGGAAATCCAGGGCCGCCAGTGCCTCGTCGTCACCGAACTGCCCTACCAGGTCAACCCCGACAACCTGGCCGATAAGATCGCCCAGCTCGTGCGCGACGGCGCGATCGGCGGCATCGCCGACATCCGCGACGAAACCTCCGGCCGAACGGGCCAGCGCCTCGTCATCGTCCTCAAGCGCGACGCCGTCGCCAAAGTCGTCCTCAACAACCTCTACAAGCGCACCAGCCTGCAGGAAAACTTCTCCGCCAACATGCTCGCGCTCGTCGACGGCGTGCCCCGCACCCTGTCCATCGACGGCTTCATCCGCCACTGGATCACCCACCAGATGGACGTCATCGTGCGCCGCACGCGCTTCCGCCTGCGCAAGGCCCTCGAACGCCTGCACATCCTCGAAGGCTACCTGAAGGCCCTCGACGCCCTCGACGAGGTCATCGCCCTCATCCGCCGCTCCCCCACCGTCGACGAGGCACGCGCAGGCCTGATCGACCTGCTCGACGTGGACGCCATCCAGGCCGACGCCATCCTGGCCCTCCAGCTGCGCCGCCTGGCCGCCCTCGAGCGCCAGAAGATCATGGACGAGTACGCCGAGCTCAAGGCCCGCGTCGACGACCTCAACGACATCCTGGCCAAGCCCGAGCGCCAGCGCGCCATCATCTCCGCCGAACTGTCCGACATCGTCGACAAGTTCGGCGACGAGCGCCGCACCCGCATCCTCCCCTTCGACGGGGAAATGTCGATGGAAGACCTCATCCCCGAAGAGGACGTCGTCGTCACCATCACCCGCGACGGCTTCGCCAAGCGCACCCGCACCGACAACTACCGCTCGCAAAAGCGCGGCGGGAAGGGCGTGCGCGGCACCCAGCTGCGCGGCGACGACGTCGTCGAGCACTTCTTCGTCACCACCACGCACAACTGGCTGCTCTTCTTCACCAACCTCGGCCGCGTCTACCGCGCCAAGGCCTACGAAATCCCCGAAGGCGGCCGCGACGCCAAGGGCCAGCACGTCGCCAACCTGCTGGCCTTCCAGCCCGACGAGCACATCGCGCAGGTCCTCGCGATCCGCACCTACGAGGACGCGGACTTCCTGGTCCTGGCCACCAAGCGCGGCCTGGTGAAGAAGACCCCGCTGAGCCTGTACAACTCCCCCCGCTCCGGCGGCATCATCGCCATCAACCTGCGCGAGGACGAAGACGGCAAGCCCGACGAACTCGTCTCCGCGCAGACCATCATGGCCGACGAGGACCTCATCCTCGTCTCGCGCGACGGCCAGGCCGTGCGCTTCACCGCCACCGACGATCAGCTGCGCTCCATGGGCCGTTCCACGTCCGGCGTGCGCGGCATGAAGTTCCGCGGCGACGACGAACTCCTCAGCATGGAGGTCCCGCGCGAAAACACCGACCTGCTGATCGTCACCGACTCCGGCTACGCCAAGCGCACCCCCGTCGAGGAATATCCGACGAAGTCGCGCGGCACCCTCGGCGTGCGCGTCGGCAAACTCGTCGACGAACGCGGCGGCCTGGTCGGCGCCCTCGTCGTGCGACCCGATGAAGACGTCATGGTCATCACCGAGTCCGGCAAGCTCGTCCAGGTCAACGCCTCCGACGTGCGACCCACCGCCCGCAACACCATGGGCGTCATCTTCGCCCGACCGGACGAGGGCGACCGCATCATCGCGATCACCCGCAACCCCGACTCGGGAGATGACGAGGCCGACGACACCGAGAACACCGAGGCTGCGGATGCCGCGGAGGGAACCGATGCCCCCGCCGACGAGGCCACGGCCTCTGAGGGCGGCGACACCGAAGTTACCGAAAACTGACGTGTGATCACGGGACGAGGCGGGGGCCTCGTCCCGTGATCAAGCTTCCAAAGCGGCGCGGAACCAGCGCCGGTGCCCGGCGATGCGGTAGCCTGGCAGGTAGGAAGTGCGACCTGGAAGGAAACACATGAGCGACCACGTCTCGAGCGCCCGCAGCGACGCTCCCCGCCGAGTTGACCTGGCGATCGCGCGTATCGACGCGTGGACCGTCATGAAGGT
The DNA here is from genome assembly GCF_030644365.1 of Schaalia sp. HMT-172. Classification (NCBI taxonomy): domain Bacteria; kingdom Bacillati; phylum Actinomycetota; class Actinomycetes; order Actinomycetales; family Actinomycetaceae; genus Schaalia; species Schaalia sp. HMT-172. The sequence goes on from NZ_CP130058.1 coordinate 2,525,196, forward strand.
GTCTTTCCTCCTGTCCGTCGCCCTGGGCATCGCAATGGTCATCGCCACGATCGTCCTGTGGCTCATGGTTGACGCGATGCACGTGTTCAGCCAGCTCGAGGAATTCCTGCAGACCGTGGGCGCCGGCCGTTTCGTGGACCTGCTGGACTACGCGCGCCTGCCTCGCGTCATCTCCTACGCGACCATCGTCGCCGTCATCAACGTCATCCTGCTCACCGCGCTGTCGACACTGGGCGCCATGCTCTACAACGTCGTCGCGTCCCTGGTGGGCGGCATTAAGGTGTCTCTCATGGACGAGTGAGGGCACTCGCGCAAGGGGTCGGCTCACGCCGGCCCCTTTTGCTATGCCTGTGTGCCTGCCTGCGTGCGTCTATGACTGCCTGCGTGCGTGCTTGCGTGCGTGTCGTCTATCCGCGTCGGCAAACCCTCAGCAGGACGCCGACGAGGCCACCGAGCGCAGCCCCTAAACGCGACGGTGGCCGCAGATCGCGCCGCAGCGACGAGCCATCGATCAGCCATGAGTACGGGTTGTGGCTGAGAGGCCCCGGCCAGGACGATGCGACAGCCCGCGCCGGAGCGGGCAGGGGAAGCAGTGGGCTCACCCACGAGTCGGCCGTCACGTAGATACGCATTCGCCCGTCAATGCCGTGAAAGAAACCGTCGTCAACGACCGACGCGGGAAAACCCAACGGGTCGAACGCATAGACGCGCTCGACGGTGGGGGAGGAGGCAGCCGCGTAGAGCGCCAGGTTGCCACCCTTCGAGTGCCCAATCACGGTGAGGGGTCCGCCTCCTCGGCCGGCAGCGTAGTCCAGGTAGCGCGCCGCCCACCGCTGCGCGATCGTCGGGAATTCCAGCCCGAAGCGGGCGTCCTCCGCCCATCCGACCGCGGTTGTGTCCGTCCCGCGGAAGACCACGAAACGTGCCCCGGCCTCGTCGACGAAGGTGAGCGCGCCGAACTGCGCGAGGGGGCGAGTGCCGATCTTTGTGACCGCGTCGCGCACCCGCACGCCACGAAAACGCGGGCTCGCGCCGACTGCCTCCAGGAGCGCGCGGTCCGAATGCGTCACGCTCGAGTGACGGAAGAGGGCGGGTATCGACGAGGCCTGGGCGACGTCGCGGAGCAGGCAACCGTGGGTGGAGCGGGGGCCGGGCAGCGCGTGACAGTCGACGTAGGTCAGGCATGTGAGCGCGAGCGCGTCGGCGGGGGAGAGGTCGGAGCGCAGCGGAGTCGTCGCGCTCCTGACGTAGTCGATGATTGCGGTCACGAGGGTTCTCTTTCTGCGCCGCGCCCCGTCGCGACGGATTCGTGTTGGACGTCACCAAGTCTCGATTTTGCCGGACGGCCCGGTCCTGTGTACTATATCCGAGTGCCCGCAAGGGTGCCGGTTGGGCCTATAGCTCAGTAGGTTAGAGCGCAGTCCTGATAAGACTGAGGTCGGTGGTTCGAGCCCACCTAGGCCCACCATCCGCAGGCGAGTTTGAGCGGAGGACATCATGAAGAAATGGGTCACGTGCTGTGTGGCTGTCGGATCCGTCGTCGCCGTTGGCATCGTCGTTCGACAAGTTCTGGTTGATCTTTCCGATAACGCCGACCTGTGGACGTCCGTGACGGACACCGTGGAGAACTAGCAGTCTCCGACGGGGCTATGGCGCAATTGGTAGCGCACCTGCTTTGCAAGCAGGGGGTTACGGGTTCGAGTCCCGTTAGCTCCACGTTTCACCCGCAACCTGGTGGTTGCGGGTTTTTTGCATGTGACCTTCAAAATATTTTTTGGTGAGCTTCCCGAGGTCGGGGAGATTGGTCGCTTCCAGCGTTAGTTGTCCGACCATTTGGTCATGTGGGCACCATCTGTGCATGCGGAGCCGGCGCACTCGGGATTTATGGTCCTCACGTGGAATAACGCCATTTTTTATCCACAGCCTTATCAACAGTTGTGTATAAACCGTATGGACGGTTGTTTCACGAATGCGGTCAAAAATCTGAAAACTGACCTAGGAAACATAAGATTACGAGCGTCTTTCGCGTGATAGCTCCCTCTTTACACTTGCTGCAAAACCGCTAAAATTGGGATGTTTAGTCCCGTCTCGCACAACAGGAGAAGGCTGTGCACATCAACGACACGTGGTCAAAGGCCTCCCGGCTGACCCAGCTACTTGCCATGCTGATGACGACCGCCCTCGTCATCCTCGGTATTACGACGCTGCCCGCCTACGCGGCGGCCCCCACCCTCAAGCTGGCGATCAACGCCGACGAAGACTCGTACCTGTCGGGCGTTGAACAGCGCTACGTCGTCGAGTTTTCCTGCGCCTCCACCACGGAGGACTGCCTCGACTCGGTCGTGACCATCTCCCTGCCGCACACGATCACCCCCGGCGGCAACTCCAACCCCGACTCGGCCCCCGAGGGTATCAACGCCACCGCGACCGCAGGCAACAAGGTTGTCACCCCCGAGATCAAGCGACCCACCGGAACGACCGACGGCCTCGTCACCTACAACCTGGGCACCGTCGCGGCCGGCACATCCTTCCAGACCGTGCTCACCTTCACCGCGCCGCGCGGCGTCACCCCCGGCGGCTCCACGGTCACCCCCGTCGCCACCTTCTCCTCCGGCGACACGACCGTCACGGCGAACGACAGCGTCACGATCAAGTCCGAGCCGACCCCCCTCCTGTCGAAAACCGGCCCCGTCGCCACACCCAAGAACGTCGACGTGACCTACCAGATCACCCCCAAGTACGACACCACCGTCGACGGCCTCAACGGCAAGTCCAACATGACGAACGTCGTCGTCACCGACCCGCTGCCCCAGTGCGCGACCTACGTGTCCTCCTCGGCCTCGGGCAACACCATCACGAACACCGCGGCCACCGTCCCCAGCTCCTACGACGCCGCAACCCACACCGTCACCTGGACCATCGGCGACGTCAACCCCGCGTTCATGAACGTCGTCCTGAGCGTCACCGTCCACTACGACGACACCTGCGCCGATAACACGGTCACCAACACCGCCAAGCTCACCGGCAAGGAAATGCACAACGAGGACAACGTCCACACCGCGAACGCCTCCTTCACCCACCACTTCGACAACGAGGTTCGCTACGGCGGCGGCTTTAACAAGCGCGCCATGAGCCAATTCGAGCGCGGCAAGCAGGGCAACTGGCTCTACACCTACGACAACAAGTCCAACGTGCCCGTCGTCCTCGAGTACACCGACTACATGACCTGTGGCCTCGTCTCCCCGACCGACGGCTCCAAGGACTGCGACAAGCCCCTCATGCGCGTCAAGACCATCGACACGCAGACGACGACGCCCATCGACATCACCTACTGGACCAACAAGGGCAACACCGGTACTCAGACCGTCTACCGCGGCAAGGCGTTCGACTTCTCTTCCTTCGCCGCCGACGAGTACCTGACCGTCTTCCACTACAAGCAGACGATCCCCGCCGGTGAGACCTCCATCCTCAACGTCGCCGGCCCCATCGGCGCGGGCACCCCCACCACCGAAGACGGCGTCACTTACGTCGACGTCGACAAGGACGCCGCCGCCTGGAAGGCCGGCAAGTCCGACCAGTGGGTGCGCGTCCAGAACTGCGTCACCGACTTCTCCATGAAGTCCCTCGACGGTACGCGAGAGATCGTGATCCCCGCCGACGACAAGTGTGACGTCCTGACCCTGGGCACCGCACTGCCCAAGTACTACAACGCCAAGTCCACCATCAAGGGCAACCTGGCGTCCCCCGGCTCCGAGGTCACCTTCAGCGTCACCGCGAACAACACCTCGACCGTCGTCGACTCCCAGCCCGTCATCTCCGACCTGCTGCCCTGCGGCATGACCTTCGTCGAGGGCTCCGTCACCGGCGGCCCCGCCGGCAAGGACAAGACCGTCACGGTCCGCGACGTCACCGACGCCACCGGCTGCACCCGACAGCTCGTCCAGGTCACCTGGCCCGGCTACCAGACCAAGGGTGGCACCACCATCCAGCTGCGCGGCAAGGTCGGCCCCTCCATGAGCGCCGGCACCCACAAGAACGAGGCCTACATCTCAGCGGCCGAGCCCGAGTACGCCCTCACCTCCAAGAAGACCACCATCTGCTTCTACGGCTCCACCGACGACACATACGATGTCAACGGCGACGGCAACACCGCCGATCAAGTCTGCCCCGTCTCCTCGACCTTCACCGTGTCCGAGCAGGCAGGCGCCGACGTCGTCCTCGAGTCCCTGGGCTCCGTGCCCGGCTCCGTCTACAAGAAGTACACCGACGGCCCCTCCGTCATGCGCCAGGGCGAAGACGGCCAGTTCCGCATCACCCCCACCAACTCCGGTAACGCGGACCTGTCCGACATGACCGTGTACGGCATCCTGCCCCACGTCGGAGACACCTCCGTCCAAGGCGGCGCGTCGCGCGACTCCGAATGGGAGCCCACCATCACCGGCCCCATCCAGGTCGGCACCGGCTCGGGCATCGACCCCTCGCAGGTCACCATCGAGTACTCCACCTCCTTCAACCCCTGCCGCGGCGAGGTCATCAACCAGGGCGACACCATGGTCGCCTCCCCCGCAGGCTGCGACAACAACTGGACCGCAACCCCGGCCTCGTGGTCGGACGTGAAGTCCTACCGCATCTACATCAACGGAAAGGCCACCCCCATCAAGGCGGGCGCCTCCATCCCCCTCATCGTGCCCATCAAGGCGCCCGATAACGCCACCGGCATCGCCTACGAATCCGTCGCGATCGCCGCCACCCAGGCCTCGAACAACCGAGCCATCCTGCCGACCGAACCCATCAAGGTCGCCCTGGTCGTCGCGCTCGACATCGCCCTGAATAAGACCGTCGTCTCCGACGCCGACAACCTCGCGCCCGGCGACAACGTCACCTTCCGCATCGACGCCGGCAACACCGGCCAGGGCAAGGCCCCCGACGTCAAGGTCGCTGAGGCGTTCCCCGCCGGCACCACCTTCGTGTCCGCCGAATCGCACCTGTGCACCTCCGGCTACACCTCCGGCGTGCCCGGCGAGTGCAGCACCGGTGGCTCCGCCGGCACCTTCGACGGCACCACGTGGAAGCTCGGCGACATGCTCGCCGGCCAGCACGCCTCGCTGTACGTCACCGTCACGCTCGACGAGGGCACCGATGGCAAGACGCTGCAGAACACTGCCTCCTTCGTGAACCCGCCCGAGTACGACCAGAACCCGGACAACAACACGGCGAAGGCCTCGATCTCCGTCAAGCACCGCCTGTCCGGCAAGGTCTACTACGACGCCAACGACTCCTCCTCCTACACCGACGGTGAAGAGGGCTTCAAGGACATCACGGTCGAGCTCCTTCGCCCCGACGGCTCCGTCATCGCCACCACCACGACCGACGCTGACGGCAACTACTCCTTCACGCGCCTGGCCGCCGGCGACTACACCGTCAAGGTCACCAAGGCCGGCGCCATCGCCGACCTGACACAGACCGAAGACCCCGACGCCACGAAGGACTCCACCTCCGGCACCGTCACCCTGAACGCGGGCAACCCCGTCCAGGAGAACATCAACTTCGGATACGTCAAGAAGCACGCGATCTCCGGCACCGTCTACCTCGATCAGAACCGCGATAAGGCGAAGGACGGCGGCGACATCGCCCAGTCCGGCGTCACCGTGAAGCTGGTTGACGCCTCCGGCGCCGTCGTGGCCACCACGACGACCGACGCTGACGGCAACTACTCCTTCACTGGACTGAACGACGGCACCTATACCGTCCAGGTCGACAAGACCGGCCCGCTCGCCTCCACCGAGCAGACCGAGGACCCCTCCGGAAACGGCGACTCGCGCTCCCAGGCCATCACCTTCACGCGCTCCGACCCCGACGTCACGAACGTCAACTTCGGCTACGCGGAGGACTACACGGTCTCCGGCACCGTCTACTACGACAAGGATCGCTCCGAGACCCTGAACAACGGTGAGCCCGGCTTCGACGGCGTCACCGTCAACCTCCTCAACGAGGCCGGGGCAACGGTCGCGACAACCACAACGAAGGCGGACGGCACATACTCTTTCGCCAAGCTGCCCGCCGGCAAGTACACGGTCAAGGTGGAGCCCTCCGACCTGCTCAAGAAGCTCGAGCAGACCGAGGACCCGGACGGCACGAAGGACAGCGCCTCCGGCGTCGTCCAGGTAGGCCACGACAACCCCTCCGTGAAGAACGTGAACTTCGGTTACGCCACGAACTACACGATCAAAGGCACCGTCTACCGTGACGCCGACCGCTCCGAGAGCCTCGAAGACGGCGAGAAGCTCTACCAGGGCGTGACCGTCGACCTCCTCGACAATGCCGGTAACGTCGTGGCCACCACGACCACCGACGCTCACGGCGCCTACGCCTTCACCAACCTCGAGGAAGGCACTTACAAGGTCCGCGTCCACAAGGAAGGCCCCATCGCCGACCTCGTCCAAACCGAGGACCCCGACGCCACCAAGGACAACACCTCCGGCGACATCACCCTCGAGCTGAACGACCCGATCAAGGAGAACGTCAACTTCGGGTACATCTCGGACAACTCGATCTCCGGCACCATCTACCGTGACGACAACCGCTCCAACTCCCTGAACGGGGGAGAGGCCGGCTACCCCGAGCAGACGGTGCAGCTCCTCGACAAGGCCGGAGCGGTCATCAAGACCACTAAGACCGACGCGAACGGCAACTACTCCTTCGACAACCTCCCCGACGGCACCTACTCCGTCAAGGTCGTCAAGGACGGTGCCCTCACCGACCTCGAGCAGACCGAGGACCCGGACGCCACCAAGGACAGCGCCTCCGAGCCCATCGTCCTGAACGAGGACAACCCCACGAAGAAGAACGTCAACTTCGGCTACGTGCCCGACTACTTCATCAAGGGCACCATCTACCGCGACGGCAACCGCTCCGGCGCGCTGGATGCGGGCGAGAAGCTCTACAAGGGCGTGACAGTCAACCTGGTGGACGCCGACGGCACCGTCGTCGCCACCACCACGACCGACGCTGATGGCACCTACTCCTTCGACAAGCTCCCCGCGGGCACCTACTCCGTCAAGGTCGTTCAGGATGGCCCCATCGCCTCCCTCGAGCAGACCGGCGACCCGGACGCCACGAAGGACAACGCCTCCGAGCCCATCACGCTGAACAACGACAACCCGTCCACGACGGACGTCAACTTCGGCTACGTGAACAACAACTCCCTGTCGGGCACTGTCTACCGCGATGACTCGCGCAACGGCGACCAGGACGGCACCGAACCCGGATACTCCGGCGTGACCGTCCAGCTCCTCGACGCCTCCGGAAACGTCGTGGCCACCACGACCACCGACGCGAACGGCGCCTACTCCTTCTCCAAGCTGCCCGACGGCACCTACTCCGTCAAGGTCGTCAAGGATGGCGAGCTCGCCGACACCGAGCAGACCGAGGACCCGGACGCGAACAAGGACAACGCCTCCGAGCCGGTGACCCTGGGTGAGGACAACCCCACCAAGGACCACATCGACTTCGGTTACGTGCCCGACTACTCGATCCACGGCCTCGTCTACCGCGACGGTGACCGCAACGAGATGCACGGCGCAACGGAGAAGGGCTACGCCAACCAGACCGTCGAGCTGCGCGACAAGGACGGCAAGGTCGTCGCGACCACCACGACGGACGCGAACGGCGCGTACTCCTTCTCCAAGCTGCCCGCCGGCGACTACACCGTCAAGGTCGTCAAGGACGGTGCCCTCACCGACCTCGACCAGACCGAGGACCCGGACTCCACCAAGGACAGCGCCTCCGGCGTCATCTCACTGAGTAACGACCACCGCACCGAGACGGACGTCAACTTCGGCTACATCGCCAACAACTCCATCAACGGCACCATCTACCGCGACGGTGACCGCGACGGAAAGAAGGGCGACACCGAAGGACGCTACTCCGGTGTGACGGTCCAGCTCCTCGACAAGGACGGCAAGGTTATCGCCACCACGACGACCAACAAGGACGGCAAGTACTCCTTCGAGCACCTGCCCGACGGCACCTACTCCGTCAAGGTCGTCAAGGACGGTGTCCTCACCGACACCGACCAGACCGGCGACCCCGACAACAAGCTGGACAACGCCTCCGAGCCGATCACTCTCGACGAGAAGAACCCCACCAAGGGCGACGTCGACTTCGGCTACGTCCCGAACAACACCATCACGGGTACTGTCTACCGCGACGACAACCGCGACAAGATGATCAACGGTGACGAGCCCGGCCTCGAGCGTGTGAGCGTCCAGCTCCTCGACGAGGACGGCAAGGTCCTCCAGACCCTCGACACCGACGCGGACGGCAACTACGCCTTCCAGCACCTGCCCGACGGCAAGTACACCGTCAAGGTCGTGCGCTCCTCGTCCATCAAGGACTACGACCAGACCGAGGACCCCGACGCCACCGTCGACGACACCTCCGCTGTGTACGACATGGGCCCCGGCCACTCCCTCCAGGAGAACGTCAACTTCGGCTACGTGCCCGACTA